>JBEVHX010000090.1:0-27087 GCA_040510995.1 Candidatus Nanopelagicales bacterium
CGCGCGCTCGTTGGCCGCATACCGACTCGCGGACGTGCTGCTCGTCAACCCGGTGCGCGACGGTATGAACCTGGTGGCGAAGGAGGGACCGGTGCTCGCCGAGGACGGCTGCGTCCTGGTCCTGTCCCGCGAGGCCGGCGCGGCCGAGGCGATGTCCGCCGACGCCTTGGTGATCAACCCCTTCGACGTGGTCGAGACTGCGGAGGCGCTGCACCGGGCGCTCTCAATGGACCCGGACGAGCGTCGTCGTCGAACCAAGGGACTCATTGCAGCGGCGACGGCGATGCCGCCCAGCGCGTGGCTCTCCTCCCAGCTCGACGCCCTCTGATCGCGTTCACAAAGCAGCGAGCAGCCGCTGCAGGAAGTCGACCACGCCCGACGGACCATCAACCACCAGGTCGGCGTCTGCCGCGGCAGCCGGGACCTCGTCCGAGCGCGCGGCGACCGTGAGTCCAGCGATACCGCGCGTGCGAAGCCGGCGGACCGTCGCGAACGCGGCCAAGTCCCCGACGTCGTCGCCGCAGTACACCACCGCGCGCGCCGCAGTCTGGGTGGCGATCGACTCCAGCGCCTCGCCCTTGTCGTGGTCGAGACCGTGCACCTCAAGCGCAAACCGACCCGGCGCGACCCGCAGTCCACAGGCGGCTGCGATTGCCTCGATTCGTGGCCTAAGGGCGGCGAAGGACGCCGACGGCTCGGCTGACGTGCGGGTGTGCACTGCGAACGTTGCACCCTTGTCCTCGATGCTCACGCCTGGGAAAGCGTCGATCACGACCTCGACCTCTCGGCGCGCCTGCGACAGGCCGTTCGGTGGTGCCGCCGGCGTCAGGGTTCCGTCCTGCCATCGCTCGGCACCATAAAGGCCGAGCACCACAGCGCCGGGCACTGCGCGGATGCCGCCGAGATCGACCGCGAGCTGTGCTGGGCGGCCGGTGACGACGACGACGCGCCCGACGTGTGCCGCGAGAGCGGCAAGCGTCTCGACCGCGCCTGCCGCCGGGCGTGCGTCCGCGGGATCATCCACGATCGGCGCCAGCGTCCCGTCGAAGTCGGTGGCGAGCAGCGCACCTGCCGGATCATCCAGGATGGCCGCGACGCCAGCCGCGCCCTCCGGCGAAACCGGCAACCCGAGCGCGGTCGCCTCGCGGCCCATCACACCGGCGGTCGCCTCAGGGCTCCACGCCTAACCGGCGTGCGCTGCGGATCCGTTGGCGAGAAGCGCGCATCCGCCGCAACCGCTTGACGAGCATGGGGTCAATCGCCATCGCCCCAGGGTGGTCGATGAGGGAGTTCAGCGCCTGGTAGTAGCGCGTGGACGACATCCCGAACAGGTCCCGGATCGCCTGCTCCTTGGACCCGGCGTACTTCCACCATTGCCGTTCGAAGGCAAGGATCTCGTGTTCGCGCGCGGTGAGCCCTGCCGGATCGTTCGAGGGAACTTGAGCGGGGTCCATGCTTGGCTCCTCCCGCCGGTCGTAGTGCTTGTCTCGCGGCCCGGGGCCTCCCGCTGCCGCCTCGCCATCGTATGCGGCAAATCACAGCGATGTCATTCACCCACGCGGCTCTCGTCACGAACGGGGCCACACCGCGGCCAGACCGACCCGACGTCGGCAACCGCCATCGTCATCGACGCACAAGTGTCCCGGCGACTCGGTCGCGCCGATCACGGCGCAGGTTCTCAGGCGACGGGATCCGGTGCGCTGACCTACCGTGGCTTCATGCCGCTGCGTCGCGGTCCGGCCGTCCGCGTCGTGCTCGGCGCTGCGTCGCGCCAGCCGGTGGACGCCTACGTCTCTGTGGAAACGCGTCGACATCCGCGCTTCGAAAGGAACGGCGATCCCCGTCGGATCACCGTGCAGGCCGTGAAGTGGTCACCACAGGCCGATCATGAGTACCTGCTGGCGGAGGCATACCGCTCTGTGCTGGCCATCGCCGACCGGCGAGGCGCGAGGTCTCTGGCGGTGCCGACGCTGTCGTGGGCATGGCCGATGGAAGACATGACCCGCATCGCGCTCAAGGTGCTGCACTCCACGCCGACGCACGTGCGCGACGTCATCATCGCGACGCCGACCCCCGCTTCGCTCGAGGCGTGGGCTGAGGCCCTGGCCCGCACATGAACGCCACTCGTGACCACGTGGCCGCATGGGTGGCCGCATACGAGAGGTATTGGCGCGGCAACGCGGTCGACCAGCTCGCGACGATCTTCACCGAGGATGCGCAGTACTGGTACGACCCGTACCAGGAACCGCTCATCGGGCTGGATGCGATCAGAGAGTTCTGGACGGAGGACGACGTCTTCACGGTGACCAGCGACATCGTCGCGGTCGAGGGCGACACCGGCGTCGTCCGGCTGGAGGTGCACTACGGGGAGACCGTGGGGCACGAGTACCGGGACCTGTGGGTGATCCGGTTCGCCGCAGATGGCCGATGCCGGTACTTCGAAGAGTGGCCGTTCTGGCCGGGCAAAGGCCACTCGGCGACCGGCTGACCCATCGGGAGTGTTGGACGGGCCGGGCGCGCCGTCGGGGATCGACGCGCCCGGCCCTGGGATGGTGGCCGCTACGCGTGGTCGAGGCTGGGGAGCCGCTGCATCCACCCGGGCAGCCACCAGTTGCGCTCACCGAGGAGCGCCATCGCGGACGGGAGCAACACCGCCCGGACGATGGTGGCGTCGATGAGGATCGCGGCCGCGAGCCCGACCCCCATCTGCTTGAAGTCCAGCGGCGTCAGCGTGGCGAAGACCGCGAAGACCCCGACCATCACGATCGCCGCGCTTGTCACCGTGCCGGCCGAGCTGGTGATTCCGCTGGCGATGGCTTCGCGAGTCGACAGACCGTTTCCCCTCGCCTCCCGGATGCGGCTGACGACGAACACGTGGTAGTCCATCGAGAGGCCGAACAGGATCACGAACAGGAACAGCGGCAGCCAGGTCACCACCCCACCGTTGGACTGGAATCCGAGCAGGTCCTCGGCCCAGCTGTTCTGGAACACCAGGGTCAACAGACCGTATGCGGCCGCGACGGACAGCAGGTTGAGCCCGATCGCGGTCAGCGCGATCGTCAGCGACCGGAACGCCAGCAAGAGCACGACCAGCGTGAGCAGCAGCACGAACCCGATGACATATGGCAGTCGTTGCGTCATCTCGTCGGTGAAGTCCTGGCTGCCGGCGACGAATCCCGTCACGCCGGATTCGGTCGTACTGACCTGGTCGACGGTGGCCGGCAGGAGGTCATCCCGCAGGAGGTCGAGCGACTCGACCGCGCGCGGGTCCTCGTCGGTGTAGGGCAGTGGCAGATCGACCTGCGCGACCGACCCGTCGAGGCTGTACTCGGCGGTGACCGGTTCCTCCGTCTCCGCGAAAAGGCCGCTGCTGGTCGCCTGCGTCTCCAGATCGGCGACTGCGGCATCCACCGCGTCCTGGTCCAGCGCGGTGCCGTCCTCGGTCCAGATTGCGACGGTGTGCGAGATGCCCTCGCTCGGGTATGCGGCGGTAAGGCGGTCGTAGGTCTGCATCTCCGGGATCGACCGCGGCAGGTCCTCGACGCCAGGGTTACGTAGCACCATGCCGAGGGCCGGCAGGGCGAGGGCGATCAGCAGGCCGGCCGAGACAATGAAGGCAATCGCCGGCTTGGCGAGCACCGGCTTGAGGATCGTCGGCCAGAAGCGTCCCGTGCCACTGCGCCGCTGCAGCCTCCAGAGCAGCGGGACGCGTGGCCGGTCGACCCACCTGCCGAAGATGGAGAGCAGCGCCGGCAGGGCGGTGAGCGACCCGACGACCGCCATCGCAACGACCAGGATCGTGCCGACGGCGAATGATGTGAAGACCGCATTGCCGGCCAGGAACATGCCGGCCATCGCCACCATCACCGTGAGACCGGAGATGACGACCGCGCGACCTGAGGTGGCCGCAGCGATCTCGATGGCATCGATCTTGCCGGCGCCCTTCGCCTTCTCCTCGCGCTCTCGGCGGATGTAGAACAGCGAGTAGTCGACGCCCACGGCCATCCCGATGAGCAGGACGACACTGGCCAGGAACTCGGTGGACGGGAAGACGTACGACGCGAACGCCGACAGCCCGACGGCGGCCGCAACCGACGTCAGGGCCAGCATGACGGGCACCGAGGCGGCAATCAGCGCGCCGAAGGCGACGACCAGGATGATGAGCGTGATCGGGATGGAGAGCATCTCCGCCCGGACGAAGTCCTCCTCGAACACCTCGCTGATCGCGTTGTCGAGTGAGACATCTCCGACCTGCTCGATCCGTAGGTCCGGGAATTCGGTTGCAACCGATTCCGTCTGTGCGAGCACCGCCACGGCCGCATCCGACGCGGCCTCATAGACCACGTCGTCGTCCGCATCCGCGGCCAGCCCGGCGTCCAGCTCGACGGGGATCATGACGGAAGTGCCGTCAGCGGACGGGATGGGCTCGCCGATGCTGCCCACGTCCTCGACGGTGCCGTATGCAGCCGCGAGCGCGGCGGCGGCGGCCTCGTAGTCGCCGGGGGTGAGGGTGCCACCGGCCGCCAGCTGGATCAGCACCTGCTCCGTCGGGTGAGTCCCGAAGTCGGCGTCGTTGAGCGCCGCATCTGCGCTGGCCGAGGCACCACTGCCCTCGTCCTCGTCTGAGATCTCCTGCGACCCAACCATGCCGCCGAGCACGACGGACGCGGCGACGAAGGCGATCCACAACGCGAGCGCGGTCCATTTGTGGCGCGCGCTCCAGCCGGCGACGCGGACGACGGCTCCGCGCCGCATCGGCCTCGTCGGATCAGGTGCTGGTGGCCTGGTGAGCGTGGTCGTCGAGGCTGACATGGAGGGCTCCCCTTGAGCTCGTCTGCGGATGGATGGCAACCGCATATGAGGCTGTCGGTGGAGCGGGCGCGAATCATTGGGGCCGACCCCCAAGTTGGGGGTGGGGCCTTCCCCACCTCACCCTGAGGACCTAAGTCAGGGAGGCATCAGGGTAAGGACGTCGCGTCGGTCAGTCGTGGAGGAAATCGAGGACCGCCTCCGCGAGCATGCCTGGAGCCGCCATGTGAGCCATATGCGCTTGGCCCTGGAGCATCACGATCCGGGCGTCGGGCAGGGCCGCGGCGCCGATGTCGGGATCGGCCGCACTCCCGACGCAGCCGATGGGGTGAAGCAGCGATTGCCGACGGTCGGGTCGGCCCGCGTCAGACGGTGCGTCCCCGCTGTTCGACGCCCTTGGCGCCGTAGGGGTAGTCGCCGACATCCGGCTCGCTGGCCGCGTTCAACCGTGCGGTCTGCCCCTCGTCCAGGTGGAGGCCGCTGGCGCCGAGGTTCTGGCGCAGCTGATCGGTGGTGCGGGCACCGAGGATGACCGAAGTGACGCCCGGTTGGTCGTGCACCCACGCGAGGGCGACCTCCGCCATCGACCGGCCCAGCTCCTCGGCGACCGCACGGACCGTGTCGACGACGTCCCAGGTGCGTTGCTGGACCGACCGTGGGCCGTACGCCTCGACCCCGCGGTCAGGGTCATCGCCCAGCCGGGTGGCGCCGGTCGGCGGTGCGTCGCGGGTGTACTTGCCGGTCAGCCAGCCGCCGCCCAGCGGCGACCACGGCAGCAGTCCGAGCTCTTCGTTGACACAGACCGGGACGACCTCCCACTCGATCTCACGCGCCAGCAGGTTGTACTGCGGCTGCATCGTGACCGGCCGAACCCACCCGTACCGCTCGGCCAGGTCCACGGCTTTCTGCGTCTGCCAGCCGGTGAAGTTGCTCAGTCCGATGTATGCGACCAGGCCAGCCGACACCGCGTCGTCGAGGAACCGCAAGGTCTCGTCGATCGGGGTCACCGGGTCCCACGCGTGCATTTGGTAGAGGTCGATGTGGTCGACGCCGAGCCGGCGCAGTGAGGCGTCCAACGCACGCCGTAGGTGTCGACGCGAACTGCCGATGTCGTTGCGGTCCGGGCCCATGGCGAAGCGGCCCTTGGTGGCGAGCACGATCCGATCGCGGACGTCCGCGGAGCGGGCGGCGAGCCAGCGGCCAATCATCTCCTCCGAGACGCCGGCCGAGTACACGTCGGCGGTGTCCACCAACGTGCCACCCCCCTCGACGAAGACGTCGAGCTGCTCGTGGCTGCCCGCCTCATCGGTCTCGCTTCCGAAGGTCATGGTGCCGAGCGCATACGTTGACACGCCGCAGCCGCTGCGGCCCAGGGTGCGATATTCCATTGGCCCAGCAAACCTCATCTGCGCGAGAGTCGGTGTTGGCGGGGTGGACGGCGTCCGGCCCACGACTGATCGGCGCGGCGGGCATGTCCTGGTTCGGACTCGCGCTCACGGTCACTGTGGGCTCGCTGCCTGGCATGGCGAAGTCGAGTCGGCCCGACGGCGTCACTCAAATCAGTCCGTGACGCCCATCTCGTCGAGCAGCGCACGCACCCGGCGCTCGATCTCGTCTCGAATCGGACGGACGGCGTCCACGCCGAGGCCGGCGGGGTCATCGAGCCGCCAGTCCACGTATCGCTTGCCGGGGATCACCGGGCAGGCATCCCCACAGCCCATCGTGATGACCACGTCGGCGGCCCGCAAGATCTCATCGGTCCACGGCTTGGGGAACTCCTGGGTGATATCGATGGCGCGCTCGGCCATCGCCGCGATGGCGGCGGGGTTGATCTCGGTGCCCGGCTCGGAGCCGCCGGACCACGCGATCGCTCGATCACCCGCCAGTTGCTGGAAGAACCCGAGCGCCATCTGCGAGCGCCCCGCGTTGTGCGTGCACAGAAACAGCGCCGTCGGAGTGCCCTCGAGCGACTTGGCCTCGACCCGCGCGAGCGCCCGGAGTCTTTGGCGCGCGAGGCGCTCGGCGAGCGACGGAAGGTCACTGACGGTTGCAGCGTGATCGGCGAGGTGGTCGTGGGAGGTGTAGAGGAACAACTCGACCGTCTCGCTTCCAAACACGTCGGTGAACTCGCCTCGCAGCCGCTCGGCAGCCGTCTTCATGGCTGCGGCCTGCTCAAGGGTCAACATGCGCGGCGCCGCCAGGGAGCCATCGGTCATGTCAGGCTCCTTGCTCGACCGCGAGGGCCAGCCGTTCGATCCGGTGGGTGAGGTCGTCGATGGTGCGGTCGAACGCGAGTTGGGTACCGGTGGGCACGGGGTCAGCGACCGACCAATGCAACCGAGTGGAAGCCTTCAGCTGCTCGTGGGCACGGTCGCAGACCACAACCGCCAGGTCGCTCCTGCGCAGCACGTCGCCCACTGCTCGGGTCACGGGTCGACGAATTGCGAATCCGTGTCGCCGCGCCGCCGCCAGCGCCCCTTGGTGCACACACGGTGCGGGGGTCGTCCCCGCGCTGGTTGTCGGGATCCGGCTCGCGCGACTCCAGATGGCTGCCGCGAGCTGTGACCGCGCAGAGTTGTGCGTGCAGACGAAGACGACCCGGGGAGCCACTATCCGCCGACCCGGGAGCAGTTCGGCCAGCGCGTCGGCTCGGAGACTGAGGTATGCGCGGCGGCGGTCGCCCTCGGAGGTCAGCCGCTCGATGACACCGGCGCCTTCGAGCACGCGGAGGTGGTGGGCCAAGAGGTTCGACGTCGTTCCGAGAAGCTGCTGCAGCTCCGATGGTGCACGGTCTTGAACATGCAACGCGTCGATGATGGCAAGCCGGGTCTCGTCGCCGAGCGCCGCATGTGCCCGCGCCCTCGCCACGAGATTTGTCTCAACATTCATTGAGGCAATTTAACGAGGCCGCGTGCGTTCGCGCAACCTGCGAAGCCAGATGCACCGCGCGAGGCCGGGACCGGGTCCTACCGCGAACGTTCACATCCGCGGGGGCCCGGGTCGGGGTCAGGTGCCCGGCGGCCGGTACAGAACCCGTGCCTGGACGGCTCGGTCGACCTCCTCGGCGGAGAGCAGGACGGTGGTGGTGCAGGTCGCGGCACCGGAGGCCGAGACCGACAGTGCGACCGCGGCCGCGGAGCTGTTGTCCGGGAGCTCCGCGATCACGACCACGTCGTGGTCGCCGAATGCCCAGTAGAGCGCCTCGACCGATCCACCCTGGGACGCCACCAGCTCCTCGACCGCCTTGGCCCGCCCGCTCGCGCCTTCCTTCTTCAGCCCCTGTAGGCCCTCGACCGTGTACGACGCGCTGACCATGAACTTCGGCATACCGCCCACCCCTTTCCGGTTGCGGCCGACGCTAGGGCGAGGCGGCCGCATACCGCATGACCACAAATGACCAACAACAAGAGTGGTCGGGTCAGGGGCGCGGTGTGCGGCTGTAGTCGGGGAAGTTGCCGTACAGCCGCTCATCTTCCGGGCCCTCGGTGACCGCGTGCACGAGGTGTCGGCCGCCAACGAACGCACCCTTCCACGAGGCGCCGTTGCCGCCGAACGGCTCATCGCGGTCACCGCGGGAGCGGGGCGCGTTGATGCCGACCTTGAATGCGTTGACGTGTTCCGCGAGCCGGTTCGCGAGCGTCATGTCGTCGCAGGCGATGCTGGCGACCAGGGCACCGTTCGAGGCGTTCATCTGGGCGAGCAGCTCGGCCTCGGTGTCCACCACCACCACGGTGTCGATCGGCCCGAACGGCTCGGCGTGCATCAACCGGCTGATCCCGGGCGGCGCCAGCAGCGCGGCCGGGGCCACGTATGCGGCGGTGTCCTGGCCGGGCACGTATCGGCCGGCAGCGACGTCCCCGCGGTAGAGCGGCACGGCGCCATGCCGCAACGCCTCGTCGACCTGCTCAGCCAGCTCGGTCGCTTTGGCCGACGAGATCACCGGGCCGAAGTCCAGCTCCGGCAGGTCGTCATCGTCCGACTCGACCGCCAACGGGTGACCGAACCGCAGGTCGGCCAGCACCGGCAGGTACACCGCCAGGAACCGGTCAACCAGCCTGCGCTGCACCACGAACCGCGGGTACGCGGTGCAGCGCTGCTTCGCATACTCAAAACCCTTGCGCAGCAACGGTTGCAACGCGTCCCAGTCGGAGAAGTCCCAGATCCCCCACGCGTTCAAACCCTCCTGCTCAAGCATGTGCCGGGTGCCGGTGTCCACCAGCGACGCGGCCACCTCCGCCCCGTTGGTCCGGCCACCGACGAACGCGACCGCGCCGACGTCCGTGGACGAGACGAGTGCCTGCGACAGCCGGGCGCCCGACCCTGACACCAGGGTCACCGGCACGCCGGCCTCGGCCATCAGGGCATGAGCGACCGTCAACGTCACTGCGCCGCCCTGGGTCGGGGCCTTGGCGACCACCGCATTACCGGCCAGCGCTTGCACAAGCTCCGCGTGCACCAGCACGCTCATCGGATAATTCCACGACGCAATGTTGCTCACCGGGCCGGGCAGCGGACCGCGCTCGAACGGCCGGCCCTCGGAGTCGGTGGCAAGCATCTCGTCGACGTTGTCCAGGTACCAGCGCACCCCGTCCAGACAGCGGTCCACGTCCGCGGTCGCGAGCCGCCACGGCTTGCCGATCTCCCACGCCAGCAGCAACGCCAGGTCGTCGCGCGCCTCGACCAGCCGGTCGAGCGCGGCACGGACGATCGCTCGCCGCTGCTCGAGTGGCTCCTTGCTCCAGTCGCGGTGCTGATCGGCGGCTGCGGCCACGGCACTGTGCGCAGCACCGGCATCCAGCATCGACAGCTCGGCGAGGCCGACCGCATCGACCGGCGAGACCGCGAGCAGCGGCTCGCCGCCATGGGACCAGACGCCGTCCACGAGGTTGCGCAGTCGCAACGGCGCGGCCCGCCCAGTAGGCGGCTCGAAGGCCTGCGGCGCCATCAGCTTCGCCCGCTCCAGGACCGCTGGCCACGCGGCAGACTGCTTGACGTGCAGCGGCATCCCGAACCGACCTTCCGACGGGGGTGTGGCACTCGGTGCCTAGACGGTAGCGACGACAATACAGCATAATGATACGCATGGATAACGCCAGCGATCCGATCGTGATCATCTCCGGTGCCAGGACTCCCGTTGGGTCCTTCGGCGGCGCGCTCAGCACCGTCCCTGCGCACGAGCTCGGAGCCGCCGCGGCCCGCGCAGCGCTGGAGCGGGCCGGGGTCGAGAACGACCAGGTGAACGAAGTGGTGATGGGCTGCATTGGTCAAGTCGGCCCGGACGCCTACAACGCCCGTCGGGTCGCGCTCGCTGCCGGCTTGCCCGTGACGACGCCGGCGTTCACCGTCAACCGGCTGTGCGGGAGCGGCCTGCAGGCCGTGTGGTCCGCCGCCTTGCAGATCCGCAACGGGGATGCCGACGTCATCATCGCCGGCGGCGACGAGAACATGAGCCGACTGCCGTTCCTCGACTTCGGTGCCCGCGACGGCTACCGCCTCGGCGACCGGACGTTGCTCGACGGCACGATGGCCGTGCTCACCGACCCGTTCCTGCAGATCCCGATGGGCGCGACCGCCGAAGCCGTCGCCCGCAAGTTCGGAGTCAGCCGCGTGGAGCAGGACGAGTTTGCCGCGGAGAGCCAGCGCCGAGCGACGAGCGAGATCGCCGCGACGGCCTTCGCCGAGGAGATTGTCCCGGTCGAGGTCGGTGGTCGTCGACCGCACGTCGTGGACCGGGACGAGCATCCCCGCCCTGGCACGACCGTCGACGACCTCGCCAAGCTGAGGCCGGTCTTCGACCGCGAGGGCACCGTCACGGCCGGCAACTCCTCCGGCATCAACGACGGCGCCGCGGCACTCGTGCTGAGCCGAGCCAGCACTGCAGCCGCCCTGGGTTTGCGGCCGCTCGCCTCGGTGGTCTCGGTCACAACGGCCGCGATAGAGCCCGAGCTCATGGGATATGCGCCCACGCAGGCGATCGGTTCCTTGCTTGATCGCCACGGGCTGACCCCCAAGGACCTCGACACCGTCGAGCTGAACGAAGCCTTCGCCGCGCAAGCGGTGGCGGTGATCCGGGACACCAAGCTCGACCCCCAGCGCACGAACCCCTACGGCGGCGCGATCGCCCTCGGACACCCGGTGGGCGCGACCGGCGCGATCCTCACCGTCCGGCTGGTACTCGATCTCGTCCGGCGCGACCTCGAGCAAGGGGTCGTGTCGTTGTGCATCGGCGGGGGGCAGGCGATCGCGGCGCTGATCCGCCGATGGAATGGGTGAGCCCGGCCGGCGGCAGACCTGACGCAGACGCACCGGTGGACATCCTCGACGCGCACGTTCATCTCTGGGCGCTGTCACATCGTGCACAACCCTGGATCGACTCTCGCACCATGCCCCAGATCAACCGCGACTTCGAGCTCGAGGACCTCGAGGAAGAGCTCAGCGCCGCACGGGTCTCCGAGTGCGTTCTCGTGCAAGTGCTCAACGTCGAGGACGAGACTCGCGAGTACCTCGAGCTTGCAGACTCCAGCCTCGCCGTGTCCGGTGTCGTGGGCTGGGCCGACCTCACTGCCCATGATCTTCCGGCGCGCATCGAGCACCTGCGCGGCCTGCCGGGCGCGGACACGTTGGTCGGTATCCGGCACCAGGCGCAGGCAGAGGCGGACCCTGGTGCCTGGTTGCGTTCGGTCGCCGCGGGGTCCGCGTTGGCCACGCTCCGGGACGCCGGTTTGGTCTGCGAGCTGATGCTGCGACCGGCTCAGCTCGCCGAAGCCGCCGCAGTCGTGGCGGCCTACCCACAGTTGACGTTCGTGCTCGACCACGCCGGCAAGCCGCCGATCGCGTCGGGATGGAGTTCCGCGGTGGCAAGCGAATGGGCGTCGCTCATGCGCGGTCTCGGGCAATGCACCAACCTCGTCTGCAAGCTCTCCGGGCTGACCACGATGGCCCGGCTGCCGGACTGGTCGGTTGACGACCTGCGACCGTTCGCGGATCTGGTGCTCGAGTTCTTCGGCGCTGACCGGGTCATGTTCGGCTCGGACTGGCCGGTCAGCGTTCGCGCCGCGCCCTATGGCCGCACGGTCGACACGGCGTTGACCTTGTTGACGGCCGCCTCTGAACCAGAACGCGCTCTGGTCATGGGTGGCACCGCGCGCCGGGTGTACGGGCTCAGGTCGCGTTCGAGCCTGTGACGGGTTCGTCCTCGGTCGGACGTTTGAGCATCAGACCGGCACGGTGGGCGATGTGCACCAGCTCGCCGCGCTGGTTGATCCCACGGTGCTCGAAGTAGACGATGCCCGAGTCGGTCCGGCTCTTCGACTCGCGCTTGTCCAGGATGGTGCTCTCCGCCCGAAGCGTGTCGCCGTGGAACACCGGCTTGGGGAAGTCGAACTTCGTGTAGCCGAGGTTCCCGAGGGTGGTTCCGAGGGTGAGGTCGTGCACGATCATCCCGCCGATCAGCCCGGCCGTGTACAGGCTGGGCACGAGCCGCTGGCCGTGGATCGTGGTCTCCATGTAGTGCGCGTCCAGGTGGATCGGCGCGGGGTTCATCGTGATCGAGCAGTACATGACGGTGTCGGTCTCGGTGACCGTTCGGGACCACTCGTGCCGGTACTCCTGGCCGATCACGAAGTCCTCGTAGTACAGGCCGGCCATTGGGGTCTCCTCGTGTGTGACAAGCGGGTGACAGAGCGGGAAGACGCAGCGCTAGATGCCGCCGTTGAGGTCGGCGAGCCGGTCGACGCGGGCCAGCCACTCTTCGGCCTTGTCTGCGTGCGCCTTGTCCACGTGGATCTCGCCGTACATGACGGCTCCGTCGCCGCGGCGCTCCGCCTCGTAGTACGTGTCCAGCAGGCCGCGGTAGAAGTCGATGGTCTCGGAGTCCGGTGTGTACACCTGGTTGACGACCGGGACATGGGTCGGACTCAGCACGACCTGGCCGCGGAAGCCCATCTTGCGGCCTTGGGTAGCGAAAGTACGCAGACCATCGAGGTCGTGGATGCGCTCCCACAGGGCAGTGAGCGGGTGGCGGTCCGCCGCCCTGGTGGCCAGCAGGATCCGGGTCCGGTGGTACAGCGACTCCAGGCCGTCGGGGCTCCACTCATACCCCACCGCCTTCGCAATGTCGGCATGCTCGGCCGTCGGCCCGATGAGCGCTCCCACCCGAGAAGACGCCTTCGCGATCTCGGCGCAGTTCTGGATGCCGTCGATCGTCTCGATCGGGATGATGTACTCGATCCCCGCGACCCCCGCGCGCGCTTCGAAGTGGTCGACCAACGTGTCATAGCGGATGACGTCGATCGCGGAGTTCACTTTCGGCGCGAACAACCCGGTCAACCCAGGGGCCACCGATGCTTCGAGGTCACTGCCGGTCAGCGTGGTCGCCAAGGAGTTCGGTCGGACGAACAGGCCGAGCTTCGGGTGAGACTTGGAGAAGCGCTCCACCGCCGCGGCGACCTCTTCACGCGCCGCTGGCTTGAGATCAGCAGGAACGGAGTCCTCGAGGTCGAAGCAGACCGCGTCCGCACCTGAGTCGACTGCCTTGTCGAACCACGTCGTCTTGTGCGCCGGCACGAACAGCACTGTGCGGTAGGGGTTCACTCACGCATCCATTTCGTTGATGCTCGGCTTAGGCCGGGTCAGTAGCTGCGGGGCAGACCGAGCACATGCTCGCTGACGTAGTTCAGGACCATCTCCTGGCTGATGGGCGACAGCCGCTTGAGCCGAGCCTCACGGAAGTAGCGTTCGACGTGGAACTCCTTGCCGTACCCGTACCCGCCGTGCGTCTGGACGGCAACGTCGGCCGCTTTGAACGCGGCCTCACCGGCGAGGAACTTGCCCATGTTCGCCTCGCGCGCGCAGGGCAGCCCGTTGTCCAGTAGCCACGCCGCCTTGTTGACCATCTGCTCAGCTGCGTCCAGCCGGATGAGCGCCTCGGCGATCGGGAACGAGATCCCCTGGTTCTGGCCGATCGGCCGGCCGAACACCACGCGTTCCTTCGCGTATGCGGCTGCGCGCCGCAGCGCCGCCCGTCCGATCCCGATCGCCGCGTTGGACGCGATGATCCGCTCGGCGTTGAGGCCGGCGAGGATCGCCCGGAACCCCTTGCCGACCTCCCCCACGACGTCCTCGTCGGCAACGAACAGGTCGTCGATGAAAAGCTCGTTGGTGTTGACGGCGTTGCGGCCGAGCTTGGGGATCTCGCGGATGTCCACGTGGTTGCGGTCCATCTCCGCGAACAGCAAGGTCATGCCGTCGGTCTTCTTCTCGACGTCCTTGCGCTTGGTCGTCCGGCACAGCAGCAGCATCCGCTCGGCTTGCTGCGCCTTGGTGATCCAAACCTTCTTGCCGTTGACTCGATACCCGCCGGGCACCTTCGTCGCGAACGTGCTGATGTTCGTGGTGTCCGTCCCGGCGTCCGGCTCGGTCACAGCGAAGCTGATGTGCAGGTCACCACTCGGCACTCTCGGGAGGAAGCGCTGCTTCAGGTCCTCGGAGCCGTGTCGGATGATCGGGTCGAAGCCGAAGATGCCGATGTGCACCGCGCTGCACGCGTTCATCCCGCCACCGGACGCGGAGATCTCCTGCTCGACGATCGCGGCTTCGGTCACGCCGAGGCCGCCACCGCCAAACTCCTCAGGGATCGTGATGCCGAGCCAACCCGCTTCGGCGACCGCATTGTAGAAGTCCCACGGGAACTCGTGGCTGTCGTCGTGCTCCATCCAGTAGTCGTCGTCGAACGGCTTCATCATGTCCCGGACGGCGAGCCGGATCTGCTCGTGCAGGGGGTTCGCGCTGAAGTCCACGAGTGCTCGCATCCGTGCGCAGGGGTCGGACTGAACCGGTGATAATCATATGCATTGATTGGCTCGGACACCAGGCCTAGGCGGCACCGAACCGATGCGTCGGCGTCCCGTGCCGACCGGCCGCGATCACGAACACGCCGCCGGCCAGCGGCTCGCCGGCATACTCCTCCTCCGACAGCCGGTGCCGGGCCGTGGTCACATACAGCCGGTCAAGGTGGGGACCGCCGAAGGCGACGCTGGTCACGAAGCGAACCGGCAGCTGGGACTGGACATCGAGCCGGCCGTCCGCGGTGTACCGGCAGACGAGTCCGCGTCGGTGCAGCGCGACCCACACCCCGCCGTCAACGTCCGTGGCGATCCCGTCGGGCAGGCCCTCGTCGGCGGCGATCTCGCAGAACACCCGCTCATCCGTGAGCATCGGTCGGGCCGCATCAAAGGCGAACCGGCTGATCCGACCCTTCCCGGTGTCGGTGACGTACATCTGCGACTCGTCCGGGGTCCACGCGAGGCCGTTCGATGCGACCAGCCCGCCGAGCGCCTGGTGCACCTCGCCGGTCGGCTCGACGCAGTACAGCCCCGCCTCGGGCTCACCACGCAGCGAGTACGTGCCGACCCACAGCCGACCACGACGGTCGCACGCCCCGTCATTGAGCCGCGTGTTGGGCAGGTCCGACTCGATGCGGCACAACACCGACGTCTGGCCGCGCTCGATGAGCAGGATCCGGTCCTCGACTGCCAGCACAAGGCCGCCGCCAGCAGTCGGAACGGCCAGGCTCACCGGGCCGCCGGCCTCGACGGTCTCGACGTCCCCGGTCTCCGGCGACCAGGAGTGCACGAGACCTCGGATGATGTCGACCCGGAGCAGTCGCTGCGATGACAGGTCCCAGAACGGCCCTTCGCCGAGCAGGTCGTCGGCGGCATACCCGAGCCGCGCCTCGAGATTCGTGGTCACTGTCGTCAACCTTCCTCGCCTGGTATCAACCGGGGAGCGCACGACCGAACGGAGGCGCGATGGGAGTCGACATGCAGCGAGCCAGTGGGGCGGTGCTGCTCCGGTTCGGGACCGGAGCGCGCGCCAACGCGCTGTCCGCCGACGTGCGAGGCGCACTGCTCGACGCCCTGCGACAGATCGCGGCCGATCCCACGGCTCGGGCATTGCTGATTCAGGGGCACGACGAGAACTTCTCGGCCGGCCAGGACCTCAAGGAGCACCAGGTCGTGCTCGCGGCCGGCGGGGGTGACGCGGTTGCCGGGCTGGTCACCGAGGAGTTCTCCGCGTTGGCCGCAGCGCTCGACGGGCTTGCCGTTCCGACGGTCGCGGCCATCCATGGCGTCGCCGCAGGCGCTGGTCTCGGACTTGCCCTGGCCTGCGATCTGCGGCTGGCTGCCCGGAGCGCTCGTTTCACTACGGCCTTTGTCGGAGTCGGCTTGGCGCCGGACACCGGCGTCAGCGCCAACCTCGTCAAAGCCGTGGGACACAGCCGGGCCGTGGATCTCCTCATGCGACCGCGGATCGTCGACGCGGACGAGGCACTGCTGATCGGTCTCGTGCACGAGGTGCACAACGACGACGCCTTGGACGCGCGCGCACGCGAGGTCGTCTCCGAGCTCGCGGCCGGACCCACCGTCGCATACGCGCAGGTCAAGGCCTGCCTTGACACGAGTGACGACCTGACCGCGGCGCTGGCCCGCGAGGCGGAGGCGCAGCGCGCAGCGGCGTCGACGTCTGATCACGCCGAGGCTGTTGAGGCGTTCGTCAACCAGCGTGCCCCGAAGTTCACAGGCCACTGACCGGGTCCGGGACGGTCTCTCCGATGAGGTTCACACGAGGAGGCAGCGAGCGGACGAACGCCAGGCTCGCGAGCATCGCGACGACGCACAACGCCGCAGCCGTGATGGCGGCCACGACGATGCCCGCCTCAGTGGGGAAGTCCTCGCCAGCCGGCGTGGAGGCGGCGAGGAGCGCAGCGATCACCGCGCCACCGATCGCGCCGCCGGTGATGCGCAGCACCGTGTTCACTCCCGACGCGCTGGACGTGCGCTCCGGCGGGGCGGTGGCGACGATCATCGCTGGCATGACCGAATAGGCAATCCCGAATCCGAGCCCGACCACGAACGTGACGACCGCGATCTGCACCAACGACGTATGCGCCCAGGCGAAGTAGACGAAGGCCGCCGCCATGATGACCGACGCGAGGGCAAGCGTGAGGCGATCGCTCAACCACCGCTCCAGCCACCGGCACAAGCCGGGCGACAGCACGCTGCCGAACGACAGCGGCAGCATCATCAGCCCGGCCACGAGCAACGGCTGCCCGAGACCCGCTGGCGCTTGCGTTGGCGCCTGGATGAGGCGGTAGACCACAGACATCCCACCGAAGACGGCGGCGCCGGTGGTGAGTGCGGTGACGTTCACGCCGAGCAGGTGTGGGCTGCTCGCGAGGCGTACGTCGACCAACGGTGACGGCACCCGCAGCTCGACGCATACCCAGGAGCCCAACGCGACGAACGACGACGCCGCCAGCGCGACGACGCTGGCCGAGGTCCAGCCCCACGCATCCCCACGACTGACCGCGAGCAGACCGCTCCCCAGACCGATGGCGAGCAGCACGCCGCCCGGGACGTCAACACCAAGAGGTGGGCCGTCAGTCGGCGACCTCGGGACGACCCGCCAGGCGACCAGGGCGCCACTGACGGCGAGCGCGGCCGCGAAGAGGAACGCGGCGCGATAGTCGAGGTAGCGGACGAACAGACCGATGATCGGGTTGGCCAGACCGGCTCCGATCGCGACGCTCAACGACAACCAGGCCAGCGTGCGGCGCAGCACCGGCCCAGGAAGGTGCTGGCTCGCTATGGCGATGGTGATCGGGACCAGCGCGTAGCCAAGGCCCTGCAGGGAGCGACCGACCAGCAGACCGGGAAAGCTCGCGAACACGGCCGGGATGACGCTGCCGGTCGCGATCGCCGCCAGCGCGGCGATGAAGATGCGTCGGCGGCGGAAGCCGTCCCCGAGCCGGCTCACGACCGGTGTGATGATCGCGCCGACGATCAACGTGATGGTCAAGGTCCACTGCGCGGCTTCGAGGCTGACGCCCTGGGTGCGGGCGACTTCGGGCACCAGCGGGTTGCCGAAGCCCGACACGGTTGCGCCGCTCAACGCGCCGAAGATCAGGCACGCGACCAGCCGGCGGTCGTCCGACCTCGTTCGCGGCCGTGCAACATCAACCGTCGTCATGGATACCCGCCGATCACGGCCGAACGCTCAGAGCCGTTCGAGAACGGTGGCGTTGGCCATCCCCCCGCCCTCGCACATGACTTGCAGCCCGTAGCGCAGGTTCCGTCGCTGCAGGTCGTGCAGCATCGTCGTCATCAGTCGGGCGCCGGTCGCGCCGAGCGGATGCCCGAGCGCGATCGCTCCGCCCCACGGGTTGGTCCGCGCGGGGTCTGCCCCGGTGGCCTGCTGCCACGCGAGCACGACGGAGGCGAAGGCCTCGTTGACCTCGACGACGTCGATGTCGTCCAAGCTCAGTTCCGCGGACTTCAGCACCTGCTCGGTCGCGGGGATCGGGCCGGTCAGCATCAGTACGGGGTCGCTGCCGACGACGGCCATGGCGTGGACACGGGCCAGCGGGAGCAACGAGTAGCGCGACAGCGCAGCCCGGGAAGCGACCAGGATCGCCGCAGCGCCGTCCGAGATCTGACTGGCCAGGGCGGCAGTGAGCCGACCACCGGGGCGCAGCGGCGCCAACGAGGCCATCCGTTCCAAGGTCGTGTCCGCGCGCGGACCCTCGTCCTTGACGACGTTCCCGACTGCCACCAGCTCGGCGTCGAACGCGCCCACCTGCTGCGCGGCAAGCGCGCGCCGATGGCTCTCCAGCGCATACAGCTCCATGCGCTCACGCGACAAGTCCCAATGCTCCGCGATCAGCTCCGCCCCCCGGAACTGCGTGATCTCCTGGTCGCCGTATCGCGCGCGGTACCGCTCACCGTGCCGCGGATGACCCAGCCCAGCCTCCTGACCGAGGGTGGTCGGTGAGGCGATCGGCACCAGGCTCATCACCTCGACGCCGCCGGCGACAACAAGGTCTTGAGCTCCCGAGGCCACCGCCTGCGCCGCGAGGTGCACAGCCTGCTGCGACGACCCGCACTGCCGGTCCAGCGTGAAGCCGGGGACGGACTCGGGCAGCCCGGCCGACAAGGCGACCGTGCGCGCGATGTTGGACGCCTGCGCACCCACCTGACTCACGCAGCCGAAGATGACGTCGTCCACATGCTCACCGCGCACGTTCGTCCGGGCGAGCAGCTCCTCGACGACGATGGCACCGAGATCTGCCGGATGGACCCCGGAGAGCCCCCCACCGCGTCGACCGACCGGGGTGCGAACCGCGCCGACCACGTAGGCCTCGCCGTTCACCTCAGTCTCCCGGCGGTGCTGGACTGCCACGAAGGCGGCCGACGTTCGAAGAACGCCTCGGCTCCCTCCGCCAGGTCGGTCCCGAGGAAGAACGGCAGGTTGAAGAACGATGCGGCGTCAAGAGCCTGCCCCGCCGGCAGGTCGGCGAGCAGCGTGAACGCCCGCCGCCCGAGGCGGACTGCGTGCGGGCTGATCCGGGTGAACAGGACGGCGTAGTTGTCGACGGCGGTGGCCAGCTCGGCCCGATCGGCATACGTGTGGTTGACGAAGCCCAGTCGATGTGCCTCTGCCGCGTCGATCGGTTCGCCGGTCAGCATCATTTCGAGGAGCGCTTTGCGCGGTACCGAGCGGGCCAGGTGGGCGATGATGATCATCGGGAACATGCCGAGCTTGACCTCGGGCATCGCGAAGGTCGACCGGCTCGTGGCCAGCACGATGTCGCACATCCCGGCCAGCCCCATGCCGCCCGCATACGCCGGGCCGTCGACGGCAGCGACGACCGGCTTCGGCGCGCGCAGCATCAGTTGGTGCAACTCGACGATCGCTGCCGGCCAGGCATACGCGTCCTCGACCGGCAGCTCGCGAAAGCGCGCCATCTGCCGAAGGTCACCACCCGCGCAGAATGCCTCGCCCGCTCCCGTGATCGCGACGGATCGGACGGCGTCATCGGCGAACAGCGACTCGAGCGCGTCCACGAGCGCCGACGCCATGACCGGGTCGAGCGGGTTGCGCTCGTCGGGCCGGTTCAAGGTTGCCACGCCGAGCGCGCCGCGCACCTCGACGAGTACCGGTTCGGTCGTCACGCGTCGACCTCCATCCTCAGCAGCCACGCGTACATGACCTTGCCGAGATGGTCGGAGCGCAGCGACATGGTCCCGCCACCGTCGAGCGCACCGGTCAGGACGAAGTTGAGTGCGCGGATGCCGGGGAGCTCGTAGCGCGTGACCGTGCCGCGAACCAGGTCGCCGTAGTGCTCGCGGACGCGCTCGGCAGTGACCTCGCGACAGAGCACCTCCCAGGCGTCGTCGTCGTATGCGACCAGGCCGACGTTGCAGATGTCGCCCTTGTCCCCAGAGCGGCCGTGGGCAAGCTCGGCCACCCTCCTCGTCGGCACCGGTCACACCTCCAGCAGCTCGACCGAGGTCGTGATGTGCTCGCGTGGGACCAATGCCGGCCAGATCGCGAACAGCTCCTTCAGCGGCGGCCGGGTGCCGACCCCGGCGACACCGGCCGGCCCGTTGTTGTACAGCGGGACGCTCTCGGTGAAGACCTTGCGCGCCTCCTCGGCGGTCGCGCACCGCGCCGCATACCGCACGACGACCTCGGGGGTGTCTGGGTCGGTGGGTGGCGGGATCCGCTGTCCCCACATTGAGTTGCGACCTACGTACTCGACCAGCTCGTCATCGCAGACGAAGTCCGCGCGGCGCAGCCGGTTGCGCAGGAACTCCAACCCGCGCTGCGACTTGGCCCACGCGTCTGGCCAGGTGTAGCTGAACTGCACGTCGCCGACGAAGCCCGCGCGATACCCCATGTTGGCCTTCAGGGTCTCGGGCCGAGGTCGGCCGGTGGCACCGCTGATGCGCACCGCGTCCGGTCCAACCTGTTCGAGGGTGATGCCGGTGAAGTCCGCGGTGACGTCGGCGGTGAGGTAGCTGGCGGGGTCGAGAATCTCGTAGACCATCTGCTCGCTGACGGTGCCGACGTCGACCCGCCCACCGGTCCCGGGTGTCTTCGTGATGACGGCGGTACCGTCGTCGGACACCTCGGCGATCGGGTAGCCGAGGTCCTCGAGTCCAGGCACGTCCTGCCAGCCGCCTGCGTACAAACCGCCCGTGGCCTGGCCACCGCACTCGATGGCGTGCGCCACCGCACAGGCCATGCCGAGCCGCGGCCAGTCGTCGACTGCCCAGCCGAACTCGTGGATCAGCGGGCCGAGGTACAACGCAATGTCGGTGACCCGGCCGCAAATGACGATATCGGCGCCCTGCTGAAGCGCGCGAACGATTCCCTCCGAACCGGTGTAGACCGCGGCATGTGTGAGCCGCTCGCGGACCGTCCAGAGCTCTTCGCCGGTGTCGAGGTTCACGAACGGGACGCCAGCCGCCATCAGCCGGTCGATGTCATGACGGATGTCGTCTCCGGTGACGACCGCGATCCGCAGACCGCCGACACCGAGCTCCTTGGCCAGCTCGGCGATCCGCTCAGCGCAGGCTCGAGGGTTCGCGCCGCCGGCGTTGGTCACGACCTTCACGCCCTTGTCGTGACAGGTCACAAGAGTGCCGCGCAGCAGGTCGACGACGTCGCGCGTCCAGCCGAAGGACGGGTCCTTCGCCATCTGCTTGGCGAGGATGGACATCGTCAGCTCGGCCAGGTGATCGCAGCACAAGTAGTCGATGTCGCCGCGTTCGACCATCTCGATGGCCGGGCGGACGCTGTCGCCCCAGAAGGCCATCCCGGCCCCGAGCCGGACCGTCTGGGTCACGACCGCACCAAGCCGAGCAGCCGGGCCAGGTTGCCACCGAGGACGGCCGCCTCGTCGTCGGGAGCGAGCCCGAGGGCTCGCACTCCCGCGATCTCCGCGGCTGGGTCGGTCATGGGCCAGTCCGATCCGAAGACCACCCGGTCGGCACCGTGCCGCTCGATGATCGCGCGCACCCGGGTAGCGGCGAGCTCGGCCAGGGTCGGCGGCCACGACGTCTCCAGCCACACCCCGCTGCCGACCACCACGTCTTCTGCCTCGTCGAGCCGGTGGTAGCCGCCGTAATGGCAGGCAATGAGCCGCAGCTCCGGGACGGCGTCGGCGAGCCGGCGCAGCTGGTGAGGTGCGCCGCGCTCGTTCGCCGCGTCGTCGCCCCCGGACCCGGCGTGGGTGATGACGACGATGCCGGCCTCGGCCAGCGCGCGCATCAGGTCGATGACCCGCGGGTCGCCGAGCATCACCTCCTGGAACAGCGGGTGCAACTTGACACCCGGGATGCCGTTGTCCTGCAGGTGGCGGAGGTTCTCCTCATCCGACAGCGCTGGGTGCACGGTGCCGAAAGGGACGAGCCGCGACCGGTCGACCGTGCCGATGAACTCGTTCGTGCGGGCAACGTGTTCCGGCACGTTGGCGATGCCCAGGGTGAGCGCCATGTCGATCCCGGCATCGTCCATGGTCGCGAGGAGCCCGCTGACCGTGCCATCGAATCTGGGGTCCATTCCAACTGGTCGCGTCGCGAGGACCTTGGGCGCGATGTGGTCCGGCCAGACATGACAGTGCGCATCCACGATCATCTGACGATCACTTCATGACGTCCTTCACAAGCTGTTTGGCGAGGGAGTCGAAGATGACCTCGGTCGATCCTTCGTAGATGCGCATCGGGCGCGCCTCGCGGTAGAGCCGCTCGATGGCGCTGCCGCGCACCAGCCCGAACCGGCCCATGACCTGAACGCATCGGTCGAGCACGCGCCCGGCCGCTTCCGTAGCGCCGACCTTGGCCATCGACGACAGGGACAGCGCAGCGCGCGGGTCGCGAGTGGCCGCGGCGGCCGCGCGGTAGGTCAGCGCCCGGGCCATCTCGATCTCGGTCCAGGAGGCGGCCAGCGCAGCGGGCACCCCACCGAGTCGGGCGAGCGGCATCCCGAACTGCTCGCGGGCGACGGCGTGCCGGACGGCTTCGCGCAACGCGGCCTCGGCCAGGCCGACGGCCGCCCCCGCCACGCTGACCCGGAAGGTCGCCAGCGTCGCGAGCACGAGTGGGAAGCCTCGGCCGGGCTCGCCGATCCGGTGGTCTGCAGGCACCCGCACGTCGTCGAGCAGCACATCTCCGAGCACATGCGGCGCGATGATCTGGTGCGGGTGCTCGACGGTCAGCCCGGTCGCATTGGCCGGGACGAGCACCAGGCTGTAGCCGTCGTCCTCGCGGCCCAGCACGCAGTAGAAGTCGGCGTCGCCCGCGTTCGTGATGAACGACTTGTGACCGGTGACCACCAGCTCGTCCCCCTCGGTCCGGACCCGGGTGGTCAGCGCCTTGAGGTCGGATCCGACATCCGGCTCGGTGAGCGCGAGCGCGGCGACCGCATCAAGCGACCCGACTGCCGGCAGCCAGCGTTTGCGGACCGGGTCCGTGCCGCCGACCGACAGGGCGTAGCTGCCGATCCCCTGCATCGCGAACAGCGAGTCGAGGTGTGCGCTCTCGGCGGCGAGCGCCTCGCGCACGACGGTCACTGCGAGAGAGTCGACCCGGGCGAAGCGGCCGCCGAAGTCCTCGGTGACGACCAGCCCGGTGAGCCCGCTGTCCCGCAGCCGTCGCCGCATGTCCGGGTCAATGTGGTCGGCTTCGTCCGCCCGACCGGCGATGTCGCGGACGGACTCCGCGAGGACTCGGGCCTCACGTTGCAGATCCGTGTATCGAGGCGGCAGCTCGAAGGGCGTCTCGGTCACTCATCCACCTTGCCTTGGCGGCGCTGGCCGGCGTCGCTTGCCCAGCACACTGAATTGATGATTACCATAGCAAGGAATTCAACGCCGTCCTAGGAGTCTCCATGGACCTTGACCTGCACGGCCGAGTCGCGCTCGTGACGGGGGCAACGCGCGGGCTCGGCCGCGCCATGGCCGACGGCCTGGCCAACCGCGGCGCCGACGTGGTCGTCGTCAGCCGCAAGGCTGATGCCTGCGCCGCCGCTGCCGAACAGATCGCGGCGGCGACTGGCGTGCAGACAATGCCGTATGCGGCGCACGTCGGCCGCTGGGCCGAGCTGGACGGCCTGGTCGAGGCCGCATACGAGCGCTTTGGCCGGGTCGACGTCCTGGTGAACAACGCGGGCATGTCGCCGTTGTACGACAGCGTTGACTCGGTCACCGAAGACCTGTTCGACAAGGTCGTCGCGGTCAACCTCAAGGGCCCGTTCCGGCTTGCAGCCCTGGTCGGCACGCGCATGGCGGCCGGCAGTGGCGGGTCGATCATCAACATCAGCAGCATGGGAGCAGTGCGCCCGCGAGCGGACATCCTCCCGTATGCCGCCGCCAAGGCCGGGCTCAACGCATTGACGGTCGGGCTGGCGCATGCGTTCGGGCCCACGGTCCGGTGCAACGCCATCATGGCCGGCACGTTCATGACCGACGTGAGTGCGTCGTGGGATGAGACGGCGTTCCAACAGCGCGCCCAGACGTTTGCACTTCGGCGGGGAGGGCGACCCGACGAGATCGTCGGCGCCTGCCTCTACCTGGCCAGTGATGCCTCGTCGTACACCACCGGCTCGGTTCTGACCGTCGACGGCGGCCAGCGCTGACCGCTCCATCCCGCCAGGCCGGACGGTCAGGACCCCCGACATCTCAACGGTGTGCTGCCGGGCATGAGCAGGTCTCGTCACGCCTACCGAGTCGACTGATTTCCAGAGCGTCAGCGCCACAATTCGGTGAGCTGCTCGGCAAGGGCTCGGCCTTGGTTGTCACCGGCTCGAGCGGCGGGCGGACGCAGCGACAGATCCATCGCATTGGCGCCGAACATGTGCTGGAGGTTGCTGTCCGGGAAGATCGTTTCGACTCTGCTGCCGCGTGAACGTAGCTCGTCGACCTGTGCTGCAAGATGCATGCCCCACTCCAAGGGCGTCCGTGTTCTGCCGCCGAATGGTGACAGCACCAGCACCCGTGCGTATCCGGCTGCCAGATCGGCATTCTCGTTGCGTCGGTAGCCGCCGTCGAGGTATCGGTTGTCCCCGATCCTGTAGGGGAAGCCACTCGCACAGCTGGCGGCGACGGCGTCCGCCAGGTCGACTCCGCTGTGGCGGTCGAACACGACCGGTTCACCAGTATGGGCATCGACCGCCGTGATGAGCACCGTTCGTTGCGGCCAGCGCTGACTGGGAAGCCGAGCGGCGACGGTGGCGCGCCACCGCGTTTGCCCGGAGCCGTCCGACGCCGCATCCATGTCGAGTGCCGCCGCGCCCATTCTGCGGCGCATGTCAGCCGCATCCTCAGCGGAGGCGATGATCTTGCTCGTTCTCTCCATGTGGTCCGCCGCCGGCCTGATCGGAACGCTTCCACCGTCGGATCCGATCGGACCGGTCCGTTGCTGGGGGGCAGCGGCAAGGATGGCGGCAAGCAGTTGGGTCGGGGTCGCGCCAGCTATCTGGGCCGCGGCCGTCGATCCGGCCGACGTACCGATGGTCAGGTCGGCTGTGGTCACGTCCAGCCCGGCATCGAACAGGCCGGCGATGACGCCGATCAGCCACGCGTTGCCTGTCGATCCGCCGCCACCGAGGACCAACGCTCGCTCGCCCGCGGCGCGCACGCGCTTTGTGGCGTCGACCTGCGGCTGATCCTGGTCGGAGCTCGGCCCGTCGGATGCCGTCGTCGAGGTGAAGTGCAGTGTTGAAGAAGGTGTTGTGTTCATGGGAGTCGCCTTTCGCGAATTGCCTGTCGGGCGCTCCCGGTGGCGACTAACGCAATCGCGCGATCGTGGACTGCAGGGGAGCACCCAATGCGGATACTGCGTTCATGGGTCTCACCTCCTGCCGACGGTCACGATCACCGAGACGCTAGCAAACCGGCAGCGCGAGTGCGCAATCGGCATTTGCCGACGGCCGTGTCGCTGTCGAACGCGCCTCCGACCACTACCCCCTCAGCTGTGATGGGCCGGCTTGTCCGATGCGGCGGCACATCGTTGCTGGATGGTCAGCAGGTCTGGCGCGCACACCGCGTGACACACGCAGGGTCAGCTGGACACGACACCGGCCGAGGCGAGCTCGGCCACCTCCGACTCGCTCAGCCCTGCCAGGTCGGTGAGCACCTCCCGCGTGTGCTCGCCGATCGCCGGGACGCCGACGTAACGCGGTCCGTCGAAGCTGCGCAGGTGCAGGATCGGACCTGGCACGAGGATCCGGCCGAGGACCTCGTTCCCGGTGAGATCGACCAGCGAGCGCGACAGGAAGTGCGGGTCCTCGACGATGTCGCGGGCGTCGTTGACCGGGGAGGCGACGACCTCGAAGTCGTCGAGCACTTTCAGCACCTCGTCACGCGAACGCGACCCGACCCACGTGGACACCTTTGCCTGGAGCTCGTCGTTGCGTTCCATCCGCGCCGCGTTCGTCGCATACCGCGGGTCCTCGATGAGCTCCGGCTCCCCCATCGCAGCAAACAGCCGCTGTGCGATGACCTGGTTGCTGGCCGCAATGGCAAGCCAATGCCCATCCATCGTCTGGTATACCCCGCGCGGGGAGGCGGAGCCGGTGCTGTTGCCCACTCGCTGCTGGATTTCCCCCAATGCTTGGTACTTGAGGAGCATGTCGCCGACGATGAACATCAGCGGCTCGTACAGCGCGACGTCCACCACGTCGCCGTCGCCGGTGTGCTCGCGTCGGTACAGCGACATGGCCGTCCCCATGGCGGCCGCGATGCCGGCGATCGAGTCCGCAAACCCGAACGGCGGTGACGTGGGCGGACTGTCCGGCCAGCCGTTGATGAACGCGAAGCCGCTGGCCACTTCGGCCACCGTCCCGAAGCCGGGACGCGCCGAGTACGGACCGGTCTGACCGAAGCCGGACACCCGGGTCAGGATCAGTCGCGAGTTGACTGCTCGGAGCTCGTCGTAGCCGAGGCCCCAGGCCTCCAGCCGGCCAGGTCTGAAGGACTCCACCACGACATCGGCCTTGGCCGCCAGCCGCAGCACGAGGTCACGGCCACGGTCGCTGCGCAGGTCGATGCCGACCGATCGTTTGCCGGAGTTGAGACGAGCGAAGCCGAGCGCCAGGCCGTCCTTCTGCGGGGTCCACTGCCGTGCGTAGTCGCCGACTGCGGGGTCCTCGACCTTGAACACGTCGGCCCCGAAGTCGCGGAGCATGCGACCGGCCGTCGGCGCCGCATACATGTTCCCGAGCTCGAGGACCCGCACGCCCGCCAGTGGACCGGTACCTGCTTGTTCAGCCATCAGACCCGCCACTGGATGTGCTTCACCTCGAGGTACTCACGCATCCCCCACTCGCCGAGCTCGCGGCCGACCCCGGACCGGCCGGAGCCGCCGAAGGGCGCATCGGGACGCATGCTGCCGCCGCCGTTGATCCACACGGTCCCGGCCCGGATGCGCTCGGCCA
>JBEVHX010000091.1:0-4519 GCA_040510995.1 Candidatus Nanopelagicales bacterium
GGCGATGGATCCGCTGGCCAGCAAAGGGTTCTGGGCGGGCCAGCGCCCCTTCGGCGACCCGACGCCACGGCCGCACGACGGCCAAGTTGCCGCGATCACCCGAGCCCGGATCAAGCCGCGTTTGATGACGACCTTCTGGCGCGCGGTGCCGCCGGTCAGTTCCCGGCTGCACGCCTCGCCTGGGCTGTTGCTCTCGCTCGGCATCGGCGAGGCGCCGCTCGGTCTGCAGGGCACGTTCTCGCTGTGGGAGTCGGCCGAGGCGTTGCGGGACTTCGCATACCGCTCGCGCGAGCACCGGCACGCGATTGCGCGCACCCGCGAGACCGGCTGGTACAGCGAGGACCTGTTCGCCCGTTTTGCCGTGACGTCAGTGCGCGGGTCCTTCGCTGGACAGGGGTATGCGGCCATAAGGTGACGAGCCGTGAGCGTGCGCGTCTACACCGGGCCGCGCCAGGTGCACCGCGGCCCCTCCCGCGCGGCGCGTGCGCTGCCGTGGTTCTGGGCGCTGACGACGATTGCGCTGCAGATCGCGTACCCGCTCGTCGAGGGTGACGCCCGCGACGTCGTCACCATCGCGACCGTGCTCGCGTTCTTCCTCGCGTCCGGAATCCACGCTGTGGTGTGGCGCGGCGTCGGCTGGACAGCGGGCTTCCTGCTGGTGACCGTTGGCGGTGGTCTCGCGGTGGAGGCGATCGGGTTGCGCACCGGCTTCCCGTTCGGCGACTACGCCTACGCCGACACGCTCGGCCCGTCCCCGTTCGGCGTGCCGCTGGTCGTGCCGTTGGCCTGGGCGATGATGGCCTACCCGGCGCTGCTCGTCGCCCGCCGGTTGGCGCGGGGCCCGCTCGCCGCCGCGCTGGTCGGCGCCTGGGCATTGGCGACCTGGGGCCTGTTCCTCGACCCGATGATGGTCGGCGACGGGCACTGGAGCTGGACCGGCGACTTCGTTGAGATCCCGGGCATCGACGGCATCCCGGTCACCAACTTCCTCGGTTGGCTGCTGACCGCGTTCGTCATGATGCTGTTGCTCGCGCTGCTGCCTCGAGTCCGGGCCGATGACACCCAGCCGTACACGCTGTTCGTCTGGACCTGGCTCTCGTCGACCCTTGGCGCGGCCGTGTTCTTCGACCGACCGTGGGTCGCGGCCATCGGCGGGCTCGGGATGGGCCTGGTCGCGGTGCCGCTGCTGTGGTCGCTTTGGTCCATGCGCGACTGATGCGTGGTCGAGCGGCGCGTGCCGCGGTCGGCATCGGGTCAGCGTCGGCGGTCGCGCTCACGGCGCATACCGCATACAACCTGCAACACCTGCGTTGCCCATCAGCGCAACCACCGACCTGCCGCGAAGCCGTCTCGGTGCTGCTGCCGGTCCGCGACGAGGCCGAACGGGTCGAGGCGTGCATGCGGTCGCTGCTCGCTCAGGCCGAGGTGCCGGACCTTCAGATCCTCGTGCTCGACGACGGGTCGACGGACGGCACCGCCGAGGCGGTCAAAGCCGTCGCCGCCGACGACCCGCGGGTTCGGGTGTTCACCGGCGTCGAGCCGCCCGGTGGCTGGCTCGGCAAGCCCTGGGCCTGCCACCAGCTGGCGACGCAGGCGCGCGGCGACGTGCTCGTGTTCGTCGACGCCGACGTCGTGCTTGAACCGCACGCGGTCGCGGCGACCGTCTCACTGATGCGCGGCGTGGGGCTGGCGCTGGTCTCGCCGTATCCGCGACAGCTCGCCGACTCGCTCGGTGAGCGGCTCGTGCAGCCGCTGCTGCAGTGGTCGTGGGCGACCACCTTGCCGCTCGGGCTCGCCGAGTCGTCCACACGGGAGTCGCTCACCGCGGCGAACGGTCAGCTGCTCGCGGTCGATCGTGCGATGTATGCGGCAGCCGGCGGGCACGCCGCGGTGCGCGGCGAGGTGCTCGACGACCTGGCCCTGCTGCGGGCAGTGAAGCGGCTCGGCGGTCGCGGCGGTGTCGTCGACGGAACGCACCTCGCGACCTGCCGGATGTATGACGGATGGGCCGAGCTGCGCGCTGGCTACACGAAGTCGCTGTGGTCGGCGTTCGGCTCACCGGTCGGGGCCGCGCTCGTGGTCGGTGGGCTCGGGCTCGTCTACGTCGTGCCCGCGGTCGCGGCGCTTCGCGGCTCGCGCGCTGGCCTTCTCGGGTACGCGGCCGGTGTCGCGGGCCGCATGCTCGTGGCGCACCGAGTGAACGGGCGGATCCTGCCGGACTCGTTGGCTCACCCGCTGTCGGTCGCGTTGCTCGGCGGGCTCGTCGTCGATTCCTGGCTGGGCCGACGGCGCGGGTCACTGTCCTGGAAGGGCCGCGCGGTGTGAGGACCGGCGGGTGAGCCGAGTCGTCGTCGTCGGCGCCGGGATGGGCGGGCTCGCCGTGGCCGCCCGGCTGGCCCGGCTGCGGCACGACGTCGTGGTGTGCGAGCAGTCCACGACCTACGGCGGCAAGCTCGGCGCATACCAGCGAGACGGGTTCACCTTCGACACCGGGCCGTCGATGCTGACCCTGCCCGCGGTCTACCGGGACCTGTTCCTCAAGACCGGGAAGACGGCGCTCGAGGATGAGGTTGACCTGGTCCCGGTCGACCCCGCGTTCCGGTACCGGTTCGCCGACGGGACCGTGCTCGACGTCCCGAACGCCTCACGCGCGCGGATCGCGAGGGCGATGACGATCGCGTTCGGCTCGGGTGCGGGCCAGGACTGGAACCGGCTGATCGACCATGCCGCCGAGGTCTGGCGCGTGACGCGTGGCCCGTTTCTCGAGTCGCCGTTGTCGGGTCCGGCTGCCCTGCTGCGGCACTCGCGCAGGGTCTCGGACCTGCGGCTGGTGGCGCCGTGGCGATCGATGCGTTCGACCGGTCGCGGGTTCTTGCGCGACCCGCGGCAGCGCATGCTGCTCGACCGTTACGCGACCTACAGCGGGTCCGACCCGCGACGGGCCCCGTCGGCGCTTTCGGTCATCCCCTACGTCGAGCAGACGTTCGGCGTCTGGCATGTGCGCGGTGGCCTACGACGACTCGCTGATGCGCTGCACGCCAGGTGTGCGGAGCGCGGTGTTCGGTTCCGGTTCACCAGCGACGTCGCCGCCGTCGACGTGTCCGGCGGTCACGCGCGTGGCGTCCGCCTGGTCGACGGCGAGTACCTCGACGCCGACATTGTGGTCGCCAACGCTGACGCCACGCACCTGTACCGCGACCTGGTCAGCAACCCGCAGGCCGCTCGCGCGCTTCGGTCGCTCGGCCGGGCGACGCCGTCGTTGTCCGCGTTCGTCGTGCTGCTGGCGGTGCGCGGACGGACCGATGCCTTGCAGCACCACACGGTGCTGTTCCCGACCGACTACGACGCGGAGTTCGACGCAGTCTTCGGGCGCTCGCCACACCCGGTCGACGACCCGACGGTGTACGTCTGCCGACCGGACGACCCGACGATGCATCCCCCGGGTCACGAGTCGTGGTTCGTGAGCGTCAACGCCCCGCGCCACAGCCCCGGGTCCGTGGTCGACTGGGACGCTCCGGGCCTGGCCGAGTCGTATGCGGACCGGGTGCTCGCGGTGCTGGCCGAGCGTGGGCTCGAGGTGCGCGACCGGGTGTTGTGGCGGGACGTTCGCACGCCGGCGGACCTCGAGCGGGCAACCCGGGCGCCGGGCGGGTCGATCTACGGCACGTCGTCCAACGGCCCCCGCGCCGCGTTCCTGCGTCCTGCCAACGTCTCGCCGATCCCCGGCCTGTTCCTGGTCGGCGGTTCGGCGCACCCCGGCGGTGGGCTGCCGCTGGTCGCCATGTCCGCGGAGATCGTCGCCAACCTCATCGGCCGCGCCTGAGCACACCCGCAAAATGTGGATGTCGCGTGAAGGAGGTCAGGAGAAGAAGGTGTCGACCTCGTAGGCGTCCTCGTGGAACACGGTGATCGAGCAGATCTCGCCGTCGGTGCAGCCGTACACGACGATCCGCCGAAAGGTGATCTCCCGGCCGCCACGACGCCCCGACTCGGTCGCCAGCACCGCCACGTGCTCCTCGCCAACCAGCACCTCGTGTACGTCCACCTCCGGCAGGTCGTCGAACGACCCGCGGATCGCCTCGATGGCCGACACGACCTCGTCCCGCCCCTCGAAGGTGCCGGCGAACGGGTTACGGCCGGGCAGCCGCAGCACGACATCCTCTGAGTAGAAGGACATGGCGGAGCGGATGTCCCCGCTCGACCACGCCTCCGCGTATCGACGGATCAGCGTGCGGTTGTCCTCGCGAAGGTCGTGCGCGGTGCTCGCCATGCGCCCGACGCTAGTGCAGCCGCCGCCGCAGGACGACGAGGAGCTGAACCACGGCCACAGTGCCGACGACGCCGGTGAACCCGGCGCCGGCCGTGGCCCACCCCGCGGAGGCCGACGCATACAAACCCGCGCCCAGCAGGAACATCGCGGTGCCGATGATCCGGGTGGGGCGCTCGCCCACCGTGACGACGCCGACGTCCGCGAGCCCTACCGCGCCCGCGCGCGCCCGCCCATACTCCAGCAGGAACA
>JBEVHX010000092.1:0-5600 GCA_040510995.1 Candidatus Nanopelagicales bacterium
GCTGCACGGTTATGTGTACGACGGGCATGGTGAGGGCGTGCCCGACGCGATGCTCGAGATCCGTCAGCCGGACGAGCGCGGAGTCGTCCCGCGAGTCGAGGGCTCGTTGCGTCGCGACGGCGCGGCCTTCACCGGGTGGGGCCGCAGCACGACCGACGCCACCGGGCACTACTGGTTCAGCACCATCGAGCCGGGCCCTCGCCACGACGGTGAACGACCGTTCATCTCCATCGCGGTGTTCGCACGGGGGCTGCTCGACCGGCTCTTCACACGTGCCTACCTGCCGGCTGCGCCCGACCTTCTCGCGACGAATCCTTTGCTCTCAACCCTCGATGCTTCCGCTCGGGAACGCCTGATTGCGGTTCGCGAGACCGACGGCAGCCTCCGGTTCGACGTCCACCTCCAGGGCGAGCGCGAGTCGGTGTTCCTCGCGTTTCCTCGGCACGGAGACGGGTAGCCGTGTCGTCGCTCGAGCCCGGCTCATACCGCGCTTCGACTCTCACCGACGAGGCGGCACTGGTCCAGGCTCTGCTGCGCACGGAGGTGGCATGGCTGTATGCGCTCGCAGCAGCGGGCATCCTGAAGCCCGAGCAGGTGGCCGCCGCAGAGCAGTCGATCGCTGCCGTGTCCCTGAGGCTGGATGCCCACGCCGTCGAGGGCGCTGGCAACCCGGTGCCGGCGCTGCTCGACATCGTGCGTGCGGCCGTCGAGGACCCGGACGTGGCCGACTTGGTGCACAAGGGGCTGACGAGCCAGGACACCCTGGATACGGCGCTGATGTTGATCGCCGGCGACGTTCTCGACCGGGTCGGCAGCGCGCTAAAGGAAACCGCGTCCAAGTTGGCGCGGCTGGCCGACGACCATCGCACGTCGGTCATGGCTGGACGGACCCTGACCCAACATGCGGTTCCGGTGACCTTCGGCCTCAAGGCCGCGCAATGGCTGGTCGGAGTTGTCGACGCGGCCGACGCGGTCGCCGCTGTCGGCCGTGCGTTGCCGGTGCAGTGCGGCGGAGCCGCCGGAACGCTGTCGCTGGCAGGCGATCTGGTGTCCGACCCGACCCAGCTTGCTGCCGACTTCGCGCAGCGGCTCGGGCTGACTTGGCCGGGCCTGCCGTGGCATACGCGCCGAACGCCGATCACGCGGCTGGGCGATGTGCTCGTCGAAGTGCTTGATGCGCTCGGGAAAGTGGCGACCGATGTGCTGGTCCTCGGGCGACCTGAGATCGCCGAGGTCCGTGAGGGTTTGGCGGACGGGCGAGGCGGGTCGTCCACCATGCCTCATAAGCGGAACCCGGTGCTCGCCGTCCTGGTGCACTCCGCGGCCCTGCAAGCGCCACAGCTTGCGGCCCAGCTGCACCTGTGCGCAGCGCACAGCATCGACGAGCGATCTGATGGAGCCTGGCACGCGGAATGGCCGGCCCTGCAGAGGTTGATGTCGTTGGCAGTCGTCGCTACCGCGCAGGCCGCCGAGCTCGTGCTCTCACTCGAGGTCGACGTCGGCGTGATGCGGCGACGTGTGCGTGACTCATCGACCGATCTGCTGGCCGAGCGTCGGCGGCAGGACCCAGGCGATGCCGCGTCACATCTCGGGGCTGCGCACGCCTTCATCGACGCTGCGCTGCATCGATTCCGCGAACGGTCGGCCGGTGATGGTTGAGCTCGCGATGACCCGACTCGGCGGGAGCACGAACACAACGGACCTCCTGGTCGTCGGACCATCGCTGGGGACTCGGGTCGAGTCGCTGTTGGGCCGTTGCGCGCATGCGCTGGCGGACCGCTTCGACGTTGTGGGGTGGGACCTGCCTGGGCATGGACGAAGCCAACCGGCCTCAGCGCCGTACACGATTGCCGACCTCGCCGATGCGGTTCGCGAGGAATCGGATCGGCAGGCCGGTACCCGACCGGCGTGGTACGCGGGCGTCTCGATCGCGGGTCTCGTCGGGTTCCAGCTCGGACTCGACCCAGGCCCCTTCCGGGCCGTCGCAACGCTGGCCTCCGCCCCGCGCATCGGCAGCGTCGAGTCTTGGCAGGAGCGGGCCGCCCAGGTCCGACGCGCTGGGATGCAGAGCCTGGTGGCGGCATCTGCGGTGCGGTGGTTCGCGCCCGGCTTCCTCGACCGCGAGCCACGGACAGCCGGCAGGCTGTTGGCGCAGCTGTCCGACACGGACAGCCCGTCCTACGCCTGGCCGTGCGACGCCCTTGCGGTATGCGACCTCCGGCCGCGCCTTGGCGACACCAAGGTGCCGCTGCTCGTCGCGGCTGGCGAGCAGGATCAGGTCTTTACGCCGCAAGCCATTCGGGCAGCGACCGAGGCGGCCCCTGACATGACCTTCGAGGTCGTTGCAGGGTGCGGTCACCTGCCGCCAGTCGAGGACGCGACCGCCGTCGCCGCCATGCTGAGCTTGTACTTCCCGGAGCACGGAGATTTCGAATGATCAGTGCTTACGACCAGGGCATGACGGTCCGCCGGCAGGTGCTGGGTGACGCATACGTGGATGGTGCCCAAGCGGCGACCTCCGAGCTGACCGCGGACTTCCAGTCGTTCATCACGCGGTACGCCTGGGGCGAGATCTGGACCCGGCCGCTGCTGGACCGCCGGATGCGCAGTGCGATCACGTTGACCGCGCTGATCGCGGGCGGACACTGGGACGAACTGGAGCTGCACGTCCGGGCGGCTCGCCGAAATGGCCTTGCTGTCGAGGAGATCGGTGAGCTCATCATGCAGACCGCGATCTACTGCGGAGTCCCGGCGGCCAACCACGCCTTCGGCGTGGCGAAGCGAGTTCTCGACGAGGAGGCAGTCGAGTGACAACCTCTGATGCCTTCGTCTTCGACGCGGTCCGAACCCCGTTCGGCCGGTATGCGGGTGCGCTGGCCGGCAGCCGGCCGGACGACCTGGCGGCCCTCGTCGTGCGAACAGTCATGGAACGTGCGCCGGCGCTCGACCCGGGCCGAGTGGACGAGATCGTGCTCGGCAACGCCAACGGTGCCGGGGAGGACAACCGCAACGTGGCGCGCATGGCCGGTCTGCTGGCCGGACTGCCGACGTCTGTGCCGGCGACGACGGTCAACCGGTTGTGCGGCTCCAGCCTCGACGCGGTGATCACTGCGTCGCGGCAGATCGCGCTCGGCGAGGCCGACGTCGTCGTGTCCGGTGGGGTGGAGTCGATGAGCCGCGCACCGTGGGTCCTGCCGAAGCCGGAGAAGCCGTATCCGGCGGGGGACCAGACGCTCGTGTCCACGACCTTGGGCTGGCGACTGGCCAACCCTCGCATGCCGCCTGAATGGACGGTGTCCCTTGGCGAGGCCACGGAGCAGCTGCGCGAGCGCGAGGGCGTGTCCCGTGAGGAGCAGGACGAGTTCGCGTTGCGGTCACACCAGGCAGCCGCAGCCGCTTGGGATGCCGGCTTCTACGACGACCAGGTGGTCGCCGTGCCCGGCGTCGACCTCACCCGCGACGAGTCCATCCGCGCGGACACGACTCTTGAAAAGTTGGCGAACTTGAAACCGGTGTTCCGCGAGAGCGGCACGGTGACCGCCGGGAACGCCTCGCCGCTGAACGACGGCGCGTCGGTTGCGCTACTCGGCAGTGCGGCCGCGGAACGACTGGTTGGGCTCAGTCCGCTCGCGCGGATCGCCGGTCGGGGTGCGGCAGCCAACGAACCCCAGTTCTTTGGTTTCGCCCCCGTCGACGCAGCGAACCTCGCGCTGAAGCGGGCCGGCATCAGCTGGACAGACGTCGGTGCGGTCGAACTCAATGAGGCCTTCGCGGCGCAGTCGGTCGCGTGCGTGCGGGCGTGGGGCATCGATCCCGCGATCGTGAACGCACACGGCGGGGCGATCGCGATCGGCCACCCGCTCGGCGCGTCGGGGACGCGCATTCTCGGCACGCTGGCCAGAAGCCTGATCTCTTCTGGGCAACGCTGGGGCGTCGCCGCGATCTGCATCGGCGTCGGTCAAGGACTCGCCGTGGTCCTCGAGAGTCTGAGGACGTAGGCGATGGTCTCGATCGTGGAGACCGCCACGGAGGCCGTGGCCGACACGGCCGACGCAGCCACGGTGCTCGTGAGTGGCTTCGGCTCGGCGGGCCAGCCGGTCGAGCTCATCGAAGCGCTGCTCGACTGCGGCGCGACCGACCTCACCGTCGTGAGCAACAACGCCGGCAACGGCGACAGCGGTCTGGCCGCGCTGATCCGGCAGGGCCGGGTCCGCAAGATGGTCTGCTCCTTCCCGCGGCAGTCCGACTCGTGGCACTTCGACGCGAAATACCGGGCCGGCGAGATCGAGCTCGAGCTGGTGCCGCAGGGCAACCTGGCCGAACGGATCCGCGCGGCGGGGGCCGGCATCGGCGCCTTCTTCACCCCCACCGGCTTTGGCACGCCGCTTGCTGACGGCAAAGAGACTCGCGAAATCGACGGCGTTGGCTACGTGCTGGAGTATCCGATCCACGGCGATGTCGCGCTCGTCTCAGCGCATCGTTCCGACGAGCTCGGCAACCTGGTCTATCGAAAGACCGCCCGGAACTTCGGACCGATCATGGCTGCCGCCGCGACCACGACCGTGGTCCAGGTCCACGAGATCGTCCCAGTCGGGAGCATCGACCCGGAGCACGTGATCACCCCGAGCCTGTACGTGGACCGGGTTGTCCGAATCGCCAGCGATCGGGTGGAGGCCGCGTCATGACGATGGCCGTGGGTATCGACCGGAACTCGCTTGCAGCGGCCGTCGCCGCGGACATCCCAGCCGGCTCATTCGTCAACTTGGGCATCGGTCTGCCCACGAAGGTATCCAACTACCTCGCGCCGGGCAGCGGCGTCACGCTGCACACCGAAAACGGCATGCTCGGCATGGGCCCAGAAGCGCATGGCGACGAGGTCGATCCGGACCTGATCAACGCAGGCAAGATCCCCGTGACCGAGCTCCCTGGCGCGTCGTACTTCCACCATGCGGACTCCTTCGCGATGATGCGCGGCGGCCACCTCGACATCTGTGTGATGGGCGCGTACCAGGTCTCGGTCAAGGGCGACCTGGCGAACTGGCACACCGGTCGGCCGGACGACATCCCGGCAGTTGGCGGCGCGATGGATCTCGCAATCGGGGCCAAGCAGACGTTCGTCATGATGGACCTCACGTCTCGGGATGGCACGGTCAAGCTCGTGCCGGAATGCACCTATCCCCTGACTGGCTTGGCCTGCGTCTCCCGGGTCTACACCGACCTCGCCGTCTTCCTGATCGAGCCGGATGGTGTGGTTGTCCGCGACGTCTTCGGCGTCGACTTCCGGCAGTTGACCGAGCTCGTCGACGTCCCGCTTTTCGACGCCACTACCCGCTGAGGACGCGCATGTTGCCAAATCTCACCCGCACGACAGTCGGGATCGTCGGTGCAGGCCCGGCTGGGTTGATGCTCTCCCACTTGCTGTCGGTCAAGAACATCGACTCCGTCGTCGTTGACAACCGCACCAGGGACGAGATCGCGCACACAGTTCGCGCGGGCATCCTCGAAGCCGACAGTGTCCGGTTGCTCGTCGATTCCGGGGTCTCCGACCGAGTGCACCACGACGGCATGCCGCACGACGGCATCGTGTTGCGCTTCGGCGG
>JBEVHX010000093.1:0-6101 GCA_040510995.1 Candidatus Nanopelagicales bacterium
ACGCCTCGGCGGCGGCCCGGTGGTTGGCATGGGCTGGGATGAGACCCGCTGGCCGGAGAACCGGCCACCACTACGCTCGGAGCTCGATCGCGCGGCGTTCGGCGGCGCGGTGTTTCTGATGCGTGTCGACGTGCACTCATCGGTGGTGTCGAGCGCGATGCTCGCCGCGTCGCCGCAGGTGCGGTCGGAGACGGGCTACTCCGAGTCGGGACACCTCACCGAGTCCGCGCACGTCGCGGCCAGGATGGTCGTGCAGGGCGGACTGTCACCCTCCCAGCGCACCAGCGCGCAGCGCGCGACCCGCTCCCGCGCGGCCGCGCTCGGCATCGGCGCCTTCCACGAGCTCGGTGGGCCAGAGATCTCCTCCGAGGACGACTTCCGATCAATGATGCAGCTCGCCACCAGTGAGCCGGGAGTTGAGATCGTCGGCTACTGGGGCGAGCTGGGCGGGGTCGAGAAGGCCCGCGAGCTCGGCGCGCTCGGCGCGGCGGGTGACCTGTTCGCGGACGGCGCGATCGGGTCGCACACCGCCTGCCTTCGCACCGTGTACGCGGACGCCGACACACGCGGCGCCGGCTACCTCACGGCGGCGCAGGTCCGGGACCACGTCGTGGCCTGCGCGCAGGCTGGGCTGCAGGCCGGATTCCACGCGATCGGGGACGCGACCATGGAGACGGTGGTGCGCGGCTTCGAGGAGGCCGCCGGCATCGTCGGCCCCGAGCTGATCCGCCTCGGGCGGCACCGCATCGAGCACGCCGAGATGCTCGACGACGACCTGGTGACCCGGATGGCGGCGCTAGGTGTGTACGCCTCGGTGCAGCCCGTGTTCGACGCGCTGTGGGGCGGGACCGACGGGATGTATGCGGATCGGCTGGGGCGGGAGCGCGCGCTGACCCTGAACCCGTTCGCGTCACTGGCCTCGGCCGGCATCCCTCTCGCACTCGGTTCGGACACACCCGTCACGCCGTTGGGACCTTGGGAGGCCGTGCGCGCGGCCGCGTACCACCACGTGGCCGGGCAGCGGCTCACGGTGCGCGCCGCCTTCGCGGCGCATACGCGCGGTGGCTGGCGTGCGGCTGGCCGCGACGATGTCGGCGTGCTCGCTTCCGGCCAGCCGGCAACGTATGCGGTGTGGGACGCGGGCGACCTCGTCGTCCAGGCACCGGACGAGGCCGTGCGGGCCTGGTCCACGGATCCGCGCGCCGGGGTCCCGGGGATGCCCGACCTCACGCCGGGTGCGCCGGTGCCGCAGTGTGTGCGGACCGTGGTCCGCGGTGAGATCGTCTACGACTCGGGTGTGCTGTAACGGGCCGCCAGCTCACTTGCCCGGGTCAGCGCCGCGTGCACTGCATCCCGGTCGCCGCCAGCCTGGGCGGCGGCATACCCGGCGAGGAACGTCGAGACTGGTGCAGCCGGTCGGGAGACTCCGTGCGCGGCGTCGCGAGCCAGGTCGAGCACGGCCTCGACTTCGATCACTGCAGGGTCGACCCCAAGGTGCTGCGCCAGCTCGGTCACCCAGTCCTCCAGCACGGTCCCTGACGCTAGCCGCGCAGCGACCAGGTCGGCAGGGGTGTCGACATCCAGCGGCGCGTCGAGTGGGTCCTCGACCCGGACCAGCTCGAGCCCGGCCAACCAGTCGCGCATCGAGCTGCCCACCGCTGGCTTGGCCAACGACCGCAAGGCTCTGGTCCGATATGCCGCCAATAGCCATTGGGCTCGGCCGTTGTGCAGCAGCACTGCGCCGTCCCGGTCAACTGCCGCCAGGACCGCCTTCACGCGCGCGGGCAGCCCCACCTGGTCACCAGCGAGAACGACGACGACGTCGGCCAGCAACCGCGGGAGGGCGGCGGCCAATGCACAGGCCGGGCCGGACCCGGGCGGTTCCTCGCGGACATATTCGCCAGCGCGATCCGTGCCGCCGCCGACGAGCACAACCCTGGACGCGTCCGCCACCGCGTCGAGGGCTTGGTCGATCAGCGACCGGCCGCCGACCAGCGCGGTCAGCTTGTCCGACCCGAACCGGCTAGCGGCCCCGCCCGCGAGCACCACCGCGTCCCAGATCGGCGCTTCCATGAGTGCACTTCAGCAGATTCGGCGTCGTACGGTGTGGGGGTGGAGCTCATCGACGGCTTCGGCCGACGACACACCGACCTGCGGGTGTCGCTGACCGACCGCTGCTCGCTGCGCTGCACGTACTGCATGCCCGCCGAAGGCCTGCCCTGGATCGCCGGCTCAGACCTGCTGACCACGCCCGAGTTGATGCGACTGGTCGGCCTGCTGGTCGAGCATGGCATCCGCAAGGTCCGGCTCACCGGCGGCGAGCCGCTGTTGCGGCCGGACGTGGTCGAGATCGTCGCCGGCCTGGTCCGTCTCGGCGTCGACGTGTCGGTCACCACGAACGGGCTGCGGCTGCCGCACCTCGCGCAGCCACTCGCCGACGCGGGCCTCCAGCGGGTGAACGTCAGCCTCGACACTTTGCGCCGCGACCGGTTCAAGGAGATCACCCGCCGCGACCGAGTCTCCGATGTGTTTGCCGGTCTCGCCGCCGCCCGAATCGCGGGCCTGCACCCGGTCAAGGTCAACGCGGTACTGATGCGCGGCATCAACGACGACGAGGCGCTCGATCTGCTGACCTGGGCACTGTCCGAGGGCTACCACCTTCGGTTCATCGAGCAGATGCCGCTCGACCCACAGCACGGCTGGGACCGTCGGCAGATGGTGACGGCGGACGAGATCCTCGAGGAGCTGTCGGCGACGTACCACCTGACCCCGGCGGAGGACCGGGGGAGCGCCCCGGCGGAGGAGTGGCTGGTCGACGGCGGTCCGTTCACCGTCGGGATCGTCGGGTCTGTCACCCGACCGTTCTGCGCCGGCTGTGACCGACTCCGGCTGACCGCCGACGGCCAGCTGCGCAACTGCCTGTTCGCCCGCGACGAGCAGGACCTGCGCGGACCGATGCGTGCCGGCGCCCACGACGAAGCGCTGTCTGAGCTCATCACTGCCAACGTGGCGGCCAAGCGCAAGGGTCATGGGATCGACGAGCCGGACTTCGTCCAGCCGGACCGCCCAATGTCTGCCATCGGCGGCTGAGCCGCCGGGATAGATACGGCGCGTATACATCCGGTGTATAGTCGTCGGCGTGAACGTGCCGTACACCCTGCTGGGCCTGCTCGAACGCGAGCCGAGCCATGGCTACGAGCTCAAACGCGACTACGACACGGTTGTGGTGGCGACCAGCGGATCGAGCGCGGTCATCGAGCAGACCAGGACGGCGCTCGCCGCCGCGTTCCCCGATCAGCGACCGCCCGCCACGCTTGCTGAGGAACGGATGCTCTTCGCGGGTGGACAGGAGCTCGCGGGCCTGCAGCAACTTGCGAATGTGGTCATCGTGGTCAGTCTCTGTATCGCGGGTTGCAGTCTCGCCGTCAGCGTGGTGGCCGGCCTCAACGATCGCAAGCGACCGTTCAGCTTGCTGCGGCTCTGCGGCGTGCGTCTCGCAACGCTGCGCCGCATCGTCATCCTGGAAACGGCCTCGCCACTTCTCACGGTGGCGGTGCTCACAACAGGGTCCGCGTTCCTCGCGTCCCAACTGTTCTTGCGGTCTCAGATGGACTACGCCATGCGCGCTCCGGGCGTCGCGTACTGGTTCGCCGTCGGCGCCGGCATGGCGGTCTGCCTCGGCGTCATCGGCTGCACCTTGCCGCTGTTGAACCGAATCACCGGTCCGGAGACCGCGCGGAACGAGTAGGTCGATCCAGGTCGTCGGGGGTGGCGACGTCGCCGACCTCGACCAGGTCCACCTCGTCGGCGTGCGCGTCGAGATACGTTCGTGCGCCACTATCGCCGACCGCTGACTCGGCGACGCTGGCCCAGTGCTCTCGTCCGATGAGCACGGGGTTACGCCGTTCACCCTCGTATGCGGACGCGGCCAGCCGCGCCGGTGACGCGACCAATCGAGCCACCGCCGCCTGCGTGAGGCCGACGTGGTCGACCAGGGCGACCACGACCCGGTCGATGTTGTCGCCGAGCGCGGCCAGCCCGACCCGCAGCGAGCCGGCCATCCCGGAGCGCCAGTCGTCGTTCACCACCACCTGGGCGCGCGCTACGTCGCCGATCCACGCGCCAAGCACAACCACGACCGGGTCACAGCCGCCAGCGCGCAGCAACCGGACCGCCCGATCGACGAGCCGCTCGTCGTCGAGGATGACGGGCGCCTTCGGGCCGCCATAACGACGACCTGCGCCTGCGGCCAGGACCAGCCCGGCGGTCCTCACCGCGGGGCGTTGACGTGAATCGGTCCGGTCGACTGGGCCAGAGCCGTCCCGGAACCGCCCCACCGTTCTCGCACGATCTCCGCGACGATCGACACTGCGGTCTCCTCGGGTGTGCGCGCCCCGAGGTCCAGCCCGATGGGGGAGTGCAGCCGGGCGAGCTCGGCCTCGGTGAGTCCGGCGTCGCGGAGCCGAGCAAGCCGGTCGTCATGGGTGCGCCGTGACCCCATCGCACCGACGTAGCCGGCCGGGGTTCGCAGCGCGACCTCCAGCGCGGGGACGTCGAACTTCGGGTCGTGGGTCAGGACGCAGACGACATCGCGCGGGCCGAGCTCCTGCGTCGCGAGCCAGCGGTGTGGCCAGTCGACAATGACCTCATCCGCATCGGGGAACCGCTTCGTGGTGGCGAAGACCGCGCGTGCGTCGCAGACGGTCACGTGGAAGCCGAGGAACTTGCCGGCCCGGGCCAGCGCGGCGGCGAAGTCGATGGCGCCGAACACGACCATGCGCGGCGGCGGCGCATACGACGCGACGAAGACCTCGAGGTCGGCCTCCAGCCGTTCGCCGTCGACGCCGTACTGAAGGAAGCCCGTGGTGCCGGACGCCAACAAGCCGCGGGCGTCAGCGGCAACCGCGGCGTCGAGCCGCTCGGAGCCGAGGGAGCCCTCGATGCCGCGCTCCCGCACCACGACGTGCCGCCCAACCCGCGCGGTTCCGCGGGCGACGATGGCCACGGCCACCGGCTCGTGCGCGTCGAGCGAGTCGCGCAGCCCGGCGAGCTCGGGCCAGGTGGACGCGTCGACGCGTTCGACGAAGACCTCGAGGATGCCACCGCAGGTAAGCCCGACCGCGAACGCGTCGTCGTCACTGATGCCGTACGTCTCATACCGAGGCTCACCATCGCCGAGCACCTCTTGGCCCAGCTCGTACACGGCGCCTTCCACGCAGCCACCGCTGACCGACCCGACCGCCTCGCCCGCGGCGGTCACCAGCATCGAGGCTCCGGCGGGTCGCGGCGCCGACCGCCACGTGCGCACAACGGTGGCCATGGCGGCCGCGTCGCCGCGCTCGACGGCGGCCAACAGCTCCGGCAGCACTTCGCGCATGCAAGCAGTTTGCGAGAGCGAAACCCGCACGGCAATTGCCTTGCCGGGTTACGTTCGCTCCGATGGAACTCACGAACTCATTCACCGTGCCCAGTGACATCGACTCCGCGTGGGCAAAATTGCTCGACGTCGAGTCCGTCGCGCCCGCGATGCCGGGCGCAATTTTGACCGGTCAGGACGGCGACGAGTTCAGCGGCACCGTGAAGGTGAAGCTGGGTCCGGTCTCGCTGACCTACGGCGGGACCGCACGGTTCGTCACCAAGGACGACCAGCAGCACCACGCAGTCATCGAGGCGTCCGGAAAGGAGACCAAGGGCACCAGCACCGCGCGGGCCACCGTCGACACCACGCTGGTCGCCGAGGCACCCGACGTCACCCGGGTCGACGTACGTACCGACCTGGCGATCACCGGCCGGCCGGCACAGTTCGGCCGCGGGGTCATGCAGGACGTTGCCGGACGGATCATCGATCAGTTCGCCGGCAACCTCGCGACGATGATGATGACCACACCTGAGGTGGCAGCCGACGAGCCTGCGGAGCACGTTTCCCAGGAAACGCCGCCTTTGCGTAGCGTGCCCCCGCCGCCCGTCAAGGCCGACGACGCGATCGACCTCGTCGGCGCGGCCGGTGTGCCGGTGCTCAAGCGAGTCGGGCCGGTGGTCGGGCTGGTCCTGTTGGTGCTCGCCGTTCTCTGGTGGCGTCGGCGCCGGTGAGCCCGACCGAC
>JBEVHX010000094.1:0-2686 GCA_040510995.1 Candidatus Nanopelagicales bacterium
GGACTGTGCTGGCAAGATCGCGAACCGTGCGCGCAGTCGTCCAGGTCGTGACGTCGGCGTCGGTGACAGTCGACGGCGAGGTGGTCGGAAGCGTCGACCGGCCTGGACTGGTCGTGCTCGTCGGCGTGACGCATGCGGATGATCCGGGGCAGGCCCAGAAGCTGGCCACCAAAGTGCACGAGCTGCGCATCTTTCGCGATGAGACATCTGCCGCTGACCGCGACGCACCCCTGCTGGTAGTCAGCCAGTTCACGCTGTATGCCGACACCCGCAAGGGTCGCCGGCCGTCCTGGTCGGCGGCCGCGCCAGGTTCGGTGGCCGAGCCGCTGGTGTCGGCGTTCGTGGACGCGCTGCGGGCCCGCGGCGCGCACGTCGAGACCGGGGTGTTCGGCGCGATGATGCAGCTGGCTTTGGTCAACGACGGGCCGATGACGCTGCTGCTCGAGGTGTGATGACGATCGTCCTGCTGCACTCGCCGCTGCTCTCGCCGGACGGAACGTGGGGGTCGTTACCGTCGTTGCTGCCGGACGCGTGCGTGGTCGTGCGGGTTGAGGACGACCTCAGGCGGCCGTATGCGCGCCGATATGTCCATCAGGCGGCCGGGCAGGTGGCCGGCGGACCACTCGTTCTGATCGCGCACAGCGGATCCGGTCCGCTTCTCCCCGGCGTCATCGCCGCGCTGTCGCACCGTGGCATTGACGTCGAAGGGGCCGTGTTCCTGGACGCAGGGATGCCGGCGCCCGGGCTGTCCCGGTTGGAAAGCATCGCCCGTGACTCCTCGGAGATGGCCGCAGAGCTCGAGGCGCTGCTGGCAGCCGGCGGTTCATACCCCGACTGGACCGAGGAACAGCTGGCGGACCTGGTGCCCGACCCGGTGGCTGTGCTCGCCGCCGTCCGCCCCCGCCGCGAGGACTTCTGGCGGGAGCCGCTGCCGTCGGTGCCGCTACCGTCCGCGGTCCGCGCCGCGTATGTGCAGCTGTCGGCTGCCTACGAGGCGAGCGCCGTGAGCGCACGCGATCTCGGCTGGCCAGTGGCCAGCGCCGACCTCGGTCACTTGGCCATGCTCGGCGCACCTCACGAGGTCGCGAGGTTGATCCATCAGGTGCTCTAGGGCTCGACGATGATCTCTTGCGTCGCCGGGATGCCGACAACCGTCAGCGTCGCGTCGGCCGGGATGTTGCGCTTGACGACGGCGAGCGCGATCGGACCCAGCTCGTGGTGGCGGACCGCGGTACCGATGAAACCGACCGTCCGGCCGTCGAGCACGACGTCGTCGCAATGCTGCGGGATCGTGTCCTGCGAGCCGTCGAGGTGCAGCAGCACCAGGCGACGTGGGGGCCGGCCAAGGTTCTGCACCCGCGCAACGGTCTCCTGACCGCGGTAACAGCCCTTGTCGAGGTGTACGGCTGGACCGATCCAGCCGACCTCGTGCGGGATCGTGCGGTGGTCGGTTTCGAAGCCGAGCCTTGGCTGCTTGGCCTCGACCCGCAGCGCCTCGGCCGCCCACATGCCCGCTGGTTGGTCATACGTGCCGAGCACCTCAGCGAGCTTCGCCCGGGGAACGAACGACTCGCGCCCGTAGGCCCTGACGACGGCGGGGCCGACAGATGGCCTCGTGCCTGCATCGAGCACGACCGCCAGCTCGGCGGTGACGTCCTCGACGGTGACATCGCTCCAGAACTTCATCCGCTCGAGGTAGTCGCGCAGCCCGTCGGCGCGGTACGGCTCGATGTGCGTGAGCACCGCCGCGCCGTCGTCCACCAGCGCGAGATGATGCTCGACGTGGCCGTGCGGTGACAGGACGAGGGCCTGGGTACCCTGCCCCGGCTGAAGCGTCTCCAGATGCTGGCTGGTCAGGGAGTGGAGCCAGGTCAGCCGATCTGGGCCGGAAATACGCAGGACGGGGCGATGCGACAAGTCGACGGCCGCCCGCCCGGCGGCCAGCGCGCGCTGCTCGGCGACCGGGTCGCCATAGTGCCAGGCTGCGCCCGCGTCCGGGCCAGCCTCGACCGTGACGGCGGTGGTCGATGTCATGCGTCGCCCTCGCTCGCACAGTCGGCGCAGCGGCCGTAGATCGCGAAGTGCTTCACGTCAGAGTCAAACCCGTGCACGGCCGCCAGTGTTCCTACGAAGTCTGCGGCCAGCTCGACATCGGCCTCGGCCACCTTGCCGCAGTCGCGGCATACGAGATGAAGATGGTCGGTGTCCTCGGCCGCGTGGTAGGTCGGTGCGCCGTGACCAAGATGCGTGTGCGCGACCAGCCCGAGCTCCTCGAGCAGCTCGAGCGTGCGGTACACGGTCGATACGTTGACGCCGACGTCCTGCACACGGGCGGCCACGTCGTCCGGCGTCGCGTGCCCGAGGTCGCGAACCGCGTCGAGCACCAGCACCCGTTGCGGCGTCAGCCGTAGCCCTCGGCGGCGCAGCTGAGCGGTGAGGTCAGGGTCCGTCACGGTGCTCAAGCGACCCGCTTGAGCCGCGCGGACAGGTGCGGCTGCAGAGGTTGGTCCATCGCGGCCATGTCGAAGGCCCACATCAGGTCGCCCTCGACCACGCCGTAGAGCCGGTGGCCCGCTGTGTAGGGCTTGGCGGTCTCGGTGCGGGCGACCACATCGGTGCGCAGCTCGATCTTCGGACCGGTGATCTCGCCGACGTAGATCTCGGCGAACCCCGTCGGGTGCGACAG
>JBEVHX010000095.1:0-15444 GCA_040510995.1 Candidatus Nanopelagicales bacterium
ACCGAGCGCAACGGCATCTACATCATCGACCTGCAGCAGACGCTCGGGTACATCGACAACGCCTACGAGTTCGTCAAGCAGACGGTCGCCCACGGCGGCTCGATCCTGTTCGTCGGCACCAAGAAGCAGGCGCAGGAGCCGGTCGCCGACCAGGCGACGCGAGTCGGCATGCCGTACGTGAACCAGCGCTGGCTGGGTGGCATGCTCACCAACTTCTCCACCGTCCACAAACGGCTGCAGCGCCTCAAGGAGCTCGAGCTCATCGACTTCGACGATGTCGCCGCCTCGGGCATGACCAAGAAGGAGCTGCTGGTCCTCCAGCGGGAGAAGGAGAAGCTCGAAAGGACCCTCGGCGGCATCCGCGACATGAACCGGTTACCAAGCGCGGTCTGGATCGTGGACACCAAGAAGGAGCACATCGCGGTCGGGGAGGCCCGCAAGCTCGGCATCCCGGTGGTTGCGATCCTGGACACCAACTGCGACCCCGACGAGGTTGATTACAAGATCCCGGGCAACGATGACGCGATCCGTTCGGTCGGCCTGCTCACCCGGGTGATCGCCGACGCCGTGGCCGAGGGCCTCATCGCCCGCGCCGGCGCCGGCTCGGCCGACGACAAGCCAGCCGGCTCCGAGCTCGGTGCCGACGAGCCATTGGCGGACTGGGAGCGCGAGCTGCTCGCCGGCCAGCCGACCGCCCAGCCGGAAGGCGCGTCGAGCGAAACAGACCCGAGTGAGGCCAGATCGAGCGAGGCTGGCCCGAGCGAGGCTGGCCCAAGCGATGCCAGCGTGACCGACGCGCCGAGCTGACCCGCTCAGCCGGATCCGAAACCGTACGAACGAGAGAAACGGACCCATGGCGAACTTCACCGCCGCTGACGTCAAGAAGCTCCGCGACCTGACGGGCGCGGGGATGATGGACTGCAAGAAGGCGCTCGAGGAGAACGACGGCGACTTCGACAAGGCCGTCGAAACCCTCCGCATCAAGGGTGCGGCCAAGGCCGCCAAGCGGGGCGCGGAGCGCGAGGCCAGCAACGGCATCGTCGCGACCGCCGGGAAGGCACTCATCGAGCTCAACGCCGAGACCGACTTCGTCGCCAAGAGCGAGCAGTTCCAGGCGCTCGCCGACGAGATTGCCGCTGTCGCCGGCTCACAGACTGTTGGGGACCGCGAGGCTCTGCTCGGCAGCACGCTGGCCGATGGCCGGACCGTCGCGGACGCCATCGAAGCCCTGTCCTCGGTCATCGGTGAGAAGCTGCAGCTCGGCAACGTCGCGTTGTTCGATGGCAGCGTGACGACGTACATGCACCGTCGCGCGTCCGACCTCCCCCCGCAGGTCGGCGTCCTGGTCGAGTACACCGGTGACGCGGATGCTGCCCGTGGCGCCGCCATGCAGATCGCCGCGATGCGCCCGCAGTTCGTCACCCGCGACGACGTGCCGGCTGAGACGGTTGAGACTGAGAAGCGGATCGCCCAGGAGACCGCGAAGGAGGAGGGCAAGCCCGAGGCCGCCCTCCCGAAGATCGTCGAGGGTCGGGTGAACGGGTTCTTCAAGGACGTTGTGCTCCTTGAGCAGTCCTCGGTCCAGGACAGCAAGAAGTCGGTGAAGCAGCTGCTGGCGGAGTCGGGCACCACGATCACCCGCTTCGCACGCTTCGAGGTGGGTGCCTGAGCCTGCCAGGATGCGCTGACCGAATCTGGGCAGGGCAGACTGCTGCAGCAGGAGCCGACCAGACCGCATAGCCAAGGAGGCCGTCGCCGTGGACGAACGAGAGCCCTCGACAACGGCGGCGACCTTCGTCGTGTCGGCGGGCGGTGAAGTGGACGACGCAGGCGCGGAGACGCGGAACCGAGGAGCCCACGACCATGGGCGCAGCGCCGACCCCGCTGACCACACCGCGCATGACGGCCACGCCGGCGCCGCCCCGGCTTACAACCGAGTGCTGCTGAAGCTGTCCGGCGAGGTCTTCGGCGCCGGTGAGCTCGGGGTGGACCCGGCGACCGTGCGGGCCATCGCCCGGCAGATCGCGGACGTCGTGCGCAGCGGCGTCCAGGTTGCCGTGGTGGTCGGCGGCGGCAACTTCTTCCGTGGGACGGAGCTGTCCCGCGGTGGAATGGACCGCAGCCGGGCGGACTACATGGGGATGCTCGGCACGGTGATGAACTGCCTTGCGCTGCAGGACTTCCTCGAGAAGCAGGGCATCGACACCCGGGTCCAGACCGCCATCACGATGGGTCAGGTCGCGGAGCCGTACATCCCGCGGCGGGCGATCCGGCACCTGGAGAAGGGCCGCGTGGTCATCTTCGGCGCCGGCGCCGGTATGCCGTTCTTCAGTACCGACACCACTGCAGCGCAGCGTGCCCTCGAGATCAACGCCCAAGTGCTGCTGAAGGCGACGCAGGTCGACGGCGTGTACGACGCCGACCCGCGCATGAGTCCGGAGGCGGTGAAGTTCGACCGGCTTGGCTACTCCGAGGTGCTCGCCCGCGGGCTCAAGGTCGCGGACGCGACCGCGATCAGCCTGTGCATGGACAACCAGCTGCCGATGGTCGTTTTCGACCTGTTGACCGAAGGCAACATCGCCCGTGCGGTGCGCGGTGAGAAGATCGGGACGCTGGTGTCCGCGGACCCGGCATGACACCAACGACATCGTCCGCCCGGACATCACGCACCACCGCGACCGCAGGGAGAGCACGTTGATCGACGAGACCCTTCTCGAAGCCGAGGAGAAGATGGAGAAGGCGGTCACGGTCGCGAAGGACGACTTCGCTTCAATCCGCACGGGCCGCGCACATCCGGCGATGTTCGCCAAGATCGTCGTCGACTACTACGGCGCACCCACGCCGGTCCAGCAGCTCGCGTCGTTCCAGGTGCCTGAGGCCCGGATGGCCGTCATCACGCCGTATGACAAGAACTCGCTGGGCGTGATCGAGAAGGCGATCCGCGACTCCGATCTCGGCGTCAACCCGACCAACGACGGGTCCATCATCCGGGTGGTTTTCCCAAAGCTGACCGAGGAACGCCGAAAGGAGTAAATCAAGGTCGCTAAGCACAAGGCCGAAGACGCCCGCGTATCCATCCGCAACATCCGTCGCCACGCCAAGGACGAGATCGACCGCATCGTCAAGGACGGTGAGTCCGGCGAGGATGAGGGTCGGCGTGGCGAGAAGGAGCTCGAGGACGTGACGCACAAGTACGTCGCGCAGATCGACGACCTGCTCAAGCACAAGGAGGCCGAGCTCCTCGAGGTCTGAGGGCTCGGAGAGCACGTCTCATGACCGTCCCCGGAGAACGGCCCGTCGAGCCAGCGCCCGCCACCCACTCGAGGGCGGGGCGCAACCTGCCGGCCGCGATCGCCGTCGCGCTCACGCTCGGGATCGGCCTGATCCTGCTGCCGATCTACCTGTTGCCCGACATGTTCGTGGTCGTCGTCGCGCTGGCCATGCTCGTGGGAGTCTGGGAGCTGTGCCGCGCGTTGGCCCGCGCCGACATCCACCCGCCCATCGTCCCGTTGCTTCTCGGCGCGGTCGCGTGCGCGGTCGGCGCCCGGCTGAACGACACCGAGGGCCTGCTGGTCGCCTTCGTCCTCACGGTGCTTGCGGTCTTCATGTGGCGCCTGATGGAGGGCACCCAGGGGTACATGCGCGACGTCGGGGCCGGCGTCTTCGTGGCCGCATACGTGCCTCTGCTCGCCAGTTTCGCGGTCTTGATGATCGACAGCGACCAAGGCGCGGACCGGATCGTGGTCTTCGTGGTCACGACGATCTGCTCCGACGTCGGCGGGTATGCGGCCGGTGTGCTCTTCGGCCGGCACCCGATGGCACCGCGGATCAGCCCGAAGAAGACGTGGGAGGGCTTCGCCGGCTCCGTGATCGCATGCGTGCTCGGCGGATCTCTGTCGGTCGCAATCCTGCTGGACGAGGCATGGTGGAAGGGGGCTCTGCTCGGCGTCCTGCTGTGCATCACGGCCACCCTCGGCGACCTCGGCGAGTCGATGATCAAGCGCGATATCGGGGTCAAGGACATGGGCACGCTGCTGCCTGGGCATGGCGGACTGATGGATCGCCTCGACTCGCTGCTCCCCTCGGCGCCGGTCGCGTGGTTCGTGCTCGGCATCATCGCGCCGGTCCCCTAGGAGCGCGCATGCCGCCGCAGCCCGGTGAGCTCGTCTTCGCGGCACCCAGGCGTGGCAAGCCGCCGCGTCACCTCGCTGACCTCACGGCATCCGAACGGCGCGAAATCGTGGAGTCGTTAGGCCAGCCAGCGTTTCGCGCGAAGCAGGTGGGGACTCACTACTTCGCCCGGTTGGTCGATGACCCGGCGCAGTGGACCGATGTTCCGGCGGCGGCTCGCGACGCGCTCGCTGCAGCGCTGACGCCGGCGCTCCTGACCGCCGTGCGCGAACAGACCACCGACGGCGGGCTGACCCGCAAGACATTGTGGCGGCTGTTCGACGGGTCGCTGGTGGAGAGCGTGCTCATGCGCTACCCGGCGCGGCACCGTGACGACGGGTTGGTCGAGCTTGGCGAGGAGGCCGACGACCCGGCCGACGCCACCTTCACCGGCGGACGCACGACAATCTGCGTCTCATCACAGGCCGGCTGCGGGATGAACTGCCCGTTCTGCGCGACCGGGCAGGCCGGGCTGACCCGCAACATGTCGACTGGGGAGATCGTCGAGCAGGTCGTTGCCGCAGCCCGGGCGCTCGCCCGCTCGGATGTGCCCGGTGGCGTCGGCCGGGTGAACAACGTCGTGTTCATGGGCATGGGCGAGCCGATGGCCAATTACCACGCGGTGCTGGGCACGATCCGGACATTGGTGGCGCCGACACCAGACGGCCTCGGGATGTCGGCCCGCGGCATCACGGTGTCGACAGTCGGCTTGGTGCCGCGCATGCGCGACCTTGCATCGGAAGGCCTGCCGTTGACGCTGGCGGTTTCGTTGCACGCACCCGACGACGAGCTGCGGGACACCTTGGTGCCGGTGAACACGCGCTGGAAGGTGCGTGAGGTGCTTGATGCCGCCTGGGCGTATGCGGCCACGACGAAGCGCAGGGTTTCGATCGAGTACGCGCTGATCAAGGACATCAACGATCAAGCTTGGCGGGCCGACCTGCTGGGCGAGCTTTTACGAGGCCACCTCGTGCACGTGAACCTGATCCCGCTCAACCCGACGCCGGGCTCGATCTGGACCGCATCGCGCCGTCGAGACGAGCGCGAGTTCGTGAAGCGGCTGCAGGACAGCGGCGTCCCCGTCACCGTCCGCGACACGCGTGGTCGGGAGATCGATGGTGCTTGCGGTCAGCTAGCGGCTCACCAGGAGTGACAAATCCCGAATCGCGTGTGGATCGAACCGAGCCGGTCGAGAATGTCCGCAGGCTGAGTAACCCAAGAACGGGGCTCGCGCGAGTGGGGGATGTGACGAGCTCATCGGTGGCGGACAACACCGGCTCGGAGAGCGCGGACCTGGCGACCGACCAGGTGCTGCAACTGCCTCGGGTGGAAACGTTCGACGCGTTCTTCGGCCGGGAGTACGCCTCGCTGGTCGCGTTGGCGCATGCCCTGACCGGGTCCCGGTCGCACGCGGAGGACGTCGCACAGGAGGCGATGCTGGCCGCATACCGACGCTGGGACGAGGTCTCGCGGCTGGACATGCCAGGGGCCTGGGTGCGCCGGGTGTGCGCGAACATCGCCACGTCGTTCGTGCGGCGTCGGGTCGTCGAGGCACGGGCAGCGCTCCGGTTTCGAAGTCGCGAGACCGACGTCATCGCCATCGGTGGGGACGACGAGGCGTTCTGGGTCGAGGTGCGGCGCCTGCCACGCAGACAGGCGCAGTGCGTGGCGCTGCGCTACGTCTACGGCTGCTCCGTGGCGGAGATCGCCACGGTGCTCGGCTGCGCCGAGGGGACCGTGAAGTCGCACCTGGCCAGGGGGAAAGTCACCCTGGCCGAGCGGCTTGGCGAACGGTTTGACGAGGAGACCGAGTCATGAGCATCGACACCCGCGCTCGGCGTGCCGCGGCAGGAGTGCACGCCTCCGTTCGAGGGGTGGACCCGATGACGCAGCTTTTGGAGCTCAAGGAAGAAGCCAAGGACCGGCGGCGCACGAGTGCGATTATCACGGCGGCGGCCGTCGCCGTCGTGCTGGTTGCCGGGGGATGGTTCGCGGCGTCGAACCTGGGCGCGTCCGAACAACCAGTGCAACCCGCCGACACGCCGGCCGAGACGGTCGCGCGGGACTTCGTTGAGGCGTACGGCTCCGGGGACGCCGACCGGGCGATCGGCTACCTCGCGGACGGCGCCGACACCGGTGGGCTGATCGCGTCGCAGGGTGGCCGGGGTGACCCGATGTCACCGGAGGAGGTTCGGACGCTGATGTCGCTCCTCGAAGCACAGAGGTACTCGCAGACCGTCAGCTCGTGCGTGGAGGAGTCGACCTCGGCCGCAGGTGTCGCCGTCCGTTGCACGGTCGAGTTCGATGCGCTGGGCTCCGACGAGCTGGGGCTAGGCCCCAATCCCGGGGGCGAGTTCTCCGTCACGGTCGACGATGGTCATGTCAGCAAGGTGCTGCACGTTTGGAATGCTGCGGAGTTCGGCTCCGAGTCCTGGGAGCCATTCACCACTTGGGTGTCCGAGAACTACCCGGAGGATGCGGCTGTGATGTACCGGTACGGCGTTTCCCCGCTTGAAGACGGCAGCCCGCGGATCACCGAGGAGTCGATCGCGCTGTGGGACCAGCACGTCCAGGAGTACGTGGCCACATCTGGCGGCACGTGACCCTCGATACGTCGCGTCGGCAGCCGGAAACGGCGAATCGCGGCGCCGACTCGTCGTAAGGATCTTCCAACGATGTCCCGGGTCGGTACCGTCGGCGGGTGACCGGAGCGCTCGACGGAATCGTGGTAGCGGACTTCAGCCGGGTGCTCGCGGGGCCGTACGCAACGATGCTGCTCGCCGACCTGGGCGCCGACGTGATCAAGGTCGAGCGTCCAGGTCCCGGCGACGAGACCCGAGGCTGGGGACCGCCATGGGCAGATGTGCCGGACGGTGGCCGGGAGTCCACGTACTTCCTCGGTGTCAACCGCAACAAGACATCGGCTTGGATCGACCTCGCGACTGACGACGGCCGGGCCGAGGCGCGAAAGCTGATCGAGCGTGCCGACGTCGTCGTGGAGAACTTCGCGCCCGGGACGATGGATCGCTTCGGCCTCGGCTACGAAGGGGTCAGCATCAGCCGGCCTCACATGGTGTGGGCGAGCATCACCGGCTTCGGTGCCGGCGATGGGCGCGACCTGCCCGGCTACGACCTGCTGGTGCAGGCGGTCGGGGGCCTGATGAGCATCACCGGCCCCGAGCCGGCGCAGCCGACCAAAGTCGGTGTCGCGGTGGTCGACGTCATCACCGGACTGCACTGCGCCGTCGGCATCCTGGCCGCTCTGCAGCACCGCTCGGCGACCGGTCGAGGCCAGCGGGTCGAGGTCAACCTGTTGTCGTCGTTGCTGTCCGGCCTGGTCAACCAGTCCTCCGCATACATCGCGGCGGGGGAGGTGCCGGGCATCCTCGGGAACCAGCACCCCTCGATCGCGCCGTATGAAGCCTTCGACACGGCCGACAAGCCGATGGTGATCGCCGTCGGCAACGATGCGCAGTTCGCGACGCTCTGCGAGGTGCTCGGCCTGGAGGGAGTCGCGGACGACGAGCGGTATACGACCAACTCGGCGCGCGTCACACATCGTGGCTCGCTGCACGGCCTGCTGAGCAGCGTGCTGTCGGGTCGGCCGGCGGACGAGTGGTTCGAGCGGTTGGCTGGGGCGCGCATCCCGGCCGGCCCGATCAACGACATTGCGGCCGCGGTCGAGCTCGCGCAGCGGCTCGGCCTCGAACCGGTGGTCGACGCCGACGGTGTGCCCACGATCGCGAACCCGATCTCCTTGTCGGCCACCCCGCCGACGTACCGGCTGCGCCCGCCACCGCGGGCTCAGCGGTAGGCGGAGATCCCGGTGAGCGCCTGTCCAACGACGAGGGTGTGCACCTCGGAAGTGCCTTCGTAGGTCAACACCGACTCGAGGTTGTTGGCGTGCCGCATCACCGGGTACTCCAGCGTCACGCCGTTCGCGCCGAGGATCGTCCGGGCCTCGCGGGCGATCGCGAGCGCCTCCCGCACGTTGTTCAGCTTGCCGACGCTGATCTGCTCCGGAGTGATCTCGCCACGGTCCTTGAGCCGGCCGAGGTGCAGCGCGAGCAGCATCCCCTTCTGCAGCTCGAGCGTCATGTTCGCCAGCTTCTCCTGGGTCAGCTGGAACGTCGCGATCGGCTGGTCGAACTGCTCGCGCGTGGACGCATACGAGATCGCCGTCTCGACGCAGTCGCGCGCGGCGCCCATCGCGCCGAAGACGATGCCGAACCGCGCCTCCGCGAGACAACCGAGCGGTCCGCGCAGCCCGGCAGCGCCGGGCAGCAGGGCCGACCCCGGCAGCCGCACTGACTCCAGCACCAGCTCCGATGTGACCGATGCACGCAGCGACAGCTTCGGCGGCACGTCGCGTGCGCTGACACCCGGCGTCGACGTCGGCACTACGTAGCCGCGGATGCCGTCGTCGGTACGTGCCCACACGATGGCGACGTCGGCGATCGCGCCGTTGGTGATCCACATCTTGGTGCCGTCGAGGATCCAGTCGTCGCCGTCACGCTTCGCCGACGTGCGCATGCCAGCGGGGTTCGAGCCGAAGTCCGGCTCGGTCAGGCCGAAGCAGCCGATCGCCTCGCCGGTGGCCATCCGCGGCAGCCATTCCTGCTTGTGATCCTCGGAGCCGTACGCGCGGATCGCATACATCGCCAACGAGCCCTGCACGGACACCAGGCTGCGGATGCCCGAGTCACCGGCTTCGAGCTCGGTGCAGGCAAGTCCGTACGCGACTGCGCTGGTGCCCGCGCAACCGTAGCCCTCCAGGTGCATGCCCAGGACCCCGAGCGAGCCGAGGTCACGCGCGAGCTCCCGGGCCGGCAGCTCCCCCCTTTCGAACCAGTCGGCCACGAGCGGCCGGATCTCCTTGTCCACGAAGCTCCGCACTGTGTCGCGGATCGCCCTCTCTTCCTCGCTCAGGAGCGAATCGAAGGCAATGAGGTCCAGGGGCGACGTCGGCATGGCCCCAAGTATGCGGGGCGAGGGTCAATGCCCGAGCAGCCGATCGACCGCGCGACCGACCACGGATGGGCGGCCGGCGCGCGCCTCCACGCGGTCGGCGGCCATGACACCACGCAGCACCAGATTGGTCCCCACCCAGCGCAGCGGCTCCGGGGGCCAGCGCGGCCAGCGATGGTTGACCCACGGCAGCGTGGCCAGGTCCGACCGTTCACCGCGGATCAGGTCGGCGAGCGTTCGGCCCGCGAGGTTGGAGGTGCCGATGCCGTCGCCGACGTAGCCACCGGCCCAGCCGACGCCAGTGCGTTCGTCCAGTCCAACGGACGCGGTCCAGTCGAAGCTGACGCCGACCGCTCCGCCCCAGGTATGCGTGACAGCGACGTCGCGCAGCACGGGCAGGAGTTCGACCAGCGTGCGTCGCAGGTCGGCCTGCACGCGGGCGTCGTGGTCGTGCTCGGGTCGCACCGTGGAGCCGTAATGGTAGGGCGCGCCCCGCCCGCCGAACGCGATCCGACCATCCGCCGTGCGCTGTCCGTAGATGATCAGCCGTCGATAGTCCGCGAACGTCTCCCGATCGCGCAGGCCGATCTGCTCCCAGACTTCGTCTGGCAACGGCTCTGTGGCAAGCATCAACGAGTAGACCGGCGCGACCGTTCGCCGCAGGCCGGGCAGCAGCGGTGTGAACGCCTCAGTGGCGCGGATCACGCGCTCCGCGCGCACGTTGCCGACGTCGGTCCTGACCACGCCTGGCTCGATCGACGTGGCACGGGTTCCTTCGTAGATGACGCCGCCGAGCCGCTCTACGGCGAGCGCCAGCGCTCGAACCAGCCGCGCGGGATCGATCGCCGCGCAGTTCGGGGTCAGGGTTGCGCCGCGCACGCCGGTCGCGGCCAGTCGCTGTCGCGCGGGGTCGGCGTCCAGCCACGACAGGTCGTCGAAACCCCAACTCAGCTCGTCGGCCATATGGTTGCGGGCGCGCTTCTCCTGCGCCTCGGACCGGACCAGGGAGATCGTCCCGCCTTTGGCGAACCGGCAGTCGATGCCCTCCGCCCCGGCCACCCGTTGCACCTCGTCGACGGTGACGTCGAGCGCCTGCTGCAGCCTGATCGCCGCCTCGCGCGACGACCAGCGGGCCACCAGCGAATGCGGAGCCGGGAACAGCGCTGAGCACCAGCCGCCTGCGCGACCGCTGCCTCCGAAGCCGGCCGCTTCCTGCTCGATCACGACGATGCGCGTGCTCGGATCGGCGGACAGGAGGTAGTACGCCGTCCACAGCCCGGAAAACCCGGCCCCGACGATCGCAACGTCGGCGTCGCGGTGGCCGGGCAGGCGCGGACGCTGTGGGCCGGCGAGCTCGTCGGGCAGCTGGTCCCACCAGAGGGACAGCCTCCGGTACTCCCTGTGATGGTGACGTTGGTCCATAGTCATCTCAGCGTGTCGCGGGAATGGAGCCTCGGGATCGCGGGGAGGTCAGAGCAACGACCAGGCCTCGGTGAGCACAGCGCGCAAAATCTGCTCGATCTCGTCGAACTCCGGCTGGCCGATGATCAACGGCGGCGCGAGCTGGATGACCGGGTCGCCGCGGTCGTCCGCTCGGCAGTAGAGGCCGGCGTCAAAGAGCGCCTTGGACAGGAAGCCCCGCAGCAGGCGCTCGGCTTCGGCGTCATCGAAGGTTTCCTTCGTCGCCTTGTCCTTGACCAGCTCGATCCCATAGAAGTAGCCCGCCCCGCGCACCTCCCCGACGATCGGGAGGTCGGACAGCCGCTCGAGAGTGGCTCGGAAGCGCGGCTCGTTCTCCCGCACGTGCGCGTTGATCCCTTCGCGCTCGAAAATGTCGAGGTTGGCGAGCGCAACCGCAGCGGACACGGGGTGACCACCCCACGTGTAACCGTGGAGGAACGCGTTCGAGCCATGCCTGAACGGCTCGAAGAGTCGGTCGCCGACAATCATCGCGCCGAGTGGGGCGTAGCCGGACGTGATGCCTTTGGCGCAGGTGATGATGTCGGGCGTGGTGTTGTAGCGCGTGATCGCGAACATCTCGCCGATCCGGCCGAAGGCGCAGATGGTCTCGTCCGCGACGAGCAGCACGTCGTGTCGGTCGCAGATCTCGCGGACCCGCTCGAAGTAGCCGGGCGGCGGCGGAAAGCAGCCACCGCTGTTCTGCACCGGCTCGAGGAACACCGCTGCCACCGTGTCCGGACCCTCGAACTCGATGGCCTCATCGATGCGGTCGGCCGCCCAGCGGCCGAAGGCCTCGAGGTCGTCACCATGTTCCTGCGCGCGGTAGAAGTTCGTGTTCGGCACCTTGTGCGCACCGGGGACCAGGGGCTCGAAGTCGGCTTTCGCCGCCGGGATGCCGGTGATGGAGAGCGCGCCTTGTGGCGTGCCGTGGTAGGCGATCGAACGACTGATGACCTTGTACTTGTTCGGCTTGCCGGTCAGGCGGAAATACTGCTTGGCCAGCTTCCACGCACTTTCGACGGCCTCGCCGCCGCCCGTGGTGAAGAACACGCGGTTGAGATCACCCGGTGCGTATGCAGCCAGCCGTTCGGCGAGCTCGATGGCCTTGGGATGCGCATACGACCAGAGCGGGAAGAAGGCGAGCTCGCTGGCCTGCTTGGCGGCGACCTCGGCGAGCTCGGTGCGGCCGTGCCCCAGCTGCACCACGAACAGGCCCGCGAGGCCGTCGAGGTAGGACTTGCCCTGGTCGTCCCAGATACGCGCGCCCTCGCCGCGAACGATCACGGGCACGTGCCCGCCGTTCTCGAACGTTGAGTGACGAGTGAAGTGCATCCAGAGGTGGTCGCGGGCTGCGGCCGCGAGGTCGTCGCGACCGGGTTCGCTGATGTACTGCGGTGTTGTCGTCATGGTGTTCCCCAGGAGTAGGTCTGCTTGCGAAGCTTCAAGGAGATGAAGCTCTCGGTTCGGCGCACACCCGGGATGACCCGGATCTGCTTGATCATGACATCGATCAACTGGACGCGGTCCGCGCAGGCGACCTTCGGCCAGCACGTCGAAGGACCCGGCGGTCACCACCAGGAAGGTGACTTCCGGCATCGCCTCGAGCGGGGCGGCAACGACGTCGATTCTCCCGCGATCTGGATGCCGACGATGGCCCGTCGGGCGAAGCCCCATTGGGTGCGATCCGTCACGGCGACGATTTGGACGATGCCGGCGTCGGTGACGCGCTAGGCGAGGGGAACGGCCAGGATGGGCGTGGTGGTCGGGGCGTCGCTGCCGCCGTCCGGCTCTACCGTGAGCCCGACGATCTCGCCGGACGTCGGGGTCGCCTCCATCACCCGGGTCGCGTTGCCGGCGTCGTCTGGCTCGAACGTCCCGGCCGACGTCGGGGTGCCGTCGGCGTCGATCACCCACAGCTGAAATGTGTCACCGGCGGGTGGGGTGTCCAGCCCGGTGCCGACGAACACCGCACGGTCCAACGACGCTGATGTCACAACCGACGCGTGCCCGTCCCCGACCTCGCCGGTCACGGTTTGCGCATCCGGTGCGGTCAGTACCTCCTGCACGGCGGTCAGATCCGAGGACAGCTCGTCCCGCTGCTGCGCGGCTCGTACGAACAGTGTCCCCAAGGTCACCACGGCGATGGCCAGCACCGAGGCGGCGATCGCCAGCCAGGGGGCGCGACGCGCCGCGGACACCGAAGGCGCCGCCGTCGGGCTCGGCACCGACACCTGCGGCGTTGTGGCAATCTCGCTCAGAACCGAGGCCTTCAACGATGCTGGCGCCGTGACCGCGGCAGTCGACGCGAGCATGGCGGTCGCCTCGCGCAACGAGCGCACCTCCTCCGTGCACGACGGGCAGGTTGCGAGGTGCTGCTCGAAGCGTGCGCGCTCCAGTTCGTCGACGGCGTCCACCGCGTATGCGGCTGCGAGCTCGTGGTCGGACATCACGTCACCGCCAACAGGTCGCGCAGGCGCATGAGTCCGTCACGGAGGCGGGTCTTAGCCGTACCGAGAGGGATGTCGAGACGTTCGGCGACTTCGCGCTGCGTGCAGCCCTCGAAGTAGGCGAGCTCGATCGCCTCGCGCTGCAAATGGGTCAGGCCCTCCATGGCCTTGCGTACCTCGTCCCGCTCAAGTCTCGTCTCGACCGCCTCGGCGACCTCATCAAAGTCGATGCCCTGGTCGCGGACCGCGACCTTGCGTTCACGGTCGAGCCCGGCTTGTGCCGCGCGGACTCGGTCGACCGCCCGCCGGTGCGCCAGTGTGGCCACCCAGCCACGGGCGCTGCCGCGCGTGTCGTCGAAGCGCGGCGCGGTGCGCCACACCTCCACCATCACCTCCTGCGCGACCTCCTCGGCCTGGGCCTCGTCGCGGAGCACCCGACGAGCCATACCGAGCACCGTGCCGATGACCCGGTCATAGAGGTCCTCAAAGGCGGACTCGTCACCCCGGCCGACGCGCAGCAGCAACGCCTCGGCACTCTCCGCGGGTTCGTCGAGGTCAGGGACCGACCGGATCGGTGGCCGGCCTTGGCCCGCGTCCCCGCTCACGACCCAGAGCCTCGCACGTTCCGGCGGCCCGGGGGCGGGACGGGCCGGGATGGTGGCACACGCGGGCGGGACCGCGGGACGGCGTTGCGCCGGCACGGCCGGCAGTGTTTGGTCCGTGCTGGGATCGTCGGCATCGAGCACTGCGACCGGGCCCATCAGGCCCTCGCGACGACCGCGGCAGCGGTGTGGCTCCAGGGTCTGGGCACCGCCTGGAACCGGCGGCGCCCCCAGCCCGTCGGTGCCATGGCGGTGACCAAGTCGGGTGAGTGCGCCACGGCTCGAGCCGCCAGCGCTGGGGGCACCCGCATGAACGTCACGCAGGGTATTCGCTGCTCCGGGTCGGCCGGATTGCCCGCGCTGGCATCCGCCGGAGCCACACTCCGCGACCTGACGATTCCCGCTCAGGGTCGTCAGCGGTGGCAGGCTGGGACCATGACGAAGCAGATCGTGCACTGGGTCGACGGCAAGCCGTTCACAGGGACCGGGGACCGGCACGGTGAGGTGTTCGACCCGGCGACCGGTCAGGTGACCGGAAAGGTGGCCTTCGCGTCCGCGGCCGATGTCGACGAGGCAGTCGCCGCAGCGAAGCACGCATTCACCGAGTGGCGGCACTCCTCCCTCGCTCGGAGGTCGCAGGTGCTGTTCGCGTTCCGCGAGCTGCTGGCCGCACGCAAGGAAGACCTCGCGGCGATCCTGACGTCCGAGCACGGCAAGGTCCTCGCCGATGCGCTCGGAGAGGTGAACCGCGGGCTCGAGGTCGTGGAGTTCGCCTGTGGTATGCCGCACCTGCTCAAGGGCGGCTTCTCCGAAGGCGTGTCGACCAAGGTCGATGTGTACTCGATCCGGCAGCCGCTCGGCGTGTGCGGCATTATCTCGCCGTTCAACTTCCCGGCGATGGTGCCGATGTGGTTCTTCCCGATCGCGATCGGGGCCGGCAACACCGTGGTCGTGAAGCCATCGGAGAAGGACCCCTCCGCGGTGAACTTCGTCGCCGCCCTCTGGGCCGAGGCCGGTCTGCCGCCGGGCGTGTTCAACGTCGTGCACGGCGACAAGGTCGCCGTCGACCGGTTGCTGGAGCACCCGGATGTCAAGGCGATCTCCTTCGTCGGGTCCACCCCGATCGCCAGGTACGTGTACGAGAACGGAACCCGGGCGGGCAAGCGGGTGCAGGCGCTCGGAGGCGCGAAGAACCACATGGTCGTGCTGCCTGACGCCGACCTCGACCTGGCCGCGGACGCGGCGGTCAATGCGGGCTTCGGGTCCGCGGGGGAGCGCTGCATGGCGATCTCCGCAGTGATCGCGGTCGAGCCGGTCGCCGACGAGCTGGTCGCGAAGGTCAAGGAGCGGATGGGCGGGCTGCGTACCGGCGACGGGCGACGCAGCTGCGACATGGGTCCGCTGGTGACCGGCCCGCACCGTGACCGCGTTGTGTCGTACGTGGCGGCCGGGGTCGACGAGGGAGCGGCACTCGTCGTCGACGGGCGTTCGGTCGTCCCGGACGGCGACCCGGCTGGGTTCTGGCTCGGACCCACCTTGTTCGACCACGTCACACCGGACATGTCGATCTACACCGAGGAGATCTTCGGGCCGGTCTGTCCGTGGTCCGGGTCAACACCTACGACGACGCGTTGGAGCTGGTGAACAACAACAGGTACGGGAACGGAACCGCCATCTTCACCAACGACGGCGGTGCCGCGCGGCGCTACCAGAACGAGGTCGAGGTCGGCATGGTCGGGGTCAACGTGCCGATCCCGGTGCCGATGGCGTTCCACTCGTTCGGCGGCTGGAAGGCG
>JBEVHX010000096.1:0-9856 GCA_040510995.1 Candidatus Nanopelagicales bacterium
CGTCGTTGTCGCTGGACGGTTACGAGCTGAGGTGGCAGGACTGGTCGATGAGGCTCGGGTTCAACTACCGCGAAGGCCCGGTGATCTACCAGGTCGCATACAACGACAACGGAACGCGCCGCCCGATCGCACACCGGATGTCCTTCGCTGAGATGGTTGTGCCCTATCGCGACCCGACACCGGAGCACTACCGACGCACGGCCTACGACATCGGCGAGTGGGGTCTTGGCTACATGACCGGCTCCCTGGAGCTCGGCTGCGACTGCCTGGGCGAGGTCACCTATGTGGACGCCGTGCTGACCGACAGCCGCGGCGAGCCGTACACCATCGCCAACGCGATCTGCCTGCACGAGGAGGACAACGCTGTCCTCTGGAAGCACGTCGACGGCATCACCGGCGCCGAGGTTCGACGGGCGCGGCGGCTCGTCGTCTCCTGCCACGCGACCGTCGCAAACTACGAGTACCTCATCTACTGGCGCTTCTATCAGGACGGGTCCATCGAGTGCGAGGTTCGGGCCACCGGCATCATGGTCACCACCCCGTTCGCCGAGGGCGCTGACCCGCCACCGTGGGGGACGGTCATCGACCACCGGACGTATGCTCCGTTCCACCAGCACTTCCTGGTCACGCGGCTGGACCTCGACGTCGACGGCACCGACAACACAGTTGTTGAGGTCGACTCCGAGGCCGCGCCGATCGGACCGGACAACCCCGACGGCTTGGGCCTGCGCACGCGGAGCACCCCGGTCACTCGCGAGAGCGAGGCCGCGCGGGACTACCGCTGGGACACCCAGCGGGTGTGGAAGGTGGTCAACCCCGGCCGGCTCAACGCCTTCGGCGACCCGGTCGCCTACAAGCTTGTCTCGACGGCGGCGTTCCCGGCGATGATGGACCCCTCGACGGCCCAATTCATCCGGGCCCCGGTCATGGGCTACCCGGTTTGGGTAACCCGACACCACGATGACGAACGATGGCCGTGCGGCGCATACCCGGTGCAGTCAGAGACCGACGACGGGATGACCCGCTGGGTGGCGGACGACGAGGAGCTCGTGGATACAGACGTTGTGCTCTGGTACGTCTTCGGGATCCACCACATCACCCGGGTTGAGGACTGGCCGATCATGCCGGTCGACACGGTGTCGTTCTGGCTCAAGCCGTTCGGCTTCTTCGACCGCAACCCCTCGCTCGACGTGCCGTCGAGCCATCACATGTGATCAGCTCTCGCTCAGGTTTGCGCCGACGGCGCTGAACGCCCGGATGGTGTCGACCAGGCGCGCCGGGTCCTGTGCGTCTGGCCAGCTCGACAGCTTGACCGCAACCGTGTCCGTGACCCGGTTCACGTGGACCATCTGGCCGTGGATGCCGAGGCACAGCAGCACGGTTCCATGCGAACCGGGCACGCACCAGAACTGGTTGCGGTACCAGCCGTTGGGCAGGTAGGGCGCACTGTCCGAACCGGCGAAGGCCTCGCGCACGTCGTCATCCGGCTGCAGGGCGTCATCGACCCAGCTGGCAGGCACGACGTCGCGCTCGCCGACGCGGCCATGGTTGAGCAGCATGAGCCCGAAGCGGGCCAGGTCGCGCGCGGTGGCGGACATCCCGCCGTCGTGCACCGCTGAGCCGACCGCGTCGCAGGTGATATCTGCGTCGTGCTCGGTACCGATCGGCTGCCACACCAGCTCCGAGATGAGATCGGCCATCCGGACGCCGGCGGCGCGCTCGACCACCCAGCCCAGCATGTCGGTGTCGGCGGAGCGGTAGACGAATGGGCCACCGTGCCGCCCCTCGGGCTTCAGCGTGGTGAGGAACGCGTACATCCCGACCGGGTCACCGTCGGCGAGGGGCCGCCAACCCATCGAGCGCTCCATGACGCGCACCTCGGCATCCAACGATGTGTACTCCTCACGGAAGCCGACGCCGGTGCGCATGTCCAGCAGGTGCCGCACGGTTGCCTCGTCGTAGCCGCTTCCGGCGACCTCCGGGACATACGTGGCGACCGGCGCCTCGACGTCGAGCACACCTCGCGCCACCAGCACGCCAGCGACGCACGAGACGACCGACTTTGAGACCGACATCAGCAGGTGCGCAGTGTCGGTTGGCATGTCTGGCGCGTACGACTCGTGCACGATGCGTCCACCGTGCACGACGACGACGGCATCGGTGTCGGTGGTCGCGAGCACGTCAGCGACTGTCGATTCCGACCCGTCCATCCGTTCCACCGGGATGCCGAGGATCTGCCTGGGGTCGGCCGGCAGCGCCGTGGCGTTCCCAGTCGCCGCCCCAGTCGCCGCGATCCGGTGGGTTGGGATGACCTCGCGCAGGTGCCGGAAGGCCCACCTGTTGAACGGCGGGTCCTGCCAGTTCGCCAGTGTGACCAGGTTCTCCGGCGCGACCGGGAACCCGGTCATGGTGGCAGTGACGGGCTGCGCGAGCATGCCGCGAACAGTATCCGCGAACCGCCGCCGACCTGACGGCGGTACGAGCGACGGTGCCGAGCAGTCCCGGCCTGCCTCGACGCATTCGTTCTCGTCTACGACGTCGACGAGAGCAGCGCGCACGTCCGGACCGGCACGCTTGCCGGGGAGGACAGGACGACGAGTTCGACTGGACCCAGCGGCATGCAAACCTCCTGATGTGAGGTCTTCACCGGAGCGGCGGCCGCGGGGTTTCCGTCACTGACTTCAGCTACTCGACCGGTCGCCGTCGCAGGCTCTTCGTCTCGCCTCTCCGTTTCTTGTCCTGGATCCGGCGCTCCCGGGCCGCCCTCCCGGGTCGAGTCGGTCGGCGCGAGCGCGGTGGCGGCTCGATCGCCGCGCGGAGCAGCGCCGCCAACCGCGCTGCGGCGGCTTCCCGGTTGCGCAGCTGAGAGCGGTGCTCGGATGCGGCGACGGTGAGCACGCCGTCCACCAGTCGGTCGGAGAGCCGGGCGAGCGCACGGTCCTTGAGCACGTTGGGAAGGGCTGCCGTCCGAGCCAGGTCGAGGGTGAGCTCGACCCTCGAGTCGGTGGTGTTCACCCCCTGGCCGCCGGGGCCGCCGGACCGGGAGAACCGCCAGCGCAGCTCGGCGGCGGGGATGACGAGGCTGCCGCGGACGACGAGGTCGTCGGGCATCTGCTCAGTCGACGCGGACGGGACCGTGGGAGGTCTCGAAGTGAACGGCGACCAGGCCGGGATCCTCTGCCTCGACGCGGATGATCTTGGTTGTGTCAACCGGCGGGTCGAGTGGTCCGCCCAGATAGTCGTGGATCTTTGCGAGGTCGCCGGCCAATTCGCAGGACACCGCGCTGACCCTGGGAGAAGCCGCCCGGGACGGATGCTCGGACTCGGGTGAGGTCCACTGCACGAAAAAGGGCATCGACGGGTCCTCGAGCACATCCGCAACGCCGATCTGTCTCCACGTCAGGTCGTAGCCGTCCGGGCGTCGCCGGTGGCCGTCGACGGCTGGTCGGCCGAGGCGCGCCTCCATCGTGGAGATGTCGTCGACCGCGACGACCCACGCCATCCAGCCGCCTCCGAGCCGACTGCGGTGACGTACCGCCCGGCCGAACGGGGCCTGGTCCGCGGCCGGGTGGTCGAGCGCAGCGACGACTTCGAGATATGTCCCACCTTCCAGCGGCAGGACGAAGTTGCGGGTGCCGAAGCTTGGGTGGACGCCACCGTCGATGAAGCCGGCTCCGAGCTGTGCGCCCATGCGCTGGACCGTATCCGCGAGCACCGCTGACGGGACGGCATACGAGATGTGGTCCAGACGCATGACGGACATCCTGCCCGTCGCACTCATCGCGCCTTGACGTACCCCCCGTCGACCAGACCGGCGCGAATCTCGAAGATGTTGCCCAGGGCCGGATTCCTCGTTCGTAGCAACGAGTATCCGGCGCAGGCCGCATACGGGAGGAGAAACGGCAGGCCCAGCCAGGACGCCCACTGGTACGCGTGGCGGGTCTCGTGCGGCAGTAGCCCCGGCTGGTCCAGGAGGCGCTGGTACGAGCCAGGGGTGATCACGACGTCGCCGATGGTGAACGCACTCGTGAGCGGGACGCGAAGGCGGTAGCCGTGCGCCACGAGCAGCATGTCCGGTCCGGCCGTGAAGCGAGCCCGCCCGAGCACGCCAACGAGCATGCCGAGCGGTGTGGCCAGGCCTACGGCGTTCAGCACGCGGCGGGTCGAGGCCCTCACGCGGAGAGGCGCCGGCCTTTGACTTGCAGGGTGTCAAGCAGCCGCGTCGTTGCGGCGGCCACGTCGTCGACGGCGCGCTGAAAGGTCTCGGCGTTGTGCGCGGCGGGCGCGTGAAAGCCGGAGACCTTGCGGACGTACTGAAGTGCGGCCGCGCGGACGTCGTCGTGACTGACCTCAGCGGTAAACGGCGGGCGGAGGGTCTTGATGCTTCGGCACATGCAACGACCGTAAACCGATTGTCCACAAGCCGCTCGCCGGGGCGGGTTGTCCACAGCCGCACGTGCCGCCGTCGCGGGCGTTGGCCGATTCGGCCAAGGTCGGCGCCCATGACCACGACTCCACGGGTTCGCGTGTCCGGTCCCAACGACCTGATCGCGGTCATCCCATACCTGCTCGGCTTCCATCCCCACGACAGCGTCGTTCTCGTGGGGCTGGTCGGCCAGCCCTCGACCATCGGGCTGTCGATGAGGCTCGACTTGGCGGAGGCATGCGACCCTCGCCGTGACCTGACGCCGCTCGTCCAGGCGCTTGGTCGGGCTCGTGCGAGCGGGGTCGTCATCCTGGTGTATGCCGCCGACGAGTACCGCGATGTCGTCCAACGGATCCGGGACGAGTGCTCCGGGACCGGCATCGACATCGTGGATGCGCTGCGGGTGCACGACGGTCGACGGTGGTCCTACGTTTGCTCGGACCCGGCGTGCTGCCCGGCGGACGGGGTTGGGCTGGCCGAAGCGTCGAGTGTGGCGGCCGTGGCCACCGCGGTGGCCGCTGGCATGGTCGCCGCCGAGGACCGCAGCGAGCTCGTGGATGAGCTGTCCGCACGCGACGGTTCGGTGGCCACCGCGGTCCGGCGCTCCGTGGATCGACACCTGGATCGCTGGTCCGCCCTGGTGAGCACTGGAGGGCGCTCGGCCGGGGTCGCCATCGCCGAGGACCATGCCTGCGTCGACCGCGAGATGCGGCGACGCCTCGACGGCGACGAGACCCCGCTCGACGTCGACGACGCGGCCCGGCTGCTCCTCGCGCTGCAGGACGTGCTGGTCCGCGATGCTGCCCTGCGCTGGTTCGCGGGCGACGAGGCACGGGTGGCCCAGCGACTCTGGTTGGAGCTGACCCGGCTGGCGCCGGACGACCTGGTGGCGGCGCCGGCCACTCTGGCCGCGGTTACGGCGTACTGCCAAGGCGACGGCGCGCGCGCTGCCGTGGCCCTGGACCGCGCCCTCGCCGCGCAGCCCGACTACCGGATGGCCGTCTACCTCGATCACGCGCTCCGCAACGCGTTGAAGCCCTCGGCGATCAGGGAGATCTGCGCGACAACGATGCAGACGCTCGAGCTCGACGGCGAGCTGGCCGGGTGACGTCAGTGCGCGTCGCTGCTGGGCAGCTGGTCCTGCTGGTCCTCGATCCAGTCATCGATCTCGGCCCACAGGTCGTACAGCCACGCCACCCTGAGATCGAAGACGGTCGGCACCAAGCTGGGCGGGATGCGGCGCCACCGAAGCAGGATGGTCTTGTCCATCGGCAGCTCGCGCCACACGTCACGCAACGAGTTCAGTCGGTCGAGACCGGTGTGCCCCACCACCACGACGTCTGCGTCGGGACAGCCGTCCAGTGCGGCGAACAGGCCTTTCGGTCGGGGCGGCAGCACGTTGGTGAGCCGTTCGGCCTTGGCGGCCTGCTCGAGATGTCCGGCCGCGCGCAGCTTCTCAATCGCCCGGGTGCGACGCTGCTCGGTGAAGTTGCCGCCTTCCGGGAAGATCAGCAGCGCGTCCGCGGTCGCCATGCCGGTGGCCAGCCGCTCGATGGCTGGCAAGGTGCCCGCGGACGGGTCGCTGGGCGTGACGAACTCTGCCGGGATCCGACTCAGCAGCACGTCGATCAGTGGGTCCAGCTGCATGCTGTCCTTGACCACGATCCGCGGCCGCCGCCCGGTCCACGACATGATCTCGTGAGCGATGAGGAATGAGTCGCCCGGCCCGGCGTGCCGGCTCATCACGATCAACGGACGCTCGATCGTGGTTGGGTCGTCGTCATAGGCGGGGATGTCGACGCCGTCTGTGACGACCCTCACCTTGAACAGCCGCGTGCCGGCCGCGTACAGCACGGTCAGACAGCCCTGCATGAGCCGGTAGTGCGCCTCGACGAACCGCGGGCTGCGGACCTTCCAGCCAAACCCGCTGAGCACCCAGAGGAGGAAGCAGACGAGAAGGCCGACGCACTCGATCGCGAGGTACACCAGCGCGAAGCCGAGTAGTCGAAGTGGCCGCCACTTGCCGGGGATCCAGAAGGAGATCAGGGTCGCGGTGATGAGCAGGAGGGGCACGGTCATCAGCGACACCACGCCGAGCAGCAGCACCGCTGGCGCGATGACCAACCGACGGATGATGACCGGCGGGATCGGAGGATTCACCCGGCCCCCAGGTTGTGCGCCAGGAGGTAGTCCGTGGCCGCGGCGTACGAACGCTCGATGCGACTCGACGTCCGGGCGAAGCCACGGTCGCGCAGCTGGGATGGGTCGTTGTACTTCAGCTGTGCGCCGGTGGGGAGCACGTGCACGGCCACGCCGTCAGGGACCGACTCCAGGTCGGCCGCGAAGCGATGCCGGCGGGCGATCTCGAAGGCCACCAGTGCGACCTCCCACGGCCGTGTGGGCGGGGTCAGCGGCTGCTCGACCCGGCCGACCTGCAGGACGTAGATCGTGCTGGCCGCCAGCTCGAGCGCCCGACCCAGCGGGATCGAATCCACGATCCCGCCGTCCAGGAAGTGCTCGTTGCCGATCCGCACCGGGGGCAGCAGGCCGGGCACCGCCGATGAGGCCAGGATGGCCGGCACCAGCTCGCCGCTGGAGAAGTACGTGGGCGCTGCCCGCTCGATCGAGGCCGCCGTGCACTGGAAGGGGACGGCCAGCTCCTCGAAGGTCCGCACCGGAAGCCACTCGGTGAGCAGTCTGCGCAGCGGTCCGTTCGAGTGGGTGTGGGTGCGGGTCCGGGCCAGCGTCTGCAGCCGTCCGAACAGCGAGCTGCCCAGGACGTCGTCATCCTGGATCGAAGCCCAGACGGCGGCCAGCCGGCTGACCGTGGCCATGGAGGGGTCGGCGGCGAGGAAAGCACCGTTGATAGCGCCGATCGACGTGCCGATCACGAGGTCCGGCGTGATCGCCCGCTCCAACAGCGCACGCAGCATCCCGACCTCGTGCGCGCCCAGGTGGCCGCCGCCGCCGAGGACGAAAGCGGTCGTCACGGGCGCGGAGATCCGATCGCTGGCACCCCCTGATCCTCGCACCGAACGGCTGCGCCGAATCGTCGCCACCGCGTACGGTCGACCAGCATGGGGGACAGCGACGGGCTCGCCCAGGTCGCTCAGCTGGGGACGATCCTTGGGGTCTGGGCGCACCCCGACGACGAGACGTACCTGTCCGGTGGGGTGATGGCCGCTGCGGTCGCCCAGGGTCAGCGGGTGGTCTGCGTGACGGCGACCCGTGGTGAAGCCGGCTCACTCGACGAGGAGCGTTGGCCACCAGCGCGGCTGGCAGAGATCCGAACCAGCGAGCTCGCGGATGCGTTCGCCCACCTGGGGTTGAGCGAGCACCACTGGCTGGACTACCCCGATGGTGGCTGCGCCGAAGTTCCCGAAGAGGAAGCGGCGTTGCGACTGGTCGAACTGATGTCGACGGTGCGGCCCTCGACGGTGTTGACCTTCGGTCCGGACGGGATCACCGGACACGACGACCACGTCGCCGTCTCGCGGTGGGTCAGCCGGGCGGTCCAGATGTGGGTCGAGGCGCGAGAGCCGCGACCACGGGTGCTGCAGGCCGCCGAGACGATCGAGTGGTACGCAACGGTCGAGGACGTGTTCGACTCACAGGAGATCTACATGGGCTTCGAGCCGCCGCGGATCCCACGGGCGCAGGCCGCGTTCTTGGTGACGTGGTCGGACCCGTGGTTGGCGGCCAAGGTCGAGGCGATTCGAGAGCAGGTCAGCCAGACCTCCGGCATGTTCGAGCGGTTTGGCGACGAGGGTATGCGGCGCGCTATCGCAGAGGAGGCGTTCGTCGATGGGTGACGAGCTGGAGTGGTTCGAGACGGCGGTGCGTTCGTTCGGTGACCGCGTTCATCGGGTCGGAGCCAACCAATGGTCCGGACCCACCCCGAACACCGAGTGGGCTGTGCGTGACCTCGTCAGCCACGTGGTCGGCGAGTGCGCGTGGGTGCCACCCCTGGTCGGTGGCAAAACCATCGCAGACGTCGGTGACTCCCTGTCCGGGGATCTGCTGGGCGACGATCCGGTGGCCGCCTGGGATCAGCAGTCGGCGGCCGCGCTGGCGTCGTGGCGGGAGCCGGGGGCGCTGGATGGCACGGTCCATCTGTCCTACGGCGAGGAGTCCGCGCGGGAGTACTGCCGGCAGGTCGCATTCGACGCGCTGGTCCACTCCTGGGACCTCGCCCGGGCGATCGGTGACGACGAGGCGCTCGACCAGCACGCCGTCGAGCATGCGCTGGAGTACCTGACGCCCGACGTCCTGGGCGCGTGGAGCAGCGGGGGTGCGTTCGCCGCCCAGGTCCCCGTCGGGGCGGACGCGTCGCCGCAGGACCGGTTGATCGCGCTGACTGGACGACAGCCGTAGCCGGTCGCGCTATGGTCGCGGCGCAGGCCTGAACCGTGGAGGGAGCGCGGATGTCGACCATCGTCGTGGGGTACGTCGCCAAGCCCGAGGGCAGGGCCGCGCTGACGCGCGCGGTGGAGGAAGCCCGACTACGGAAGGCGAAGCTGGTCGTCATCAACTCGACCAAGGGCGGGTCGATGTCCGAAATCGATCAGTCCGTCGAGACCGACGATGCGCTGGCCCGGGTCGCCGAGGAGCTCAAGACCGAAGGCATCGAGTTCGATGTGCGGGCGCTCATCCGCGGCGCGGAGCCGGCAGATGACCTGATCGCCGTCGCCGAGGAGACCAAGGCCGACTTCATCGTCATCGGGCTGCGCCGGCGCAGCCCGGTCGGCAAGCTCATCCTCGGCAGCAACGCGCAACGGATCCTGCTGGATGCGCATTGCCCCGTCCTGGCCGTCAAGGCCGAAGAGGAGTAGGGACGTCCGTCGAGCGATGCGGCGCCTTCAGATCGCCCAAGAACCGGGCGCCGACGGTCTGCTGAGCCGCGACCCGTTCGCCCTGCTGGTCGGCATGCTGTTGGACCAGCAGTTCCCGATGGAGCGGGCGTTCGCCGGGCCGGCGGTGATCGCCCAACGAATCGGGACGCCGGACCGGCTGGATCCCGCGATGATCGCGTCATACGACCCGCACGAGTTCACGGCACTGATGACCGGCCCACCGGCGGTGCATCGCTTCCCGGGCTCGATGGGCGGCCGGGTCCAGGCCCTTGCGCGGGTGGTTGCGGACGCATACGGCGGCGACGCGGAAGCGATCTGGCGGGATGTGCCGGACGGCCCGAGCCTGCTGACGCGGTTGAAGCGACTGCCGGGGTTCGGTGACCAGAAGGCGCGGATCTTCCTGGCCCTGCTCGGCAAGCAGCTCAGTGTCCGGCCGCCGGGCTGGGAGGCGGCTGCCGGAGCCTACGCGGTCGAGGGCACCCGGCGTTCGGTGGCCGATGTGGTGGATGCCCAGACCCTTGCAGAGGTGCGGGCGTTCAAGCAGGAGGCGAAAGCGGCCGCCAAAGCGCCGTGAACC
>JBEVHX010000097.1:0-34580 GCA_040510995.1 Candidatus Nanopelagicales bacterium
GTCGGCAGCCACGGTTGGGCTGGTGCTTCGCTGGCGCACCGCATACCTGGCTCGGCTCGGCATCGCTGGGTTCTCGGCTCGTCGCCTGACCCGCGCGCCCACCCACCGCGGAGACGAACCCGCGATCGTGGACGCTGGCGGGGTGGGAGCGACTCCCAAGCCCGCCGATGGCCACATTCGCGGAAGGAACGTCCGCAGGCCGATCGCTGCGTGGCGCGATCAGAGCGGCGCCGACACAATGTTCGCGTGTCCGGGCTGCTCGAATATTGCCGCGACCGGCCGATCGAGATGGTGCCGGCCGGCGGTTCGCTCATCGATGCCGGAAGCCGGCCGGAGCGCCTGCTGGTGCTCGCCTCCGGCTCAGTCACCGTCGAACGCGACGGTGTGCAGTTCGCCCGCATCGACACTCCGGGTGCGGTCTTCGGTGAGATGTCCGTCGTGCTCGGCCGGCCGGCCACGGCGACCGTGCGGGCGAGCACCGACGTCGAGGTGCACGTCATCGACGAGCCGGAGACGTTTCTGACCGAGCAGCCCGCCGCTGCGCTCGCTGTCCTGCGGACAACGGCTGCGCGACTCGACGGCCTCACGCGTTACCTGGTCGATGTCAAGCGCCAGTTCGCCGAGCAGGCCGGACACCTTGGTCTGATCGACCAGATCCTCGACTCCCTGGTCCACCATCAAGGCGCGGCCGTGCGCACGGGCTCGGCGCGCGATCCAGACGGTGACACCAGCTGACGTCTCAGTCCAGCGTGATTGCCTCCGTCGTGAAAACGCCGTACCACTCTGCGGTGCCAGCGTCGGTGTCGATCGTGATGTGCGGCGGTACCGGCCCCACCTGACGACCCGGGTTGAACACGTGTGTGCGGCCGAGCCGGTCGTGCCATGAGCCGCCGTCCACCCATGGAGCCTGGTGAATGTGCCCGGACAGCACGATCTCCGGCTGGTACTCCGTGATCCACGCGGCGAGGTCGTGGTCGGGGAACTCGCGCCGACCATCCCGGCACAGCACGGTCCCAGCAGGCGGTGAGTGATGCAGCCAGATCCACCGCGCCGGGCGATCGGCCTGGACTGCCGCGAGCTGCGCGCGGACCGCGTCGCGGGTGAGCGGACCGTCCCACCACGGGCAGATCGTGAAGCAGATCCCGTCCACGCGGAGACTCGTGCCATCCACGAACACCGCACCCGCACGCGGTCGCTGCAGCCACCCCGCCACCTGCTCGCCGTGCACGCCGGGCCCGTCCAGGTCGTGGTTGCCGGAGGAGACGAGCACGACGGCATGCTCCGCGAGCAGTGCCAGGTACTTGTCGAGCACAACGACCTGGACGTCCATGGGCACGGGGCTCACGACGTCGGCGAGGTCACCAGTGATCGCCACGACATCGAACTCGGCCGCGGCGCGGATCAGCCAGTCGTAGTGCGGGAGCCGGTAGTGCAGGTCCGTGGCCACCAGGATCCGCACGGCGTGATCATTCCCGAGCAACCTCCGCTCCGCAAACGATCGACCCCCTCACCCGAACGTTGCGTCGTGGGAGTTGCCTCCAAAACGTTCACGTTCGCGAGTGGACCCGCCCTCGGAAACTGAGGGCGGGTCCACCGAGCGTGCCGGCTCAGCCGCCGGGCTGGACCGTGCCGTTCACCGTGAGGGTGTACGGCGCATACTGCTGGACCAGCTCGGTCGGCTCGTCGTAGGCGACGATCGCGACCACCTGGGCGAACGGGGAGAACTGTGCTAGCTGGCCGCGAGACAGCGACAGCGAGAGCTCGCCGTCGTACTCGGCCAGGCGGACCTGGCTGTTGGAGCCCTCACGGATGCCAACCAGCCTGACGTTCCAGTTGTTGACCTCGGTCGGGTTGATCTCGCTTGGCGACGAGAACGGCTCCAGGCTCGAACCGTCACTGACGAGTGTGCCGCCAAGGGTGATGTCGTCCAGGAGGAGGCCGCCCTCGTTGACGCCCCCGTCGCTGGTGTACCGGAACGAGAGCAGCACGGTCTGTCCCGCATACGCCGACAGGTCGAAGGTGTGCGGCTCGAACCCATCAGTCGTGCCGTTCAGCGACGGCGCAGCGGCCCGAAGATGGCTTTGTCACGGCCACCGACGTGTACGTGTCCCCGCCATCGGTGGACACCTGGACGTAGCCGTAGTCGAAGCCGAGCTCCGCGCCGTACTTGGCGAGCAGCCGCAGCGTCGGGTCGCTCGTGGGCACGGTGACCACGGTGACCGCCGAGCGATCCAGGTTGTTGCCGTTGCCCGACCACAGCATTGAACCCACCGGCCAATGAGGCCGTTTACCCAGGGGGCCGATCGCTTACGCGAGGGAACCGCGCATCTCGGCGACGAGGGAGTCGACCACTGCGTGCAGGTCGCCGCCGTTCGCCGCGGCGACGGCCCGCTGTCGTTGGTAGCTCGCGCCGCGTTGGATGATGCGCTCGACGGAGGCCAGCTCGTCCACGCAGTCCAACCGCTTGGCCACCGGCTGCAGCCGCTCGAGGAGCCGGAACACGTCCTCGGTGACCAGCCGCTCCCGACCATCGGCATCGAGGATGACGATCGCGTCGAGCCCGTACCGCGCCGATCGCCATTTGTTCTCCTGGACGTGCCAGGGAGGCATGGTCGGCACCGCCTCCCCTTGGTCGAGCCGCTCGCTGAGGTCGTCGACCAGGCACTGGGTGAGCGCGGCGATGGCCGACACCTCCCACAGGGACGGCAGCGCATCGCAGACGCGCACCTCGATCGTGCCGAACGTCGGCGCTGGCCGGATGTCCCACCGGATCTCGCCCAGGACGTCGATCACTCCGGTGCCGAACATGTCCGCGACGTATGCCTCGTACTGCGCCCAGTCGTCGAACTGGAAGGGCAGCCCAGCTGTCGGCAGCTGCTGGAACATGAGCGCGCGGTTGCTCGCATAGCCGGTGTTCTGGCCGCCCCAGAACGGGGAGGACGCCGACAGCGCCTGCATGTGCGGGTAGTAGGACAGCAGGCCGTTCAGCACCGGGAACGCCTTGTCCCGGGAGTCGAGGCCGACATGGACATGCACGCCGTAGATCAGCATCTGCCGGCCCCACCACTGGGTGCGGTCGATCAGCGTGGCATACCGCTGCTTGTCGGTGACCCGCTGGTTCGTCCAGCTGCTGAACGGGTGCGTACCAGCTGACATCAGCTCGACCCGCAGTGGATCGGTGATCCCTCTGAGCTCGGCCAGTGAGCCGTCCAGGTCGGCTCGCGCCTCCGCGACGGTGCGGCATACGCCGGTCACGATCTCGACCGTGTTGAGCAGTAGCTCCTGCTTGATCCTGGGGTGCTCGTCGGCACCTTCCGGTCGAACGGCCTCGAGCACGGTGGCCGCGACCTGCCGGAGGTCGCCGCTGTCAGCGTCCACGAGCGCCAGCTCCCACTCGACGCCGAGACTCGAACGCTCGGACGCGGCGAACGGGATCTCCACGGTCACCATCATGAGACTTGCGTTCAGGATCGTGACGTTTTCGGCACGATCCCGAACGCATTTGGTGATCCCGAGCAGGATGTGGTGCATGGTTCCAATCACTGCGGCACCGGAGCGCACCGAGCCCGGCTACGACCTGGGCGAGCGCGACCTGCTCGCGTCCTATCTCGACTACCACCGCGCAACCCTGGCGACGAAGTGCGCCGGCCTCACCGCTGAACAGCTGGTGCAGCGCTCTGTCGAGCCGTCGACCCTGTCAATGCTCGGGCTGGTCCGGCACCTCGCCGAGGTCGAACGGTCCTGGTTCCGCTTCTGTCTCGACGGACAGCCACGAGCGCCGCTGTACTACTCGGACGCCAATCCAGACGGCGACTTCGACGACACCGCCGTCGCCACCGCGGCCGAGGACGTCGCGACGTGGCGGGCGGAGTGCGACGAGTCGCGTCGCATTCTGGCCACCTTCGAGTCGCTCGGCGATTTCTCCCGCGGTTCGCGCGGCGGCGGCAGAGTCGCGGTGCGTTGGGTGCTCGCGCACATGATCGAGGAGTATGCGCGGCACAACGGGCACGCCGACCTGCTCCGGCAGCGGATTGACGGCGCCGTCGGGGAGTGACCGCTCAGCCGCGACCGGATGCGGCCAGCGCGCGGCCCTGCGTCAGAAAATCGACGGCCTCGTCGGCCGAGCTGACCTCGGTCCACGACCGAGCGGCGCCGAACGGTGCGTTCCAGAACGGGTCGTCGCCGGGACCGGAGTGCGGGCCGACGTACAGGTACGGTGCCCGGTGCCAGCCGTCGCCCGGTGAAGCGCCGTAGTTGACCGCGTTGAAGGAGGTCGCGAGGTCGATGTGCTCCGGCCACAGGGTGATGCCCGCATCGGAGCCGGCCGCGGCCAGCAACGACTGCAGCCCGGCCTGCATCTGCTGCCACCACTCGCTCAGGGCGCGGCCGGCCGCGGCGTCGATCGCCAGCGAGGCGTCGAGGTCCAAGGGCGTCGCCGGCGGGTAGACGTTCGAGGGCGCGCCCGGAGTGACGCCGACGAAATCGGCGCACTCCCGCAGCGTGGTGATCTCGCGTCCGCGGGCGGACACCCCGGCTGCGGTCCTGCTCTCGACGCTCAGGGTTACGCCGTCGACGGCCACCCGCTGGTCGCCGTTGGCCACCGCAAACCATGGGGTCGCATACCCGCCGCTGGACAGCTCGAGACCGATGCGGCCGATGGCCGAATATCGGGCCGGCGAGACGACGTGCTCGGCGAGCATGTGCCAGGAAAGCCGGGTGCGGACCAAGGTGTCCAGGTCGTCGTACACGGCGCTCAGCCTGGCATGTCCGCGTCGACCCGACGACTCGTGCGCGAGGTCTCCGCGAGCAGCACCCCGGTGAGCACCGTCACCGCGCCGAGGATCTGCAGCGGTGTCAGCGCCTCGCCGAGCAGCACCCAGGCGACGGCGAACGCGAGCACCGGCTCGACCATGCCAATGACCGAAGCGCCGGTCGCGGTGAGGTGGCGCAGCGAGCCGATGATGAGTAGGAACGGGGCGACCGTGCCGAGCACGATCATCCACACCGCTAGCGCCCAGACCGGCAGCGTCGGACCGAGCAGGTCGGTGTCCTCCGCGAGGATCGACCACGGGAAGGTCCACCACGGCTGGATCAGCGTGAGGAACAGCGTCGCGAACCCGAACGCATAGCAGGTGAGCGAGACGGGGTCGCGACCCCGGCGAGACACCATCCGGTCGCCGAGCACGAAATAGAACGCCAGCGACAGCGCGGCCAGGAAACCAGCCAGCACCCCGAACCCGTCGAGCGTGGCCCCCTGCCACACTTCGGCCACCATCGCCAGCCCGACCATGGCGAGCGCGAGCGCCCACCAGAACCGCTGCCTGATGGGCTGCTTCTCGCCGAACCGTGCCCAGAGCGCGATGAAGATCGGCGCGGTGTACTCGATGAGCAGCGCGATGCCGACCGGCAGCTCTCGGATCGCAATGAAGTAGAACACCTGAACAGCGGCGAAGCCGACGACGCCGTACACCGCCAGCACCGGCAGCTCGCCACGAGTCGTCCGCAGCCGTTGCGGCTGCCACAGCAGCAGGCCGACCAGGATGATCAGGAAAGCGCCGGCGGAGCGCAGCTCGGTCAGCCGCAGTGCCGGCATCCCCTCGAGCAAGATGCCCTTGGACACGGTGCCGTTGACTGCGAAGAGCGCGGACGCCGCGCACGCCATCAGGATGCCGAGCCGTCGATTCGCTGCGCCCACCCCGGGCGTCACGAGGACGTCGGGGGCGGGCTGGCTCACCGCGGCGACGCTACCGGCCCCGGTGGGTCGCTACGAGTCAGTTGTCCTCAGGCTGGATCCGCCCACCTCGGCGACGTCGTCCGCGGCGGGGTCAGCGCCAGCGGCATGTGCAGCAGGGTGGGGCCGTCGGCCACCGCTGCGCGTGCGAGCGCACCGGTCAGGCCGCGTTCGTCGTCGATACGTTCGCTCACGAGCCCGTATGCGGTGGCGAGCGCGACCCAGTCGGGTCCGACCAAGTCGACCCCGTGCTGCGGCCAGCCGGCCCGCTCCTGGTCGTAGCGCAGCATGCCGTAGCCGCCGTCGTCGACGACGAGCACGCAGACCGCCAGTCGCTCCTGGACCAGCGTCGCCAGCTCGCCGACGGCCATCGCGGCCGCACCATCACCGCAGACGACCAATGTCGGTGCCCCACCGGCGGCGGCACCCACCGATGCCGGCAGCGCAAAGCCGAGCGTCCCCCAGCCCACCGGGTACTGCAGGCGGCGCGGCCGTGGCTGCGCCGCATACCCAGCGACCCAGTAGCCGGCTACCGACATGTCGCAGACGACGTTGCCATGGTCGGGCCAGGACTGCTCAACCGCGTCCACCATCGCCGCGGCGACGGCCGTCGTCGGGTCGGCGCGGTGCCGCGCGTGGACGTCGCGCTTCATCCGGTACGGCGCGTCGGCCCATGCCTCCCGTCCGCCGACATGCAGCGCCAACGCATCACAGGCGCGGGCGGCGTCGCCGTCCACGATCCAGTCCGGCGGATAGTCCTCCTGCGCAGTCATGTCCGCGCGCACGCCGACGCGCAGCAGCCGGGGCGGCAGCTCCAGTGACCAGTTCATCGTCTGCATGCCCTCGAAGGCGGTGCCGATCGCAACCATCGCGTCCGCCTGCGCCAGTACGTCGCGCACGACCGGCTCGTGCGGCGGCAGGTCGATGAGCAGCGGATGGTCGGCGCCGAGGATGCCGCGGGCCGCAAACGTCGCGACCACAGGCGATCCGAGCCGGCGAGCTAACGCGTCCACGTGCTCACCCGCCCCGCTCTGCACGGCGCCGCCGCCGACCCACAGCAGGATGCGTTCGCACTGAGCCAGCAGCGATGCCGCCTGGTTGACGCCTCGCGGCTCGGGGCGCTGCAACAGGTCGAGCCGCGGTGCCGCAGTGCTCGGCGCGGCGAGGAGATCTGCGGCGATCCCGACGTAGACCGGGCCGCGGGGCCACGACATCGCCGCGTGGAGCGCCGTCGCGACATCCTGCACGGCCTCGTCGGGGAACTGCGGCACGAAGCGCTGCTTCGTCACCGCCAGGACGAGATCCCGCTGGGGGCCCGGCAGGTCGTGCAACAGCCGCCGGCCCGGTCGTCGCGCTGACAGCGGCGGCTCACTCGCAATCATGAGGACGGGCGAGCCGGACGATCTCGCCTCGCCCAGCGCCGCCACCGTGTTGGCCAGCCCGGGTCCGCTGGTGACGACGGCCACGCCCAGTCCACCGCTGGCGCGCGCGAGGCCGTCGGCCGCATACGCCGCCGTTTGCTCGTGCCGCACGCCGACGATGCGGGGTCGGCGCGTGGGCTCCGCGGACCAGAAGGGGAGGTTGTGCAAGCCGGGCAGCCCGAAGACGTGCCGCACCCCGGCGGCCGCCAGCAGGTCAAGGATCCTCGCGGCGACCGTCTCCCCTCCTGCGTTCACGGCCGCACTCTCGCACGGCCAGGATGGGCGCATGGCCATCTACGAGTCCCGGAACCCCGCCGATCTCGACGACGTCGTCCTCGAGGTCGAGCTCGCGAGCGCAGCGGACGTCGCCGCGGCAGCCCGCGCGGCCAAGGCCGCTCAGACCGCGTGGGCCGCGGTGCCTGCGCCAACACGCGGACGGGTCATCGCGCAGGTCGGGCGCCTGGTCGAGGCCAACAAGGAGGCACTGGCCGGGCTCGTGACGCGCGAGGTCGGCAAGCCGTACGTCGAGGCGCTGGGCGAGGTGCAGGAGGTGGTCGACACCTGCGACTTCTTCCTCGGCGAGGGCCGCCGGCTGTACGGCCAGACGGTGCCCAGCGAGATGCCGGACAAGCAGCTGTTCACGTTCCGCGCGCCGGTCGGCGTCGCGTTCATCATCACGGCGGCGAACTTCCCGGCCGCGGTGCCGTCGTGGTACCTCGTTCCCGCGCTGCTGTGCGGGAACACGGCGGTCTGGAAGCCGGCCGAGCCGGCCGCGGCAGTGGCCCGAGCGCTTGCGCAGCTGTTCACGCATGGCGGGGTGCCCACGGACGTGCTCCGCGTCGTCGTCGCCGATGGCGCGACGACGTACGACGGGCTGGCTCAGGCGCTGGATGATCGCCTGGTCGACAAGGTCGGCTTCACCGGCTCGACTGCGGTTGGTCGGCGGGTCTCGGAGCTGTGTGGTCGGCATCTGCAGTCGCCTTGCCTCGAGCTCGGCGGCAAGAACCCGATGGTGGTGATGGCCGACGCCGACCTCGACATCGCGGTCGAGGGCGCGTTGTTCTCCGGGTTCGGCACGGCCGGGCAGCGCTGCACGTCGCTCGGCACGGTGTGGGCCCAGCGCGCGGTGTACGAGGAGTTCCGGTCTCGCTTCGTCGCGGCGGTCCGGGAGGCATCGGTCGGCGACCCTCGCGAGAAGGTGTTGTACGGGCCGATGATCTCGCCGGTCTACCTTTCCGCGCACGAGCGGAACCTCGACCTCGTCGCGGGGCACCACGTGACGCACGGCTCTACCGGAGTCGGTCGGATCACCGCGGCCAACCCGCGGCGGGGTTTCGTCGGCGATCCCGACAGCGGCGTGTATGCGCATCCCACCGTCGTCGAAGGAGTTCGACCGGGCGACGCCCTGTATGCAGAGGAGACGTTCGGCCCGTTGGTCGGCCTGGGTGTCTTCGACCATCTCGACGAGGCGATCGAGCTGGCGAACGGGCCAGGCTACGGCTTGTCGTCGTCGATCTACACGACGGAGCCGCAGTCGGTCTGGCGCTTCCGCACCGGCATCTCGGCGGGGATGGTCAGCGTCAACAACTCGACGTCCGGCGCGGAGGCGCACCTGCCGTTCGGCGGCAACGGTCTGTCCGGGAACGGCTCGCGGCAGTCCGGCGTGTGGGTGCTCGACCAGTTCACCCGATGGCAGGCGGTCAACTGGGACTACAGCGGCCGGCTACAGAAGGCGCAGATGGACGTCGCGGAGCTGCCGTACGACTTGGACTTCCGCCTCCCATGACCCCCCTCCAACCCCCACGATGTGCCACTTCGGAGAGGCCACGGAGCGGCGGCACATCGCTGCGGTGTGGCGGGCGGCATGGCCGACGCTGAGGTCGTCGTCATCGGCGGAGGAGTGGTCGGTTGCTCGATCGCCTTCCACCTCGCCGAGGCGGGCGTCGACGTAGTGCTGCTGGAGCGGGACTCGCTCGGCGCTGGCTCGTCGTCGAAGGCGGCGGGCGGGGTGCGCGCCCAGTTCTCCGACGAAGTCAACGTCCGGCTGGGGCAACGTTCGCTGGACCTGCTGGCCGACTTCGGGCGCCGGCCCGCACACGAGATCGACCTCGAGCGCGTTGGCTATCTCTTCCTGCTGTCCCGGCCCGAGGACATCCCCGTCTTCGAGCGTTCCGTGCGGCTGCAGAACTCCCTTGGTGTTCCGTCCCGGCTGACCACGGTCGCCGCCGCCCTGCGGCTGTCACCTCTCGTATGCGGCGACGGCCTGCTCGCGGCCGCATACAGCCCCGAGGATGGACACTGCACGCCGGAAGCGGTCGTGCAGGGGTATGCGATCGCGGCGCGTCGGCTGGGCGCGCGACTGGTCACCGGCTGCGAGGTCACTGAGATCGCGCATGATCACGGGGATGTGGCGCGGGTCGTGACCAGTCGCGGCGACGTGACGGCCGGTGTGGTGGTCTGTGCCGCGGGCGCGTGGTCGCGGTCGGTCGGCGCAATGGTGGGCGTTGACCTGCCGGTCGAGCCGGTGCGGCGCCAGGTCGTCGTCACCGAACCGGTCGACGGGCTGCCGGCGATGCCGATGACGATCGACTACGCGACGTCGTTCTACTTCCACCGGGAGGGCCGTGGCCTGCTCATCGGCATGAGCGACCCGGCCGAGCCCGCCGGCTTCGACACACACGTGGACGACGACTTCCTCGCGCTGCTCGGGTCGGTGATCGAGCGGCGGGCGCCGAAGCTGGCAGATGTGGGCATCGCACATCGGTGGGCCGGGCTCTACGAGGTCACCCCGGACCACAACGCGCTGATCGGCCAGGACTCGACACCAATTCGATTCGTGTACGCCGCCGGCTTCTCCGGCCACGGTTTCCTCCAGGCACCTGCGGTCGGTGAGGTGGTGCGGGACCTCGTGTTGGGCCGCGCGCCCGAGATCGACGTGACCGCGCTCTCCGCCGAGCGGTTCACCCAGGGCCGTCGTCGGACCGAGGCGAACGTCGTCTGACCCCCGCGTCAACCGGGCCCGCGGGCTAGGGCGCTGGGCTCAACCGGGCAGACCGTAGAGGCGGAGGTGGTCCGCCGCCTCGCTGCGCGCGAGCGGACGTGAGCGCCGGGCCGGGGTGTACCAGCCGCATGTGCACCGCGCAACGGTGAACGGTCCGTTGTCCACCACCACGACCTCGTGGACCTCCGCCAGCGGTTCGCCGGGATCCGGCGGCGCCTGCTCGGGGATGGCGGCGCCTTTCGCGGGATCGCTCACGAGGCGAACGCTATAGCCGGGCGTGCCGTGTGGACATCGGTATACGGACAGAGGAGCTCCTGCGTCGATCGGCGGATCATTCGCCGCTCGGTACCGGCGTGCCCTGGTGAAACCGCAGCAGCCAGCCTCGTGCCGGGTCCCGCACCCACACCGAGCTGCGGAGGGACCTCCGATCGACGGCGTCGACGGTGTAGGTCAGCAGCACGACACCATCCGCCAGTCGCACCGGCGTGAGGTCGCGAGCCTCGAGGCGTGGCGCGCAACCCGAGTCGGCCGCGTCCATGGCCTCAACCGCCAACGCGTCCGCGACCGCCGGCCCGTCCCACGTGCGCCCCGACGCACCGAACTCGACGAACTCCGGATGCAGTCTGGCCAGCACGGCATCAGGTCGGGCACGAATATTGGGCTCGAGCAGCAGTCGCTCGCAGGCCACGACATCGTCGATGTCATCAGTGGGCATGGGCCGAGGCTAGAACGTCGCTGAGGAGTGGGAGTGGGCATGCAGCGGTTGGCGACGATGCGGACAGCACAACTCCCGAGCGAGTGGCTCGATTCGGTGCGCGCCTTGTGCGACGCGGTGTTCGACACCTTCACCGACGACGACTGGCAGCACGCGCTCGGCGGCTGGCACGCCGTGTTGCTTGACGGAGACTCTGCGTTGGCGCACGCCGCCGTCGTGCCGCGGACTCTGTATGTGGCCGAGCAGCCGTACGCCGTCGGCTACGTCGAGGCGGTCGCCACTGCCGCCGCACACCAAGGCCAAGGACTCGGCTCACGCGTGATGATCGAGATCAATGCCCTGGTTCGTGAGCACTTCGAGATCGGCGGCCTCGCCACCGGTGCGCATCCGTTCTACGAGCGGCTCGGCTGGGAGCGCTGGCAGGGACCGACGTATGCGCGCGATGGCGATGTGACCCGCCGAACGGAGGATGACGACGACAGCGTCATGGTGCTGCGGTGTGGGCCGAGCGCTGACGCTGACCTGACCGCGGCGCTCACCTGCGAGACGCGGCCGGGTGACGTCTGGTGACTCGAGGGACATGACTTGCCGGGAGGTCCGGCCGCTCAGACAGGATCCCTGGATTGGGTTGTAGTTCCGGCACCAGAACCCGTGGACAACGACGACAACCTGGGATGAGCGGACGTCGGTGACCCTGAAACGGGTCGAGACGATCGCCTCGCCCTCAGGCCACGGACGCCGACTGCGGGAACACGCCTGCCTTGCTCAGCAATGAAGGCGTCGGCCGGCCGATCTGGTCACCGAGCCAGTCGGATGCGGAGATGAGGGAGTCGAGGTCGAGGCCGGTCTCGTAGCCGGAGCGATGCAGCAGGTACACGAGGTCCTCAGTGGCGATGTTGCCGGTCGCCTTTGGAGCGAACGGGCAGCCGCCGATCCCGCCGAGACTCGCGTCCAGCACCGTGACGCCGACCTCGACGGCCGCCAGCGCGTTCGCATACCCGGTGTTGCGGGTGTTGTGGAAGTGCGCCCGCAGAGCGATGTCGCCGATCACCTGACGCACCGCCGCAACCCGCCGGCGCACGTCCTCGGGGACGGCGACGCCGATCGTGTCGGCGAGCGCGATCTCCGAGACGCCCTCGATGGCCGCGACCCGACGTGCCATCGCCACGTTGCGTTCGGTCGGCACCTCGCCCTCGAACGGGCAGCCGAACGCCGTGGACATCGTGACGCTGACCTTGAGTCCGGCGGTGGCCGCCAGGGGAGCCACCTCGTCGACGACGTCGACGGTTTGGTCGGAGGTCATGTTCTGGTTTCGCTGGGCGAAGGTGTCGGTGCTGGCGACGACGAGGTTGACCTCGTGGATGCCAGGCGTGACGCGGGCCCGCTCGTAGCCGCGCACATTGAGCACCAAGCCGATGTTCGAGACACCGGCGCGGTCGGCCAGACCCCGAGCGACCGCCTCGCCGTCCGCCATCTTCGGGACGAGCCTCGGGTGGACGAAGGAGGCGACCTCGGCGCGTTTGACGCCGGCGTCGTAGGCGCGGGCGACGATCTCGATCTTCTGATCGGTACGCAGGTCGGCCGGGTCGTTCTGCAACCCGTCGCGCGCGGCGACCTCGACGATCTGAACCTGCGTCATGACTGGGCTGCTCCTCGTGGATGCTGCGAGCGTATCCGGCCGGCTTAGAAGCGGAAGACCTCGAAGCCGACGGCCGCGCCGACGCCGAGCCGCAACCCGGCCTGTTCCAGGAACACCCGCACGAGCTCCGGGTCACTCATCGGGTGGTCGCCGAGTCCCTCGAGGTAGGCGGAGTGCGCGCGCAGCGACTCGATCGCCTTGTCGACTGTTGCGGTGACGTCGAGCCCATGGGTGGCCTGCGGTGAGCCGGCAACGAGCGCCGCCTTGACCTTGTGTGGCATCAGGCCCTGCCGCACGACCAGGTCTCGGAACACCCAGCGATTGCCGGCGTCGCCGGCCGCTTCGAGCGCCGCCCAACCGACGTTGCGGTGGTCGGGGGAGTTGAACGACCCCGGCATCCCCCAGCCCTCGCGATGGTTGAACAGCAGGAGCGTGTCCGGCCGGCGGCGGCGGATCGCCGCGGCCAGGTCTCTTCGCAGTGGCAGGCCGTACTCGATGATCCCATCGGCGTGGTCGAGGAACTCCACGCGTTCGACGCCCACGACGGCCGCGCTGGCGCGCTGCTCGTCCTCGCGCACGCGGGCCGCCTCGTCCGGAGGCATACCGTCGATGCCCGCCTCGCCCCTCGTGACGAGCAGGTATGCGACCGAATGGCCGGCCGCCGTCCAGGCGGCGACCGCGGCGGCGGCCCCGTATTCGAGGTCGTCCGGGTGGGCCACGATGGCAAGCACCGAGCCGATCTCGACGTCGAGGCGCTGCAGCGGCGTGGGCAGGGCGTCCGAGTCAGTCATGGTGACGATCGTGGCAAACGCGTCAAGACGTGCCAGGCTCGGGCGTGTGGAGACCAAGTCGCCGCGCGAGGTCGCGGACACTTTCTACGACGCGTTCGCGCGACGCGACGCAGAGACCATGGCCGGTCTCTACGCGGACACCGCGACGTTTGAGGACCCTGTGTTCGGTCACCTTGAGGCAGCGCAGGCGAAGGCGATGTGGCGCATGCTGGTCGGCAGGGCCGCCGACCTGACCGCCTCGCACGAGGTGGTGGACGCCGACGACGAGCGGGTCAGGGTGGCCTGGCGGGCCGACTACACGTTCGGCGGAACCGGTCGGAAGGTGCACAACGAGATCGCGGCGCGCATGCACGTCATCGACGGCCTGATCGTCGAGCACAAGGACGCGTTCTCCTTCTGGACCTGGTCGCGCCAAGCGTTGGGACCGGCCGGCCTGGTCGCTGGCTGGACGCCACTGCTCCGATCGAGGGTGCGCTCGCAGGCGCTGGCAGGGCTGGCCCGGGAGAAGCCGGTACAGCCCTAGCAGGACTCGATCTGCCTGCGCGGATCGCCCCAATCTGAACGATCCGCGCACTCAGATCGTGATCATGGTGACCGCGTGGGCGACGGCATCCGCGGCGGATTCAGCCTCGACGACCGGTGACGGGGCAGCGCCGACGCCGGTCATTGACCACGGCCGCAACGCGACGACAGGTGTACCGGTGCGCACGGCGAGCGCGATTTCGGACAGCGTGCCCCAAGAGCCGCCCACGGCGACGATGACATCGGCCGCGCGCACCACCAGCCCGTTGCGAAGCTCGCCCAGCCCGGTCGGGAGCGCGACGCTGAGCCATTGATTACCGGCCGCTCGGTCGTCACCAGGAAGCAAGCCCACGGTCATCCCACCAACCGACGATGCCCCTCGGCACGCAGCCGCCATGACGCCGTGCAACCCGCCGGTGACAATGATCAGTCCGTGCTCCGCGAGCCCCCGGCCGACCTGCTCGGCCAGGGTCAGCAGTTCGGAATCGTCGTCGTCGCCGGGGCCTATCACGGCGGCATACGAGGTCATGCTCCGCATCCTGGCGTGTCGCGGAGCGATCCGCGGTCTCTGCTCATGTACCAATGAGGCAGCGAGAACGAAAGCGAGGCCCCGCGAAGTATGAGTTCGCGGGGCCTCGCCACGGTCGCGTCCTGTTGTGCCCGAAGACACAACCCGTGTCAACTCGCATCTCCAAGGAGACGCTCCCTGACGGACCCGCTTCGACGTTGCGGCGATGCGCCGTCACCGGCAAGCCGGGCCGTTGCATCGTGCGACCAGCCTTCCGGTCCGTGTAGTCCACCGCGGCGTCGCCCGCGGCCCCTCGGGTTGCCCCTCAGGATGTCCCACCGTTCTCCGGTTGGCCCGTCCTCTCTTCTTGCCGGTCCGTCCGAGTTGCCTCTTCTGGTCCTGCCGTCCGTGAGGGCGTGGGGAGAGTTCTAACGGTGCGGAGATCGCCCGCGCAAGGGGTTCACCCGACTTCGGGTGAACTTTTTTCGTCGTCCACAGAACCAGGCTTTGCATCCACAAGAGATGGCACGGGCGCGCCGGTTTCACCACACCCTGTGCACGACTTCTGTGGAGGGCAACGCTGCACAGGATGAGCCGTCGCCGGTATGCGGTGCCTCTTGCTGAGCGCGAAACTGCCTCGGCATGAGTCGCGCATCGGTCCACGTGGCACGAGCCACACCGAGCACGGATCCAGATCAGCCGGAGCCTACGATCATGGGCGTCCTCGTGCGGTCGACCCCTGTTCACCGGAGACTCTCTGTGCGCCTGACCCCACGCAACACCGTGCTCTACGACATGTTCACCGCATCCGCGCAGCATCTGGTCCGTGGGTCTGGGCTGCTCACCGAGATGCTCGGGGCGGACCGGGTCGGCCGGGCGGTGGTCGCCGACCAGATGCGGGTGGCTGAGCACGAAGCGGACGAGTCGCTGCATGCGATCCTCAAGTCGGTCAACTCGACGTTCGTGACCCCGTTCGACCGTGAGGACATCTACCGGCTCGCCTCTTCCCTCGATGACGTCATGGACGCGATGGAGGCCGCCGCCGACCTCATCGTGCTGTACCGAGTCGAGGACCTGCCGGCGGAGATGACCGAGCAGGTGGGCATCCTCGTGCAGGCGGCCGACCTGACTGCTGCCGCGATGGCACGGCTGCGCACGATGAGCGACCTGTCGGAGTACTGGATCGAGATCAACCGGCTCGAGAACGAGGCAGACCGGGTATACCGCCGCTTTCTGGCCCGCCTGTTTGGCGGCGACTTCGACCCGCTGGCGGTGCTGAAGCTCAAGGACGTGGCCGAGCAGCTCGAGGATGCCGCCGATGCGTTCGAGCACGTCGCCAACACCGTCGAGAGCATCGCGGTCAAGGAATCCTGACCCGTGGAGTTCACGGGCGTCGGCGTCATCATCGTGGTGGCGCTGGCCTTCGACTACACAAACGGCTTCCATGACGCGGCGAATGCCATCGCCACCTCGGTGTCGACCCGCGCGCTGACGCCGCGGGTCGCGCTGTTGATGGCGGCGGTGTTCAACTTCGTCGGGGCTTTCCTCGGCACCGAGGTCGCCAAAACCGTGGGCAGCGGCATTATCGAGGCCCCCTCCGGACCGGCGGGGCTGCGCTTGGTCTTTGCCGCGCTCGTCGGGGCGATCGGCTGGAACCTGACCACCTGGTGGTTCGGGTTGCCCTCGTCGTCGTCACAGGCGCTCATCGGTGGTCTGGTGGGTGCTGCGCTCGTCTCGTCGGCGACCGTCAACTGGTCGGGCGTCGTCGAGGACGTGGTGATCCCCATGGTGCTGTCGCCGATCGTCGGGTTCGTGCTCGCCTTCGGGTTGATGCTGGCCATCCTCTGGACTTTCCGGAACGCCCGGCCGGCCAAGGTGAATCGGGGATTCCGCGCGGCGCAGACCGTCTCGGCCGGAGCGATGGCTCTCGGCCACGGCCTGCAGGACGCGCAGAAGACGATGGGGGTGATCGTGCTGGCCCTGGTGGTCGGCGGGTACCAGGACGACTTCGACATCCCGCTCTGGGTGCAGGCGTCCTCAGCGGCGGCGATCTCGCTGGGCACCTACGCCGGTGGGTACCGCATCATGCGCACCCTGGGTCGCCGGATCATCCACCTAGACCCGCCGCGCGGTTTCGCCGCGGAGACCACCGCCTCATCGGTGCTGTACACGAGCGCGTTCGTGTTCGCGGCGCCGATCTCGACCACGCAGACGATCACGGGGTCGATATTGGGGGTCGGCGCGACCCGTCGGCTGAGCGCCGTGCGCTGGGGGGTCGCTGGCGACATCGGTGTGGCCTGGGTGCTGACGCTGCCCATGTCAGCCTTGTTCGCCGCCATCATCTGGTTCGTGACGGACCTGATCCTCGGCTAGCCGAGAAGGGTGTTGAGCGTGCGCAGCTTGTTGGTCGCGTCCAGCGCCGCGACCTTGTATGCCTCTGACAGCGTCGGATAGTTGAAGACGGTGTCGACCAGGTAGTCGATCGTCCCGCCGCAGCCCATGACGGCTTGGCCGATGTGCACCAGGTCGGTGGCGCCGGTCCCGAACACATGGATGCCGAGCAGGCTGCGGTCCACGGCGTGCACGAGCAGCTTCAGCATCCCGTAGGAGTCACCGACGATCTGCCCACGCGCGAGCTCGCGGTAGCGCGAGAGGCCGACCTCGTACGGCACCGAGTCGGCAGTCAGCTCGGTCTCGGTGCGACCGACGTAGGAGATCTCGGGGATTGTGTAGATGCCGATCGGTTGCAGCGGGGTGATGACGCCCGGCGTCTCGCCCATCGCATGCAGTGCGGCGAGCCTGCCCTGCTCCATGCTCGTCGCGGCCAGCGCCGGGAAGCCGACCACGTCACCGACGGCGTAGATGTGCTCGACCGACGTGCGGAAGTTCGCGTCGACCCCGATCCGCCCGCGGGAGTTGGCCGTCAGCCCAGCCCGCTCGAGCTCGAGCTCGTCGGTGGCTCCCTCGCGGCCGGCCGAGTACATGACGGTCTCTGCCGGGATGCGTTTCCCGCTGGCGAGCGTGGTGATCGTGCCGCGAGCGCCGATCTCGACTTTCTCGACGTGCTCGCCGAAGCGGAAGGCCACAGCAAGGTCGCGCAGGTGGAAGCGCAGCGACTCGACGATCTCCCCGTCGCAGAAGTCGAGCATCGACGGACGCTGGTCGACCACTGTCACGCGGGTGCCGAGCGCAGCGAACATTGACGCGTACTCGATGCCGATGACACCAGCGCCGACCACCAGCATCGATCCGGGTATGCGTTCCAGCGACAGGATGCCGTCGGAGTCGACCACATGCTCGTCGTCGAAGTCGACGTGTGCTGGCCGCGCCGGTCGGGTGCCCGGCGCGAGCACGATCCTGTCGGCGGTCACGGTGAGATGGTCTACGCCGTGCACCGCGAGCGTGTGCGGGTCGATGAAGTTCGCGGTTCCTTGCAACAGATCGACGTGGTTGCGCAACAGCTGGTTGCGGACGACCTCGACCTCGCGCCCGATGACGTGCTGCGTTCGCGCCGTCAGGTCGGCAATCGTGATGTCGCTCTTGACCCGGTAGCTGGCGCCGTAGAGGTCCCGTTGGGCCATCCCGGTCAGGTACATCACGGCCTCGCGCAGCGTCTTGGACGGGATGGTGCCGGTGTTGATGCAGACCCCGCCGACCATGCCCCGCCGGTCCACCACGGCCACGTGCCGGTCGAGCTTGGCGGCGGCGATCGCGGCCCGCTGACCGCCCGGTCCACTGCCGACGACGAGGAGGTCGTAGTCGTACTCGTGGTCAGCAGCCCGTTGGTCCATGGGGCCATGGTCGTCTTGCGGGCGAAAGCCCCGCAAGCGCTGTCCCGCCTTCGCGACGATGTGCCACCGCTTCGACGCATCGAATGCGGTAGCTCATCGTGGGGGATGGAGGGCGCGGTCAGCCGAAGCGGCCGGAGATGTAGTCCTCGGTGCGGGGGTCGGACGGGTTGGTGAAGATCCTCGTGGTGATGTCGAACTCGACGAGCTTGCCGTGCCGCTGGCCTTCCTCGTCCACCTGAGCGGTGAAGAAGGCGGTGCGGTCAGAGACGCGGGCCGCCTGCTGCATGTTGTGCGTCACGATGATGATCGTGTACTCCTTCACGAGGTCCTGCATGAGGTCCTCGATCTTGGCGGTGGCGATCGGGTCGAGGGCGGAGCATGGCTCGTCCATGAGGATCACGTCCGGAGACGTCGCAATGGCCCGGGCGATGCACAGCCGCTGCTGCTGACCACCGGACAGGGACAGGCCGCTTTCCTTGAGCTTGTCCTTGGTCTCTTCCCACACTGCTGCCTTGCGCAGCGTCTGCTCCACGAAGTCGTCGGCGTTGCCGATCTTCATCCCGTTGACCTTGGGGCCGTAGAGGATGTTGTCGCGGATCGACTTCGGGAACGGGTTCGGCTTCTGGAACACCATGCCGATGCGGCGGCGGACCTCGACCGGGTCCACGTCATCTGCATACAGCTCTTGGCCGTGGTAGGTCACGCTGCCGAAGACCTTGGCCGAGGGAATGAGGTCGTTCATCCGGTTGAAGCAGCGCAGTACGGTCGACTTGCCGCAGCCTGACGGGCCGATCATCGCCGTGATCTGCTTGCGGCCGATCACCATGTCCGTCTCGCGGACAGCTCGGTAGGAGCCGTAGGAGATCGCCAGCCCATGTGTCTCGATGATCGGGTCGAGGAACTGTGCACGCTGGTCTGCCTCGTGCAGCTCCGGCCGGGGCGCCGTATGTGCCGGCCTGAACGCGTCCGTCGGATCCTGCTCGGGCTCGGTCGGCGCGTCAGTCATGCTGGACGCCGGGGTCGTGGCCACGTTTTCTAGGGTCATGGTCGGGGAAGTCCTTTCGGCCGCTCACCAGCGGTGCTGGTACCGGTTGCGGATGAAGATGGCGAGCGAGTTCAGGATCAGCAGGATGACGAGGAGGACGATGATCAGAGCGTAGGCCAGCGTGCGGAACTCTTCCTGGGGCTGCGAGACCAGGTTGTAGATCTGGAGCGGCAGCGTGGTGAAGCGCGAGTCCAGACCTGTTGGGTTAAACGTGACAAACGCAGCACCGCCGATGATCACGATCGGTGCCGCTTCGCCGATTGCCCGTGAGAGCGCCAGGATCGACCCAGTGGCAATGCCGGGGATCGCGGCCGGCAGGACGACCTTGCGCACAGTCTGCAGCCTCGTAGCGCCGAGGGCGAGCGAGCCGTCGCGCAGCCAAGGCGGCACAGCGCGGATTGCTTCGCGAGACGAGATAATGACGACGGGCAGCACGAGCAGTGTCAGCACCAGTGCGCCGGCGAGGATGACCGGGCCCAGGTTCAGCGGCGCGCGCACGATGAGACCGAGACCAAGGATGCCGTAGACGACGCTGGGCACCGCCGCGAGGTTCTGGATGATGATCTCGATACTGCGGTTCCACCACTTCGTCTTGTCTGCGTACTCCTCGAGGTAGACGGCCGCAGACACCCCGACTGGCACCGACATCACTGTGGTCAGGACGGCGATCCAGAGAGTTCCCAGGATCGCGGCCTGGCCACCCGCGGTCTCCGGCCGCAGCCTCGACATCTGGTTGGTGAACAGGTTCGCGTCCAAGCGCGGCCAGCCCTGGATCAGCACATACCCGAGCAGGACGGCGAGGAAGATGATGCCGACTGCAAGGCAGGCGAACAGCACGACCTTGAAGCCTCGCTCCAGCGGTCTGTCGTCATGCGCGGTTCCGGTGAGGATCGGCCCAGGGGGTGGAGCCGGGGGCGGTGTCGGGCGCGCCTGCGTGGTGACGCTCACTCGTACTCCTCCCGGAACCGACGGACCAGTCTGATGGCGAAGAAGTTGAAGATGAGCGTGAGGGCGAACAGAACTGCGGCGATCGCGAACAAGGACTCGTAACCGATCGACCCGGTCGGCTGGTCACCGGAAGCTGCTTGGGCAATGAAGCCGGTCATGGTCTGTCCCGGCTCCAGCGGGTTGAACCCGAAGTGTGCCGCGTTGCCCGCGGCGATTGCGACGATCATCGTCTCGCCAACCGCTCGGCTGACGCCGAGCACGATCGCCGCGATGATGCCGGAGATCGCTGCCGGGAAGACAACCTTGACTGCGACCTGGCGCCTCGTGCTGCCTAAGCCGTATGCCCCGTCGCGAAGGGCTTGGGGGACTGCGGTCATCGCGTCCTCGGACAGTGACGCAATGGTCGGGATGATCATGACGCCCATCACCAGTCCGGCGGCGAGCATGTTGAACGTGCCGACGTCCGTGAACCCTTGCAGGATCGACGGCGTGATGAACGTGAGCGCGAAGAAGCCGTAGACGACGGTGGGGATGCCGGCGAGAACCTCGAGGACTGGCTTGAGCAGCTTGCGAGCCCGCGGCGACGCGAACTCGGCCAGATAGATCGCCGCGCCGAGTCCCAGCGGGATCGCCACGGCCAGTGCGACGACGGTCGTCGTGATCGTTGCCGACAGCAACGTCGGCATCCCGAACTCGCGCTGCGCCTCGGAGAAGAGGACGGTCCACTCGGTGCCGGTGAAGAACTCCCAAGCGTTGACAGCGGGCTCCGCGAAGAACTCGATCGTCGGTTCGAGGATCGCGATCAGGATGCCTACCGTCGTGACGACCGACAGCACCGCCGCGAGAAACAACAGGAACTCAACGACCCGCTCGCCGTAACGGGGGCGCGCCCGGCGCAGGGAAACTCCTGCGCCGGGCGCCTTCAGGTCCGTACTCACGCTGGGGATATTCCTCCGAGGGCAGCGAGTGCGCTACCCGATGATGGTGAAACCTTGGCTGCGCCTAAGGTCATCAGCCTTGAAGCGCTTCGAATTCCGACTGGAGCGTCTCCTTCTGCGCGTCGTTCAGCGGGATGAACCCGGCCGCCTCGACGATCTCGTCGATGTTTTCGATGTAGAAGTTCACGAAGGCGTTGACCTGGGCCTTCTCGAGCGCCTGCTTCGACGGGTAGATGAACAGCTGGCGACCCAGCGGCGTGTACGTCTCGTCCTGGACGGTGTCTGCGCTGGGTGCCACACAGCCGCTTCCGCTGTCGACCTCGACCGCCTTCAGGGTGTCCTCGTTCTCCTGGTAGTACGTGTAGCCGAGGTAGCCCATCGCACCCGTGCTGCCACTGACTCCCTGAACGATCACGTTGTCGTCCTCGGAGCCCTGGAAATCGGTGCGGGATGCGCCTTCCTCACCGTTGATCTCAGCGGTGAAGTAATCGAACGTGCCGGAGTCGGTGCCCGGACCGAACAGCGTGATTGGCTCGTTCGGGAAGCTTGGGTCGACCTCGTTCCAGCTGGCGACCGTGGAGTCAGGGCCCCAGATCGTCGCGAGCTGCTCGGTCGTGAGGCATTCGGCCCAGTCGTTGTCGGTGTTCACGATGACCGTCAACGCGTCGTTGGCGACGTCCAGCTGGGCGAATTCGACCTGGTTCTCTTCGCACGTTCTCGTCTCGTCCTCGTCGATGAGTCGCGAGGCGTCGGAGATGTCCGTCTCGCCGGCGCAGAACTTCTCGAAGCCGCCACCGGTGCCGGAGGTACCGACCGACACCTGGACGTCGGGGTTCTCCTCTTGGAAGAGCTCGGCGGCCGCCGAGGTCAGCGGGAAGACGGTGCTCGATCCGTCGATGACGACCGAACCCGAGACGGACTCACCATCGGACCCGGAGCCGGCGTCGTCGTCATCACCGCAGGCAGTCAACGCGAGGGACAGGGAGAGCACGATCGCCGCTGGGGCGACCGCGCGGCGGAGGGTGCTTCGGTTCACTGACGTGACCCTTCTGTCGTGTGCTGGGTCGCGGCTGGCGACCCGGTGGATTGTGGTCTTGACGCGTCGGGACGCTAGGCACGCAGGGTGAAGCGGTCGGCCCGCAAAGGTGAATAGAAGGTGAACGCGCGCCCACCAAAGCCCGGATCACGGTCACGATTCAGCGACGCAGCCCGGATCAGGGCGTGTGTCGCTCCACGGCGACCACCCGATCAGCCGACCGGTGCAGAACCACGAACTCGCCGGGAGACAGCGGCCCTCCCGGCATGCTGGCCTCTGGGGTACCGCCGAGTACGTGCGCGAGCACCGTCGGCAGTACCGGCCGGTGCGTGCAGAGCAGGGCGGGAGTGGGGTCGTGCAGCATCTCCTCGGCGGCCAGTGCGGCTGCCTTCGGGTCGCTCGTCCAGGCATGTTCGGTCAGCCGGCTGTCGACGTCGACCCGGACGCCGATGTATGCGGCGTACGGATCGACCGTGTCCACGCAGCGCAGAGCGGAAGACGACACCAGCCGGATCGGGCCGAACGCATCCAGCAGCGGCATGAGGGCCTGGGCTTGCGCCAGACCCTCGGCCCGCAGCGGACGTAACTCATCCGGGCCCGCGTCACGCACCCGACCCCAGTCGCTGCGGCGGACCGCCTTCGCGTGCCGCAGCACCACCAGTGGTGACGTCTCTACGTCGAGGGACAAGAACGCGTCAAGCACCTCGACCTCGCGGGCATAGGAGAGTCGGTGGTGTGCTTCGTTGGCCGGCACCCAGACGAAGTCGTCGATCTCCTCAGTTGCGACGAACGGCTCCGCGTCGGCCAGCCGGGCCGACCAGTACCGCACCCGCTTCGGACGACCGTCCACGTCGTAACGGACCGAAGGCAGCGGAGGGCCGAGCCGAGCCCGAACGCGGGTTTCCTCCCGGATCTCTCGCACCGCGGTGACGACCAGATGCTCTCCGGGGTCGGCCTTTCCCTTGGGGTGTGTCCAGTCGGCGTAACGCGCCCGGTGGACAAGCCCGACTTCGACACCACCGACCGTCCGCCGCCACACGACACCGCCGGCCGCGCGGATCACGGGCTGGTGCGTCGACATCGCTCAGCCCTCGCTCAGCCAGCGCCGCCAGCGCTTGCGGGAGACCTCCGGCCAGACGGCGACGAACCGCAGTCGGGCGGTGTCGACCGCCCGACGCTCCTCGGCGTACAGCAGGCCGAGCGTGAACGCCGCGGTTGCCCCGACTCGGCGGCCAGTGGTCAGCGCATGCACCTGTTCGGCCGCCACGGCCGCGTCCTGGTGCTCGCCGAGCAGCTCAGTGACCTGCTCGACTTGTTCGGCAAGCCGCTTCGCGGCCTTGCCGAACACTGGGACCAGCGCCTCGGTCGCATACCGCATCTTCTTGGCCGCGATCCGAGTCTCGTGCCAGTCGTGGTCCGGGGCGTCGAGCTCGAGGCGGCCGACGTCGCGGGCGAGCCGTTTCCAAGCCTTGGTGACGAGCGGCGGCAGCGCATCCTCGGCGGGCACCGCGGCCGCCTCGGTCAGGTGCGGCTCGGCGGCGGCAACCACCAGCGCATCGAGCAGCGCGACGTAGCGCGCCGAGGACAGCGCCGCGTCGACGTCGGCCCGCCCGGCGGCCATGTCGGCGTCCAGTGTCTTGCGAACGAGCGCGGCGGCAGGGCCGATGTCGACCGACTCGGGCCGGCTCAGCTGGTCGAGGTCGCGCAGCAGCCGTACCTCGAGGACCTCACGATCGCGGATCTCGCCGAGAGTCGAGGCCAGCCACTGCAGCTCCGAGCGCAGGTGCTCCGACCAGCCGGGGTCGACCAACGGGGTGAACACCTTGAGACCGGAGCGGATGCGGCGTGCGGCGACCCGCATCTGGTGCACCGAGTCGGGCAGGTCGCGCCGCACGCGCACGTCCTGCTCGACCAGCGCGCGCACGTTGCGCGCGATGTGTGCCTGCACGACGTCACCGGCGGGGTCCTGCGGTCGGGTCGGATGCGGCTGGGCGACGTCTGGCTCTGCCGAGGCCAGCGGGCCCAGCGCTCGTGCCGCCTTCGACACGAAGGCACCTCGGATCGCACCTGCCTCGGACAGGCGTCGCTCGAGCCCGTCGAGGACGTCGTCGCCACCACCGAGATCCTCGACCTCGAGCTCGCGGAACCGGGCCGCGACGTGATCCCCGTCGAGAACGGACACCGAGTCGTCGGTCACCTCTGCCGCCGGCGCGCCGGTCTCGTCGCGCACGATGATCGACGAGCGCTCCGTGCGCAGGGTCGCGACCGGGTTGAGCGGCGCCGACCGCACGTACGCCGTGACGAGGCTGGCCAACTGCTCCGGCACTTCGGAGCCCTCACCCAGCGGCAGTCGGATCTCCTCGCGAGACCCGTCGGCGTCCGGCACCGGCAGCTTGAGGTGCCACCCGGCGTCCGAGCCGCCCTCGCGTCGGCGCAGCGTGACGCCCCAACGGGCCAATCGCAGGTCTTCGGTGTCGACGTAGGTGGCTGAGAGCTCCTGCATGACCGGTTCGTCGACGGCGTACGGCTCGAGCCGCGGCATCCGGAACAGACCGTGCACGCGGTACTTGCGCTCCACCTCCAGGACGACCTGGGGGGCCGCTTCAGCGGGGTTCGGCTCGTGGTCGGCGGTCACCGGGCTCCAGTCGTTCAGCGGCATCGGGCGGCGGGATCGTATGTCACCGAACGGCGTGATCGGGCGTGGGGCTAGATGGGCAGACGGCGCTGTTTGGCGGCGATCATGTGCTCTTGCAGATCCATCAACGGGGCGCCGTCCTCGTCGGTGTTGACGCGGACCCAGTCGCCGTCCGGCCGGAGGTGCCAGGACGCGACGCCGTCGTCGAAGCCGAGGTCCATCAGCCGGTGCAGGTATGCGACGTGCTCCGGGGCGCCGATGCGAACCAGGGCCTCGATCCGACGGTCCAGGTTGCGGTGCATCATGTCGGCGCTGCCGATCCAGACCTGCCGATCCCCGCCGTTCTCGAACTCGAAGATGCGGGAGTGCTCCAGGAAGCGACCCAGGATCGAGCGGACGACCAGATTCTCTGACAGGCCCTTGACGCCGGCCCTGATCGCGCAGATGCCGCGGACCCAGACCTTGACCGGCACCCCGGCCGCCGATGCGCGGTAGAGCGCGTCGATGACACCCTCGTCCACGATCGAGTTGACCTTGATCCGGACGGAGGCCGGCCGGCCGGCGTGCTGGTTGTCGATCTCGCGCTCGATCCGCTCCACCCGGCCGAGCCGGATGGAGTGCGGGGCCACGAGGAACTGCTCGTACTCGGTGTGCATCGAGTAGCCGGAGAGCACGTTGAACAGGTGCGACACGTCCTCGCCGATCCCGGGATCAGCGGTGAGCAGGCCAAGGTCCTCATAGAGCCGGGCGGTGCGCGGGTGGTAGTTGCCGGTACCGATGTGGGCGTAGCGCCGGATGCCGTCGTCGTCCAGCCGCACGACCAGGGAGAGCTTGCAGTGCGTCTTGAGCCCCACGAGTCCGTAGACGACGTGGCAGCCGGCCTCCTCCAGCTTCCTCGCTCGTTTGATATTGGCCGACTCGTCGAAGCGGGCCTTGATCTCCACGAGCACCAGCACCTGCTTGCCGGCCTCGGCGGCGTCGATCAGGGCGTCGACGATCGGGCTGTCACCGCTGGTCCGGTACAGCGTCTGCTTGATGGCCAGGACCTTGGGGTCGGCGGCGGCCTGCTCGAGGAATGCTTGGACGCTCGTGGAGAACGAGTCGTACGGGTGATGCAGCAGGACGTCGCGCTCGCGCATCGCGGCCATCACGTCGGCCTCGTCGGCTGTCTCCACCTCGGCAAGCTGGGCATTCGTCCGGGGCAGGAAGGCCGGGTACTTCAGCGACTCCCTGCTGAGGTCGGCAATCTTGAACAGGCCACGCAGGTCGAGTGGCCCCGGGAGCGCAAAGACCTCGTCGCGGCTGATGTCCAGCTCCTCGACGATGAGGTCGAGCACGTGCGGGTCGATGGACTGCTCGACCTCCAGCCGGACGGGTGGGCCGAAGCGGCGTCGCAGCAGCTCCTTCTCCAACGCCTGCAACAGGTTCTCGGCGTCGTCCTCCTCGACCTCGACGTCCTCGTTGCGGGTCACGCGGAAGGAGTGGCTCTGCAGGACCTCCATCCCCGGGAACAGCATGTCGAGGTGCGCCGCGATCACGTCCTCCAGTGGCACGAACACGTCCGCATCGACCCGGGCGAACCGATCCAGCAGCGGCGGAACCTTGATCCTGGCGAAGTGCTCGTTGCCCGTATTCGGGTTCCGCACCACGACCGCGAGGTTCAGCGACAGGCCGGAGATGTAAGGGAAGGGATGAGCAGGGTCGACAGCCAGTGGGGTCAGCACCGGGAAGATCCGGTCGCGGAAGACACCGGCCATCTGGTCCCGGTGTTCTTGCTCCAGCTCCTCCCACCGGACGATGTGGAGGCCCTCCGCCTTCAGCGCGGGCATGATCTCGCGCCGGAACACCGCCGCGTGCCGGGTCATCAGATCGCGGGTGCCGGACCAGATCTTCTCCAGCACCTCGCTGGGCATCGAGCCGCTGGCCGAACGCACCGCGATGCCGGTCGCGATCCGGCGTTTGAGTCCGGCCACCCGGACCATGAAGAACTCGTCGAGGTTGCTCGCGAAAATGGCGAGGAAACGGGCCCGCTCGAGCAATGGCTGCTGCGGGTCCTCCGCGAGCTCGAGGACGCGTTGGTTGAACTCCAGCCACGACACCTCACGGTCCGCGAAGCGGTCCTCGGGCAGCTCCAGCGAGACATCGGCGAACTCTTCGACTGCCTCAGGGCCGGGCGTAGGCGTCACGGTCGCGGCCGCACGCTCGGTCACGTCGGTCACGTCGCTCACGTCCGTCACCGGGTCATCCTGTCACCCATGCCGACGGCGCCGGGGTGAACGGGGGGTGAAACCCAACGCAAGCGCCCGCTGTTCGTGCTCCAGGCGGGTCTCAGGGCGCGCGAAACATCACGTCCGTGTCCCAGTGAGTGAACCCCAGGTCGCTGTAGACGCGGATCGCGGCCGCGTTGTCGGCGTCGACGTAGAGCATCACCTCGGGTAGGCCAAGCGCGCGCAAGTGGGCCAGGCCTTCGAGCGTCAACGCCTTGCCCAGCCCTCGCCCCTGCTCGGCCGGGTCGACGCCGACGACGTACACCTCACCGATTGGCTCGTGCCCGTGCATCTGTTCGGCGTGCGCCTTCTTGTCATCGACGTCCCCGTGCTGAGCGTGGTCATGACCGCCGTGGACCTTGGTCCAGTGAAAGCCGACGAGGCGCTGGTCGCGCTCGGCGAGGAAGAACCCGTCAGCTCCGAACCATGGCTCGGCCAGCCGCCGCTCCAGGTCAGTCCGGGTCCACTTGCCTTGCTCCGGGTGGCCGTCGAAGGCGCGGGCGTTGAGGTCCACCCAGGCGTCCTCGTCATGGCCCACCTCGAAGGTCCGGACCGTGACCCCAGCCGGCCATTGCGGCGGGGGCAGCGGCGCATACAAGGACCGTCGCATTTGCCACAGGGAACGAACTTGGCGAAAGCCAAGCGACTTTGCCATCACCGCTGCGGCGGGGTGTTCGCCATGCGCCCACAGGCGCAGTCGTCCGTTGCTGGCTGCAAGCAAGGTCGTGACCAGGAGTGACCCGATCCCGCGGCGTCGCATCGTCGGCTCCACCACGAGTTCGGCGCTCGCGCCTTCCACGAGGTCAGTCACATCGAGGTGCCCGTATGCCGCCAGCCGGCCGTCGACGCGGACCAGCACGTTGCGGACCTCCTCGTCGCCGCCATGACGCAGATGCAACGACACGTGCTCGGACAGCGGACGGACCCCGTCCGCCTCGGTCGCGCGACGGACGAGCGCCTCGACCTGTTCAACGTGGTCGGGATCGAGCCGGCCGAGGATCTCGACTTGCGGCGTTGGCGCCGGCGAGTCGATCACCCGCTGATCATGTCGGCGGTCAGCCGATCGGGAGTCGCGGTGAGGCCTCCGCCGGATCGCGTGGTGGTGGCACAACGAAGCGATACCCCACGTTGCGGACCGTGCCGATCACGAGCTCGTGCTCGACACCGAGTTTTGCCCGGAGTCGTCGGACGTGGACGTCGACCGTTCGGGTACCACCGAAGTAGTCGTAGCCCCAGACCTCTTGCAGCAGCTGCGCCCGCGTGAACACCCGCCCCGGGTGCTGGGCGAGAAACTTCAGCAGCTCGAACTCCTTGAAGGTGAGGTCGAGCGTGCGGCCCTTGACCTTGGCCGTGTAGGTGGCCTCGTCGATGGTCACGTCGCCTGAGCGGATCTCGTCGGGGACGTCGTTCTCCTCGCGGGCGGCGAGCCGCCCCAGGGCCATCCGCAGCCGGGCCTCCACCTCGGCCGGCCCGGCGCCGTCGATCACGACGTCATCGACGCCCCACTCGTGGCTGACCGCGGCCAGGCCGCCCTCGGTGGCCACAAGGAGGACTGGGCAGTCCACCCCGGTCGTCCGGATGAGTCGGCACAGGCTGCGGATGTGCGGCAGGTCTCGCCTTCCGTCCACCAGGACGACGTCGGCTGGCGGGGCGTCGATCAGGGCAGACGCCTCCGCGGGAACCACCCGGACGTGGTGGCCGAGCAGCCCGAGGGCGGGCAGAACCTCAGCGGAGGGCGCAAGATCATTGGTCAGCAGGAGAAGTCGACTCACGCCGCCTCCTTCCGGGGAGGGCTGCCCCACCACGGCTCACCATGCACGAAGGGACCCGAGGCGCCCGCATCGTCGCGATGGCTACCCGGATCCCGCTGCGGCGAGACTATCGGATTGTGCGAGATCGAGCCTCCGGACCGAGCGCCGCCGTCAGCGAGGCCCGGAGCCTGCTGACCGCGGACGGGGTGGTGGTGAGCGCGGTCCGGCTGGAGCGGCAAGGGCAGCTCAATGAGCCAGCGAGCCGGGATCTCGCGATCGTGATCGCCCACGGCTTCACCGGCTCGTGGGCGAAGCCGTCGGTCCGGCGGGCGGCCCGCGCGTTCGCCGCCGACGGCGGGGTGGTGGTGCCCGACCTACGCGGACACGGGGCGAGCGGCGGGGCGTCGACGCTGGGGGACCGCGAGATCCATGACGTCGCAGCGGCCGTGGCCTGGGCGCGGCTGCTGGGCTATCGGTCGGTGGCGACGGTGGGTTTCTCGATGGGCTCATCCGTCGTCGTGCGGCACGCTGCGCTGATCGGCGGGACGGATGCGGTGGTCGCCGTCAGCGGTCCGGCTCGTTGGTACTACCGCGGAACGCAGCGGATGCGCCAGGTGCATCGGCTGGTCGAGCGGCGCGGCGGCCGGACCCTTGCCCGGGTGGCGCTGAAGACGCGGCTCGGGCGGGACGACTGGGTCGAGGTGCCGGAGGAGCCACGCGCCGTCATCGCGCGGATCGCGCCGGTTCCGGTGCTCGTGGTGCACGGCGACGAGGACGCCTACTTCCCGGTGGAGCACGGCGAGCAGCTGGCGGCAGCGAGCGAGGGGCACTCCGAGCTGTGGATCGAGCCCGGGTTCGGGCACGCCGAGGCGGCCGCCAGCGCCGAGCTGCTCTCGAGGATCGGGGACTGGATCCGTGCCGCGGTCGGCCTCGCACCGGTACCACTCGAACCCGGTGGGCAGCCCGACCCGCACTGACCCCGCGAACGTTGAGCGGGGCAGGTCGAGGCGCCGTCCCACCCCGCCAACGTCAAGATTCGCGGGCGGTTAGGTTTCTCGACCATGGTGCCGGCGGCCTTGACTTGCGTGGCCGCCGCGCTGCTGGCCGGGGCCGCATACGTCAGTGTGCCGTTGACCACGCTCGTGGTGCTGCTCGTGCAGGCAGGTCTCGCGGCAACGTGGCACCGCCTGGTCGATGCGCCGGCCGCCCGCGGAGGGTTCCTGATCGGCGCCCTGGCGAGCCTCGCCTCGGCCATCGTGTTGCTGCTGGACGACGAAGGCGGGCGGATCGGGCCAGTCGTCGCGGTGGCCGCGGGTCTCGTTCCGGTGGTGTTTCTCCAGCAGATCATGCGGCCCGCAGGCCGCGAGCGGGTCGTCGAGTCGATGAGTGCGGCGGTCACGGTCGGAGTGCTGTGCGTTGGCCTGGCGACCGCGATCCCGCTGTCGCGTTCAACCGACGGACAGGATGCCTTGCTGGTCGGGCTGGCGGCGTTGGGCGTGGCCGCCGTCGTGGCCGACCTGTTGGCCGGCTGGACTCCGGGACTGGCTCTCGGGGCCGCGGTCGGCACGGGGGTGGGCTTCGGCCTGGGGATGGCCGTTGGGCTGGCCGACCGTTCTGGGCTCGGCGCGGTCGCGCTGGTGGCGGTCGGCCCGGCAGTCGCGTCGGTTGGGGCGGTCCAGGCCGGTTGGATGAGCGAGGCAGTCGTCGGCCGTCTCGATCCGGCGCGCGCCGCGCTGCCCCTGGCCCTCGGGATCCCGCTGCTGTACGTGCTGGCCAGCGTCACAGTCACATGACCCGGACGGTGCGCCGATGGTTGATCGCAGTGGGAGTCCTGCTGGTGCTCCTGGTCGTCGCCGACAGGGTGGCCGCGCAGGTGGTCGAGGGGTATGCCGAGCGCGAGCTGCAGGCGGCCCTCGGTACCCCAACCGCGCCGTCCGTCGAGCTGCGCGGGTTCCCGGCGCTGACCCAGCTGCTTCGCCAGCAGGCGGACCGGGTCGACATCATTGCGACTGATGTACCGGCGGACCGGATCGTGGTGGACCGCCTCGACGCGGAGCTGCGGGACGTCAGCATCGATCGGGATGCGGGCTCGGCCACTGCCGGGTCGGTCACCGGGACGGCACTGCTCGGCTGGGACGACATCGCGACGGCCTCTGGCCTCGGCCTGGTGCTGAGCCCGCTGCCGGACGGGCAGGTGCAGGTCGAGCGGACCGCCGAGCTGCTGGGCGTGGAAGTCCGGGTCCGCGGTTCGGTCCAGGTTTCCGTGGAGCCGTCGCCGGACGGTGCGGGTGATGTCGTGCGGCTGCAGGCGACGTCGGCCGAGGTGGTCGAGCCGGTGGGCTTCGCGGCACCCGGGCGCCTCGTCGGCCTGCTGTCGACCACTGTGCCGGTCACTGGCCTGCCGAGCGGCCTGCGCCTGAACTCGGTCACGGCCACGGGCGACGGTGCCCTGGCCGAGGTTTCCGGCGAGGACGTCACGTTCTCATAACCCCCCTCAACTCTCCCCGTGATCATGCACAAACTCCCCGCGGCGCCCCTGTGCGGACATTCGGCCGTCGGAGTTTCTGCATGATCACGGGGAAGGGGCTGAGGGGACGTAGCGTTGGCGAGGTCATGGAGATCGGGGTTGGAGTGCTGGTCGTGGCGGTTCTTGCCGCGACCGCATTCGGGCTGTGGCGGCGTCGGGTCGACGGCCGGCTGAAGCAGCCGTCGTCGGCGGTTGAACGCCTCACAGCGGTCGACCTCCGGGCACCGCTCGGGGAGCGGGCCACCCTCGTTCACTTCTCGAGCGCCTTCTGCCAGCCGTGCGTCGCTGCGCGCCGGGTACTCGGCGAGGTTGCCGCGATGGTGCCAGGAACGTCCCATGTCGAAGTCGATGCGGAGTCCAACCTGGACCTGGTCCGTCATCTTGCGGTGATGCGGACGCCGACCGTGCTGGTGCTGGATCGCGACGGCGTCATCGTGCGACGCGCGAGCGGCGCCCCGCGCAAGGCGGATGTCATTGCCGCGCTCGGCGCCGCTATCCCTGCTGAGGCGTGAGACGCCCGTCTCACATTGCGGACACACGGTGGCTTGGCACGGGACTGCGGCCCTACCATCGCGGCATGTCCTGGCAGGTGAGTCTCACCAAACGGCGCGCGGTCGACCTGTGCCGCGTGGCCACCTGCCTGTGTCGTATGCCCTGACGGGCCTGCGCCCGCCTTCCTTGAGTCGCTGACTCGGAGGCGCCTCCGCGGGTCCTGACGCGTCCGTCAGCCTCGCGTCCTCGTCAGGAGGAACCACTCGTGTCCGTCGACCCTCGCGGTCTGCGTTTCGCGGCCGCGCTCACCGCAACGATGCTCGCTCTGGTGCTCGTCACCGGCAGCGGGTTGTTGCTGCTCGCGCAGACGGCTGTGTTCGCCGTCGCGGCGCTCATCGGCCTGCACGCCTCGCCGTATGCGGTGCTGTACCGGCGGGCCGTTCGTCCGCGAGTCGGACCGCCCGCCGAGCTCGAGGACGCGCGACCGCCGAGGTTCGCGCAGGCCGTCGGCCTCGCGTTCGGCCTCATCGGGTTGTTTGGTTTTGCGGCCGGCCTCGACGCGCTCGCGATCGGCGCCACGGCAGCGGCGTTCGTCGCTGCCTTCCTCAACGCGGCCTTCGGGTTCTGTCTCGGGTGCGAGCTCTACCTGCTTGGCCGTCGCATCGTCTCCACTCCATCGCACGCTCGCATCTAGGAAGGAACCCTCCATGGCCCGCAGCGATGTTCTCGTCGATGCAGACTGGGTCGAGGCCCACCTCGACGATCCCAAGGTGGTGCTCGTCGAGGTCGACGAAGACACTGCCGCATACGACAAGAACCACATCAAGAACGCCGTCCGAATCGACTGGAAGTCCGATCTGCAGGACCCGGTCCGCCGTGACTTCGTGAACAAGCAGCAGTTCGAGGCGCTGTTGTCGGCGAAGGGGATCAGCAACGACGACACTGTTGTGCTTTACGGCGGAAACAACAACTGGTTCGCGGCTTACGCCTACTGGTACTTCAAGCTCTACGGTCACGAAGACGTCAAGCTGCTCGACGGCGGCCGCAAGAAGTGGGAGCTCGACTCCCGCGAGCTAGTCGAGGCCGTGCCAGAGCGACCAGCGACCGCATACGTCGCCAAGGAACAGGACACCTCGATCCGTGCCTTCCGCGACGAGGTGGTGGCCGCGATCGGGTCCCAGGGTTTGGTCGATGTCCGCTCACCAGACGAGTACGCGGGTCGGCTGCTCGCGCCGGCCCACTTGCCGCAGGAGCAGTCTCAGCGGGGTGGGCACATCCCGACTGCCAAGAACATCCCATGGAGCCAGGCCGCCAATGACGACGGCACGTTCAAGGCGGACGAGGACCTGAAGGCGCTGTACGAAGGCAAGGGTGTCGAACTGTCGACCGACACGATTGCCTACTGCCGGATCGGCGAGCGATCGGCGCACACCTGGTTTGCGCTGCACGAGCTGCTCGGCGTCCCGAACGTGAAGAACTACGACGGCTCGTGGACTGAGTACGGCTCGTTGGTCGGCGTGGCCATCCAGCTCGGCGACGAGCCGGGCGAGCCGGCAGGAGGTGCCGCCTGATGTGCGGCGTCGTCGCAGGAGGACTCTCACTCGAAGGGATCGACGTGGCCAAGGAGACAGTCATCCAGGGCGTCGTGTCGCGCGCCGGCCGGCCGATCGGCGGCGCGTACGTGCGCTTGCTCGACAAGGCCGGCGAGTTCACCGCCGAGGTACCCACCTCGGCGACTGGGCACTTCCGGTTCTTTGCCGGGCCGGGGTCCTGGACGCTACGCACGCTTGCGCCGGGGACCACCGTGGACCGCGCGGTCGTCGCCCAGCAGGGCGGCGTCTCCGAGGTCGAGGTCGCACTACCGGCCTGATCACGATCTGAGTGCGGGATCGTGCCGTAAACGTCGCGATCTGGAACGCAAGTCGCGATCAGTAGACGATCGCCTGGACATCCGGCGCGGTGATCTCCTCCACGAATGTCGCGGACCCGGCCAGCCGCACACCTTCGATCAGTCCCGGCGCGGCCAGGCCACGCCGCGCCGCGCACTGCGTGCACACGGTGATCTGACCACCGGACAGCAGGGCATCCCGAAGATCCGCCAACGGCGCAGCCTCGGGGAGGTGGAAGGTTTCCGCGTGGCCGGGCACCGCGAACCAGGTCGCCTCGCCCGTCAGCCACAGCGACACCTCGGTGCCGGCCGCGAGCGCGGTCGCCGCCACAGTGAACCCTTGGTTGCATCGCTCGGGTTCCTCGGCCCCCACCGTCACCTTCACGACCAGCGATCGCGTCACGAGCCAACGGTAGACTCGCCGGGTGCTGGAGATCGTGTACACGGGCCTGCTCGTGCTGGTCGGCATCGCGGTCACCTGGTTCGCGGCCTACGTGGTCTACAAGCTCTACAAGGGTCAGGGCTGAGCCGGTGGGGATCACCACCACCGAGCTTCCGGTCGAACTCGAGCCGTTGGCATTCCTCCTCGGCACCTGGCAGGGCGTTGGCGTTGGCGGCTACCCGACCATCGAGCAGGAGTTCCGTTTCGGCCAGGAGGTCACGTTCCGGCACGACGGTCGGCCCTTCCTCGAGTACCAGTCGCGCGGCTGGCTGCTCGACGACGCGGGCGAGCTCGTGCGACCGGCAGCGACCGAGTTCGGCTACTGGCGGCCGAAGCCGGACGGCAAGCTCGAGGTCGTCCTGTCGCACCCGACGGGGTTCGCCGAGATCTACGTCGGCGAGATCACCGGTCCGAAGATCGAGCTGCGCACCGATGTGGTCGCCCGCACCGAGACCGCCAAGCCCTACACAGCGGGCCACCGGCTCTACGGCG
>JBEVHX010000098.1:0-4285 GCA_040510995.1 Candidatus Nanopelagicales bacterium
CGGTTGATCTCCGTCTGGAGGACGACGTCGACTCCGATTGTCAGGATGCTGGCCGCGATGACGGACCGCTTGGCGACTGGGGCCACCAGGAAGAACTGGATGACCAGAGAGATGAGTGCTGCGCCGCCAATGCCGATGAGCACGGCCGCGTAAAACGGCACGTCGCCGGCGCCGCTCAGCCGGGCCGTCACGTATGCGCCCGCCATGAGCAACGCCGGATGAGCGAAATTGACGACGCCGCTCGCCTTGTACACGACGACGAAGCCGAGCGCGAGCAGCGCATACACCGCCCCGAGCGAGACACCGCTGGCGAGCAGCTGAAGGAGTTGGGACATGGCTAGTCCTCTCCGGTACCGAGATAGGCGCGCTGCACCTCGACATCCCGCTGAACCTGATCGGGGGCGCCGTCTGCGATGCGGCGGCCGAAGTCGAGAACCGTGACCCGGTCGGCGATCGCCATCACCATCCCCATGTCGTGCTCGACGAGCAGGATCGGGATCAGCAGCGCGTCCCGGATGTCCCGGACCAGCTGTGCCATGGCTGAGGTCTCGTGGGCGTTCATGCCCGCGACCGGTTCGTCGAGCAGCAGCAGATGGGGTTCCACACTCAGGGCACGGGCGACCTCAACGCGCTTCTGGTCGCCGTAGGACAGGGCGCCGGCCGGCGCGTTGAGCTTGTCGCTCAGCCCCACGAACGCTGCGATCTCTCGGGCGCGAGTTCGGTGTCGTCTGTCCTCGCGCCGCACACGTGGTAGCCCGACCGCTGTGGCGAGGTATCCCGCATGCGTCAGGTGATGCCGACCCAGCATCAGATTGTCCTCGACCGTCTCGGATGCGAGGAGGGCGATGTTCTGGAATGTCCGCGCCACACCGAGGCCGGCGACGTCATGCGGCTGGGTCTGGGTCAGGTCGGTGCCGCGGAACCAGACCGCGCCGTTCGCCGGGCGGTAGGCGCCGGAGACGACGTTGAACAGCGTCGACTTCCCGGCACCGTTCGGGCCGATCACGGCGTGGATCGCCATCGGCGCAACGTCGAAGGACACGCTGTCAAGTGCGGTCACACCGGCGAAGCGAACGGTGATCGCGTCGACCGCCAACGCCGGCCCGGTGGCGAGGTCGCTCGTTGGCCGGCTCATCCCTCCCACCGCCGCAACGCCACGCGCCCTCCGGTCGCGACCGCCAGCTCGTGGTCGACGGCCGCCTCGGCGGCCCGCCCGAGATACAGGTCGCGGACCGCGTCGTCGGCCGCGAGCTCGTCGGCCGGTCCGGACAGGGACACCCGGCCGGTCGTGAGCACGAACGCGTGAGCCGCGATGGACAACGCCATCGCCGCGTTCTGCTCGACAACCAGGACCGTCGTGCCGCGAGCGTTGATCTCGGTGATCACTCGTCCGATCTGGCCGACAACCTGAGGCGCCAGCCCCAACGACGGTTCGTCGAGCAGGAGCAGCCGCGGCTGCGCCATCAGTGCCCGACCGATCGCCAGCATCTGCTGCTGACCTCCGGACAACAGGCCGGCGCGCTGCTCACGGCGGTCGTGCAGCAGCGGGAACAGCTCGCAGACGAACTCCCGGGACCTGCGCGTGGCAGCAGCGTCGCGAATCGCGAACCCACCGATGCGTAGGTTTTCCCCGACGGTGAGCCGTTCGAAGATCCGCCGTCCCTCGGGCGACTGCACCACGCCGGCGGCCACGATCGCGGCGGCCGACTGCCGGGTGATGTCGCGACCCTCGAACAGGACCTCCCCGTGGTCGACAGTCCCGCCGTGCTCGGGGAGGACCCCGGAGATTGCGCGCAGCAGGGTGGTCTTTCCAGCGCCGTTGCTGCCGAGGACGGCAACGACGGCGCCGGTGGGGACATCGATGGACACGTTCCGCAAGCCGGCGATGGACCGCCCGTAGCTCACCCGGAGCTCACGTACGGTGAGGATGGACATCTGAGACCTCCAGCGGTTGACCTGAGGTCGCCGAGAATGCGGGGTCGTCAACCCGCCGAGTAGCGGCAAGTGGAGATCGCCGTCCGGACATCTCCACATGGAGATGGCGCGGGACTCACAGGCCGAGGACGATGCCGGCCGAGGGACTAGGTTCGCGCGGTTGCGGCCGCGCCCGAGTGCTGGGGAGCCCGCCTACGATGAGCGACGTGGGGAACCGCCGAAGCGCGGCACTACCTCCCGACGTCCTGCTCAGCCTCGATGAGGAGTACGCCAGCATCATCGCGCTCCTCGACGGGGCAGTTGCGATGCAGCGCATCCTGACGACGGTGCCGGAACTGGCCGGGGTCGACCTCGCGTGGGTCGGCGAGCCAGACGGCGACGACCGCCTCGTGCTGCACAACGCGGTCAACGCACACACCGACATCGTCGACGGCTTGGTCGTTCCGGTCGGCACCGGACTGGGCGGGCGGGTGCTCGCCCACCGTCGAGCGTTGTGGGTCAGCGACTACGCATCCTCGCCAGCGATCACGCACCACTTCCGGGCGCAGGCCGAGACCGAGGGCGTGAAGTCGATGATCGCGGTCCCGATCATCCACGACGGTGCCCTGCTGGGCGTGCTGTATGGCGCCAACCGCAACATGACCGACTTCGGCGACCGCACCGCTCGTGCGCTCGAACGGATCGCCACCCGGACGGCGGCCGCCCAGGTGGTCGCCGAACGCGCGCGGCACGCGGCCGAGGTCGCCGTGCACGAGGAACGCCGGCGCGTGGCCCTGGACCTGCACGACTCGGTCGGCGCGATGCTCTTCACGTTGCGCGCCGGCCTGCAGCGGTTGTCCGACGAGCCGCGTCTGGACGAGGACATCCGTACTCGGGTGAACGCCCTCGACCAGCAGGCCGTGGACGCCGCCGCCGCGTTGCGCGGTTCGTTGCGGGTCTTGAGCGCTCCCCCCGAGGAGGTGGCGCTCGGCGTTGCGCTCCGCGAGCACTGCCGAGCCTTCCAGGACCGCACCGGGGTCAACGCGCGAGTCATCACCCTGACCGAACTCCCAACGCTGCCGACGTCGCGGATCAAGGTGTTGACGGACGCCGCCAGGGAGGCGCTGCTGAACGTCGAGAAACACGCCGGTGCGCACTCCGTCGTCGTCAGCGTCTTCACCCTGCGCGACGGTGTCGCAATGACCGTCTCGGACGACGGTGCCGGTCTCGACTCCGACCCTGTACAGGGCGACGGTTTGGGTCTTGCCTCGATGGCCGAACAGGTCGCGCGGGTCGGTGGCACGGTCACCCTCGGCCGCAATGACGACTCCGGTGTGACCCTTCAGGCGTGGGTGCCGATGTGACCACGACCAAGGTCGTCAATGTGCTCGTCACCGACGATCACCCGATCGTCCTGGATGGGGTCACGCTCGCGCTGCAAAGCACCTCCTGGCTGCGGGTTGCCGGGTATGCGCGCAGCGGCCGCGAGGCCATCACGGCCGTCGAGCGGCTGCGCCCCGACGTGGTGCTGCTCGACCTGCGGCTGCCCGACATGCTCGGGCCCGAGGTGGTGCAGGCGTTGCGTGCCCAGCACACCGCACTCAAGATCATTATCTTCACCGCGCACCCCGATCACGCGGCCTTGGACGCCGCGCTCGCGGCCGGAGCGCACGGTGTCGTGGTCAAGGACACCGAACGCGATGAGCTCGTCGACGTCATCAAACGGGTCATGGCCGGCGAGCGCGTGGTCAGCGTCGAAGGCGGCGGCAGCAGCGGCGCGGCCCTGAGCCGCAAGCTGCGCGACCATGGGCTGACCAGGCGCGAGTACGACATCCTGCGTCGAGTTGCGATGGGAGAGACGAACCCCGAGATCGCAAGCGCGCTCGGACTGACCCGCAACACGGTGAAGACCTACCTGCAGCGCACGCTAGAGAAGCTTGGCGCGCGCAACCGGGTCGAGGCGCTGTCCCGGGCCAGCCAGCTCGGCATCCTCTGATCAACCTCGTGCTGTCGACCGGCACGGTCAAGACCCACGTCGCCAACGTCCTGGCCAAGCTCGGGGTTCGCGATCGCGTCCAGGCCGTCATCGCTGCATACGAAAGCGGTCTGGTGCGGCCCTAGCCCAGCAGTGCAACGCAGCGCCGTGACCCTCGAACTCGGGCTCTCAACCGGACATGGCACCAGGGCCCAAAACCGCGCGTAGCCGGATATCGAGCGAGCCTGACGGTCCGCGCGTGGGCACAGCGTCCTCGTTCGTTGACGCCGGCCTCCCGGACGGGAGCCGGCTGCACGTCACGATCCCGGACGTCGACCGCCGGCACTTGGCGCTTAACATCCGCAAATCCGTGTCGCGGGCGACCGATCTCGGTGA
>JBEVHX010000099.1:0-27038 GCA_040510995.1 Candidatus Nanopelagicales bacterium
CTTGCCGCGGGTGGCCCCGCCCCGTCCGCGCAAGGTCGTGCCCGACTCGGTCAGGATGCGATGGACGAAACCGTAGGAACGTCCGGTTGACTCCGCCAACGCCCGGATGCTGGTGCCGCCTTCGTATTTCTTCTTGAGATCTCCGGCGAGCTTGTCTCGTTCGGTGCCGGTCACCCGGCGGCCCTTCGTCAGGTCGGCCACGCCTGCCTCCTCCGAGTCGCTGCTGCCACTTGGCATGATCACGCACTCCGGGCAGTTATGCCACTGATCCCCGAGATCAAGCCAGCGCGACCAGGTCCAGATAGTCCGCCCCCCACAGGTCCTCCACGCCGTCCGGCAGCAGCACGACCCGCTCGGGGTTGAGCGCCTCGACCGCGCCCTCGTCGTGAGTCACGAGCACGACCGCTCCGCGGTAGTTGTGCAGGGCCGCGAGCACCTCGTCCCGGCTGGCCGGGTCAAGGTTGTTCGTCGGCTCGTCGAGCAACAGAACATTCGCGCTGGACACGACCAAGGTGGCGAGCGCCAGCCTGGTCTTTTCCCCGCCCGACAGCACTCGGGCGGGCTTGTCGACGTCGTCGCCGCTGAAGAGGAAGCTGCCGAGAATCCGGCGCAGCTCGACGTCCGCGGTGTCCGGCGCCGCCGTTCGCATGTTCTCCAGGACCGTGCGCTGCGGGTCCAGGGTCTCGTGCTCCTGGGCGTAGTAGCCGAGCTTGAGCCCGTGGCCGTGCTCGACGTCGCCGGTGTCCGCAGGCTCGATGCCGCCCAGCAACCTGAGCAACGTGGTCTTGCCCGCGCCGTTGAGGCCGAGCACGACGACCCGAGACCCGCGATCGATGGCGAGGTCGACGTCGGTGAACACCTCCAGCGACCCGTAGGACTTGGACAGCCCGGTGGCCCGCAACGGCGTCTTGCCGCAGGGGCTCGGCTCGGGGAAGCGCAGCCGGGCGACCCGGTCCGATCGTCGCTGCTCCGACAGACCAGCCAGCAGCCGTTGAGCGCGACGTTCCATGTTCTGGGCCGCGGTCGCCTTCGTCGCCTTGTAGCGCATGCGATCGGCCTGCGCTTTCAGCGCTTCCGCCTTCTTCTCGGCATTCGCCCGTTCGCGGTGCCGACGGCGCTCGTCCACCTCGCGCTGCTGCAGGTATGCGGCCCAGCCGACGTTGTAGACGTCGAGGACAGCGCGGTTGGCGTCGAGGTGCATGACCCGGTTGACCGTCGTCTCGAGCAGGGCGACGTCGTGGCTGATCACGACCAGCCCGCCCTTGTGAGTGGCCAGGAACCCGCGCAGCCAGACGATCGAGTCGGCATCGAGATGGTTGGTGGGCTCGTCGAGCAGCAGGGTCTCCGCGCCACCGAACAGGATCCGGCTCAGCTCGACCCGCCGGCGCTGACCGCCGGACAGAGTCCGGATCGGCTGCTCCAGAACGCGCGCCGCCAAGCCGAGGCTGGAGGCCAACGACTCCGCCTCCGACTCTGCGGCATACCCGCCTCGGCTGAGGAACTCTTCCTCGGCCCGGGCGTACGAGCGCATCGCCGACTCCGCCGTGTCCACGTCGGCGCTGGCCATCCGACCCTGTGTCTCCTTGATCCGCCGGACCACGTCGTCGAGCCCGCGGGCGGAGAGGATCCGGTCCCGAGCCAGAACGTCGAGGTCGCCGGTGCGCGGGTCCTGCGGGAGGTACCCGACGCTGCCGCTGCGTTGCACGCTGCCCGCTGCCGGCAGCGCCTCGCCGCTGAGCACCTTGGTCAGGGTCGTTTTCCCCGCGCCGTTGCGGCCGACCAGCCCGATCCGGTCGCCAGGGGCGACCCGGAACGTCGCGCGCTCGAGCAGGATGCGCGAGCCGGCGCGCAGCTCAACGTCGGTCGCGCTGATCACGGCGGTTCTCCTTGGGGGGCGCGCGACTGCTCGGCGCGCGAGATGGGGATCGGTCGGAGAGTCTAGGTGACACGTGAGGGGGTGATTGCCCATGGAGATCGACGACGATGCGGTCGACGTCAGCGGCGTTCAGGTCAGCCCTCGTGTCGTTCACGCCATCCAGGTCGACGAGCCAGACGAGACAGTGCGGATGTGGACGCGCTCGGCGACTGCTCCTGGTGGCTCGGCCTGGGTGATGAGTCGGTCGCGGAGTACGCGAGGCCTACCGGCTGCACAAATCGACGGCTTCGTGTTGCATGACGTTCGTGGACGTCACCGTGTGGGACGCCCCTGGCGACCCGCTGGACTCGGTCTATGTCTGCCGAACCCGCACGCCCTGAGACCGGGGCCGGTGGGCTACGCCGGCCGGGCGACCACGATGTGGCCGGTGATGGGCATGTGAAGCTCTCCGCTCTCCGAGCAGAACGGGTGCAGCGCGACTCGGGCGTCTTCCAATATCCGCTCGTAGACGGCGTCGGTGATCTGGTCGATCAGGGGCGTGCTTTCGATCTCGCTGCGCACCAGAGCATCGACTGACGGCAGCTCGATCATGCTGCTCAGCGTCCTCGTCGACGACACCGCGAGCCCAGCGGCCGTGAAGAGCCGACTCAGCTGCTCGAGATCGCCGAGACGGAAGTACGTATTCACCAAGCCGACAGCATCCGCGCCGGCATGCCGCGCGACGACGTCGATCATCGGTCCGTAGCCCGCCTGCGCATCGGTCGATGCCCAGGTCTGGGTCGCGACCGTGCCACCGGGACGGAGAACCCGGGCCATCTCCGCCAGCGACTGTGCAACGTCGGGGAAGAACATCAACCCGGAAGCACACAGGACGGCATCGAACGATGCATCGCCGAACGGGAGAGCCGCGGCGTCACCGCGCCGCCATTCGATGTCGGCGCGGAACCTCCGGGCGACCACCAGCATGTTCTCGTTGAGGTCCAGGCCGACCACCGACCCGTCGGGCCCGACTGTGTCGGCCGCGACCCTGGTCGCCGCTCCGGTGCCACAGGCGACGTCGAGCAGGCGCTGACCGGAGATGACGCCGGCGGCATCGACCAAGTGCTGGCCCCATTCCGCGAACAGCATCGGCACCAGGTTCTGCTCGTAGCTCTCCGCCGCCTCCAACGGAATCTGAAAGGTCTGGACGGACGCGGTTTCCTGTGTCCTGGAGGTTGACATCTCGCTCTCCCGCAAGTGAGTTCGTGCTCCCTTCACCGCGAGGGTGTGTCACGCCGCGAACCGCGAGCATCGGGCAGCTGACCCATATCCCGGCGCATGATGGTCGTCGTGGCAGACAGCTCCGTCGGTGCAGAGGAGCAGATCGCGCTCGGCCATGCGGCCTTGGCTGACGGAGAGTGGGGGAAAGCACGGACCGCGTTTGACGCCGCCCTGGCTCAGCAGGAGTCGGCCGAGGCACTCGCCGGACTTGGTGCGGCCCTGTGGTGGCTGGGGGAAGCCCGGCAGAGCCTGTCCTGCCAGGAGCGGGGGTATGCCGAGTTTGCGCGCGCCGGCGCCGTCGCCGAGGCCACCCGTAGCGCGATGGCCATCGCCATCATCTACCAGTCCGACTTCGGCAACGCGGCGGCCGCCCGTGGGTGGATCGCTCGCGCCGAGCGGTTGTCCGGGCAGACCGACGACGCTCTGCTCCAGGCCTGGGTGTGGCTCACGCGCGGGTACGTCACATCCGACCCAGCTCTCGCCGAAGACCTCTCGCGGCGCGCGCTCGTAGTGGCGGACGCTACGGCTGACGCCGATCTCGCGCTGTGCGGCCTCACCTGTCTCGGCAAAGCGTTGGTGGCCGATGGCCGCCTGGACGAGGGGTTGGCGCTGGTCGACGAGGCCATGGCCGCAGTCCTCGGAGGCGAGGCGCGACAACTGGACACCGTGGTCTACGCCTGCTGCGACATGCTGCACGCCTGCGATCTCGCCGGCGACCTCGAGCGCGCCACCCAGTGGTGCCGGGTGGCCGATGATTTCGAGGCCCGATACGGCTGCCCCTTTCTGTTCGTCACCTGTCGCACGTTGTACGGCGGGGTGCTGGTGCATACCGGACAGTGGCAGCGCGGTGAGGCCGCACTGCAGGCGGCGCTACGCACGGCAGCCGACGGTGGGGGTGTGCTGTACGAGCAGGTTGCCACGAGGCTGGCCGATCTGCGCATCCGCCAGGGTCGGTTGGAGGAGGCGGCGGCGCTCATCGACGGCGTCGAGAGCTCGCGGCTCGTCGCGCTCCCCGCCGCGCGCCTCGCGCTCGCCAACGGCGACCATCGGACCGCCGCAGCGCGGCTGGAACGGGCGCTTCGCATCGAGGATCAGCCGCGACTCGAGAAGGCGATCGTCCTGGCCAGCCTGGTCGAGCTGCACGTGGAGATCGGCGACGCCACCGCAGCCGAGCGCACAGCGGGCCGTCTGCACGCCCTCGCCGGGGACGCGGGCGACGCGCGGATGGCCGCCCTGGTCGACTGCGCTCACGGCCAGGTGGCACAGCTGCGGGGTGAGGTCGACACAGCCACGCAGCACTACGAGGCGGCGCTGGCCAGGCTGGGCGCCCCAGATACGCCGTACGAACGGGCTCGCGTTCGGTTGCTGCTGGCCCAGCTCTGGGCGACGGCAGATCCGGCTGCCGCCGTCCTCGAAGGCCAGCGGGCGTTGACCACCTTCGAGTCCCTCGGCGCCCGGGCCGACGCCGACGCCACTGCGGCACTCCTGCGAAGGCTGGGAGCCTCCGGTCGATCGGCCGCCCGCAGCGCGGGCGCGTTGTCAGGTCGCGAACAGCAGGTGCTTGACCTCGTCGCGGCCGGTCTGAGCAATCCGGAGATCGCCGATCGCCTCTTCATCACGCGGAAGACGGCTGCGCACCACGTCAGCGCCATCCTGACCAAGCTCGGCCTGCGCAACCGCGCCGAGGCGGTCGCCTATGCCACTCGGGTCAGACGTTGAAGCCCAGCGCGCGGAGCTGCTCGCGACCCTCGTCGGTGATCTTGTCCGGACCCCACGGCGGCATCCACACCCAGTTGATCCGAACCTCGGAGGCGTGGTCCTTCAGGGCGACGCTGGTCTGGTCTTCGATGACGTCGGTCAGCGGGCAGGCGGCCGAGGTGAGCGTCATGTCGAGGGTGACCCGCCGGTCGTCGTCCACGTGGATGTCGTACACAAGACCGAGGTCGACAACGTTGATGCCCAGCTCGGGGTCGACAACGTCGCGCATCGCCTCGGTCACGTCGTCGATCAGCGTGGTCTCGGTCATGGCTGTCCCTCACGTATGCCGTCGACCGCCTGTGCGGCCGCATCCTTGAATGCCATCCACCCCAGCAGCGCACACTTCACGCGGGCCGGGAACTTCGAGACTCCGGCGAAGGCCACCCCGTCCTGAAGGATGTCCTCCAGCCCCGCATCCTCCGGCTCCACCGCACCGCGTGACAGCATCAGCTCGCGGAACGCCTCGCCGGTCTTGAGCGCCTCGCCCAGCGGCCTGTCGACGACCAGGTCGGTCATCACCGACGTCGACGCCTGGCTGATCGAGCAGCCGACGCCCTCGTGCGAGATGTCCACGATCCGGTCGTCGCGGATCAGGACGCGCAGGGTCACCTCATCGCCGCAGGTCGGGTTGACGTGGTGGACCTCGACGTCGTACGGCTCGCGCAGCCCACGTCGGTGCGGGCTGCGGTAGTGGTCCAGGATGATCTCCTGGTACATCGACTCGAGCTGCATCACGCGACCCCGAAGAATCTCTGCGCGTACCGCACGCCGTCGGCCAGCGCCTCGACGTCCGACGCCGTGTTGTAGAGGTAGAACGTCGCGCGGGTCGTGGCGGGCACCTGGAAGCGGCGCATCAGCGGCCACGCGCAGTGATGCCCAACCCGGACCGCGATCCCTTGGTCGTCGAGCACCTGGCCGACGTCGTGCGGGTGGATTCCGTCGACCGCGAACGAGACGGCTCCCCCGCGCATCCGACCGTCCGCCGGTCCGATGATCCGTACGCCAGGGATCTCGGCGAGCGCAGCCAGCGTGGCAACGGTCAGCGCGTGCTCGTGCTCATGCACGGCTGTCATGCCGACCGCCGAGAGGTAGTCAACGGCCGCCGCCAGGCCGACCGCCTGCGCGACCATCGGTGTGCCGGCCTCGAATCGCTGCGGCGGCGGCGCATACGTCGCGTAGTCGAGGTAGACCATCTCGATCATCGACCCGCCTGTGATGAACGGCGGCATCACTGCGAGCAGCGCGCGCCGGCCCCAGAGCACCCCGATCCCGGTCGGGCCGAGCATCTTGTGCCCGGAGAACACCAGGAAGTCGACCCCAAGCGCATCGACCGACACCGGCATGTGCGGCACCGACTGGCATGCGTCGAGCACCGTGAGAGCGCCGACCTCGCGGGCGCGGGCGACCCAGACGTCCACCGGGTTGACCGTGCCAAGCACGTTCGACTGGTGCGCCACCGCCACGACCTTCGTCGTCTCGTCGATGACGGTTCGCAGGTCGGACACGTCGAGCCGACCGTCGTCGGTCACACCGAACCAGCGCAGTGTCGCGCCGGTGCGGCGGCACAGCTCCTGCCACGGCACCAGGTTCGCGTGGTGCTCCATCTCCGTGACGACAACCGAGTCGCCGGGGCCGACTCGGAACCGGGCTGCCTCCTCGCCGGCGGTCGCCGCGTTGCTCATCGCATACGCAATGAGGTTGATGCCCTCGGTTGCGTTCTTCGTGAAGACGATCTCATCGGCCGCGGCGCCGATGAACGCCGCGATCCGCGCCCGAGCCGACTCGTAGCAGTCCGTCGCCTCCTCGGCGAGCTGGTGCGCGCCACGATGGACCGCCGCGTTGTGCTGCTCGTAGAAGGCCCGCTCGGCATCGAGCACCTGGCGTGGCTTCTGCGACGTGGCACCGCTGTCCAGGTACACCAACGGCCGGCCGCCGCGCACGGTGCGGGACAGGATCGGGAAGTCGGCCTTGATCCGCTCGGCGTCGAGCGGCGTGGCCAGCGACAGGGCGGGGGCGGTCATGGCGTCTCGGCGCCTGCCTTGGCGTAGCGCTCGTAGCCCTCGGACTCCAGTCGGTCGGCGAGCTCCGGGCCGCCCTCCTCGACGATCCGGCCGTCGATGAAGACGTGCACGAAGTCGGGGTGGATGTAGCGCAGGATGCGGGTGTAGTGCGTGATCAGCAGGACGCCGACCTCGCCGGTGGCGCGGACCCGGTTGACGCCTTCGGACACCACGCGAAGGGCGTCGATGTCGAGGCCGGAGTCGGTCTCGTCGAGGATCGCCATCCGCGGCCTGAGCAGCTCGAGCTGCAGGATCTCGTGCCGCTTCTTCTCCCCGCCGGAGAAGCCCTCATTCACGTTGCGCTCGGCGAAGGTCGAGTCGATCTGCAGCTCGCTCATCGCGGTGCGGACCTCCTTGACCCACTCCCGCAGCTTCGGTGCCTCGCCGCGGATCGCCGTCGCCGCGGTGCGGAGGAAGTTCGACACCGAGACTCCGGGCACCTCGACCGGGTACTGCATCGCGAGGAACAGCCCGGCGCGGGCCCGCTGGTCGACGCTCATCGCGAGCACGTTCTCGCCGTCCAGCGTCACGCCGCCCTGTGTGACCCGGTACTTCGGGTGGCCGGCGACGGAGTACGCGAGGGTCGACTTGCCGGAGCCGTTCGGACCCATGAGCGCGTGGGTCTCGCCCTGCCGCACCGTGAGGTCGACGCCACGCAGGATCTCCCGCACACCACCGTCGGCATCGCCGGTGTCGACGGCAACGTGGAGGTCTCGGATCTCGAGGGTACTCAACATGAACCTTTCAGTGCGTGAGTGAGTCGGCTGTGACGTCGACGTGGACGTCGTCGCCGTCGATGCGGACGGGGTAGACGGGAACCGGCTGGGTGGCCGGCAGGCCGGTGGGCTTGCCGGTGCGCAAGTCGAAGCGCGAGCCGTGCAGCCAGCACTCGAGCGTGTGGTCGTCAACCTCGCCCTCCGACAGCGGCACGTCGGCATGCGAGCACACGTCGCGGATGGCATGCACCTCACCGTCGGAGCTGCGCGTCACCGCGATCGCCACGCCGTCGACCAGCACGCGGATCGCCCCGACGTCGGGCAGGTCCGCGAGCGTGCAGGCTTTCTCGTAGCTCATGCGGTCGCCACAGCCAGCTCGCGCTCAAGTGCCTCGATCAAGCGTTCCTCCAGCTCCGGTATGCCGATTCGCTGCACGAGGTCAGCGAAGAAGCCGCGCACAACGAGCCGGCGGGCCTCGTCCTCCGGGATCCCGCGCGCCTGAAGGTAGAACAGCTGCTCGTCGTCGAACCTTCCGGTCGCGCTGGCGTGCCCGGCGCCGATGATCTCGCCGGTCTCGATCTCGAGGTTCGGCACCGAGTCGGCGCGGGCGCCGTCCGTGAGCACCAAGTTGCGGTTGACCTCGTAGGTGTCGGTGCCCTCAGCGGCTGCGCGGATGAGCACGTCACCAATCCACACCGTGTGGGCACCTTCGCCCTGCAGCGCGCCCTTGTAGGTGACCCGCGACTTGCAGCGAGGCACCGCGTGGTCGGCGAACAGCCGGTGCTCGAGGTGCTGGTGCGCGTCGGCGAAGTAGATGCCGAGCAGGTCTGCGTCGCCGCCGGGGCCGTCGTACTCGACGGTCTGCGCCAGGCGCACCGTCTCGCCGCCCAGGGTCACCTCGAAGACGCGCAGTGCGGCATCGCGGCCGAGCCGCGCTGCGGTGTGCCCGACGTGGACGGCGTCGTCCGCCCAGGTCTGCACGCTGATGAAGTCCACCCGGGCGCCGTCGTCCACTCGGATCGAAATCTGGGCCGCATACTGCGCGCTGCCGGTGTGCTCGACGAGCAGGGTGGCTTTGGCGTGGTGGCCGACCTCGACCAGCACGTGCCCCCAAACGACGTCGTCACGCGAGCGGCCGTGCAGCCGCAGCACGATCGGCTCGGCCAGCTCGAGCTCGGCGGGAACCCGCACGAGCACGGCCCCGCCGGAGTGCGCGACCGCGAGCGCCGACGGCCGGTCGACTGGTGCCGAGACGGTTCGCGCCCGCGCGTCCACCGCCGAGAGCTCGGTCAGCTCGACGCCGTCTGGAAGGGTCGTCGTCCACTCGAGGCGCGCATCGGATGGCGCGTCATCGAGCACCGCCTTGAGCCGCTCGAGAGGCGTGAACCGCCACTCCTCCTCGCGTCCGTGGGGCATCGGGAAGTCGGTGACGTCGAAGGACGTCACCCGCTCCCCGCGCTCCCTGGCCGCGTTGTGCGAGATCCCCACGGGTTAGCCCACGGCCCCTTCCATCTGCATCTCGATGAGCCGGTTGAGCTCCAGCGCATACTCCATCGGCAGCTCTCGCGCGATCGGCTCGATGAAGCCGCGCACGATCATCGCCATGGCCTCCTCCTCGGACATGCCGCGGCTCATCAGGTAGAAGAGCTGGTCGTCGCTGACCTTCGAGACCGTCGCCTCGTGGCCGAGCTGGACGTCGTCCTCGCGGATGTCGTTGTAGGGGTAGGTGTCGGAGCGGCTGATCGAGTCGACCAGCAGCGCGTCGCAGCGCACGTTCGACTTCGAGCCGTATGCGCCCTCCTGCACCTGGACCAGACCGCGGTAGGAGGTGCGGCCGCCGCCGCGGGCCACCGACTTCGACACGATCGTCGAGGACGTGTTCGGCGCGCAGTGCACCATCTTGGAGCCGGCGTCCTGGTGCTGGCCTTCGCCGGCGAACGCGACCGAGAGCGTCTCGCCCTTGGCTCGTTCGCCCATCAGGTAGACGGACGGGTACTTCATGGTGACCTTGGAACCGAGGTTGCCGTCAATCCACTCCATCGTCGCACCCTCGTGCGCCACTGCCCGCTTCGTCACCAGGTTGTAGACGTTGTTCGACCAGTTCTGGATGGTCGTGTAGCGAACGCGCGCGTCCTTCTTCACGACGATCTCCACCACGGCGGAGTGCAGCGAGTCGGAGGAGTAGATCGGCGCCGTGCAGCCCTCGACGTAGTGCACGTAGGAGCCCTCGTCGGCGATGATCAGCGTCCGCTCGAACTGGCCCATGTTCTCGGTATTGATGCGGAAATAGGCCTGCAGTGGAATCTCGACGTTGACTCCCTTCGGCACGTAGATGAACGAGCCACCCGACCACACAGCCGTGTTCAGCGCGGCGAACTTGTTGTCACCCGGCGGGATGACCGTGCCGAAGTACTCCTGGAACAGCTCCGGGTGCTCACGCAGACCGGAGTCGGTGTCGAGGAAGATGACGCCTTGTTCCGCGAGGTCGTCACGGATCTTGTGGTAGACAACCTCGCTTTCGTACTGCGCCGCCACCCCGGCGACCAGCCGCTGCTTCTCCGCCTCCGGGATGCCCAGCCGGTCGTAGGTGTTCTTGATGTCGTCGGGCAGGTCCTCCCAGGAGGCAGCCTGCTTCTCGGTCGAGCGCACGAAGTACTTGATGTTGTCGAAGTCGATGCCGGACAGGTCGGCCCCCCAGACGGGCATCGGCTTCTTGTCGAACAGCCGCAGGCCCTTGAGCCGCATCTTGAGCATCCACTCAGGCTCGGACTTCAGCGCAGAGATGTTGCGCACCACGGCCTCCGACAGCCCGCGCTGTGCGACGGCGCCGGCATCGTCGGTGTCGGCCCAACCGAACTTGTAACGGCCGAGGCCCTCGATCTCGCGCTGGGTCGCCTCGGGGATGACGATCGTGTCGGTCACGGGGTGGTCCCTTCTGGGAGCTCGGGGCTGTGCTGCGGGGTGTGCTCGGGGATGTAGGTGGTGCAGACGTGGTCGCCGTGGCCGATGGTGGCCAGCCGCTGGACGTGCGTGCCGAGCAGTCTGGCGAACATCTCGGTCTCCGCTTCGCACAGCTCGGGGAACTCGGCGGCGACGTGCGCCACCGGGCAATGGTGCTGGCACAGCTGCTGCCCGTTGCCCCATGGCGCGCGGTCGACGGCAGCGGCAAAGCCGTCGACCGACAGTGCCCGCGCGAGCGTACGCGCGTGCTCCGAGCGCTCCGCCGCCGCCACCGCGGGGGCATACCGGTGCTCGAGGTCGGACAGCCGGTTGCGTGCGAAGTCCAGCACAGCCCCTTCCCCGCCGACGGTGGCCAGCCGACGCAGCGCCTGCACGGCGAGGTCGTCATATGCCTGCGGGAACGCGGCTCGGCCGGTGTCGGTGAGGGCAAAGACCTTGGCCGGACGACCGCGACCGCGCGACCCGGTCGGACCGTAGGGCGGGCGCTCGCGCGCCTCGACATCTCCGTCAAGGACCAACGCGTCGAGGTGGCGACGGACCGCCGCCGCGGTGAGCCCGAGCCGACCGGCGAGAACGGCGGTTGTGGCCGGACCGTCCTCGAGCAGGCTGCGCGTCACCCGCGACCGGGTGTCGCGCTCGACCTGGATTTTCACAACACCTATCTTGCGTTATTCGGCGCCGAATGGCCAACCTCAGGACGGCCCGGTCGGGCCTTCCGTTCTGGGCGAACCTAGGATCGGGCCTCGTGGCGGGCCCAGCGGTCGAGACTGCGGCGGTTGAGGTGCAGGGCCTCGTCAAGCGATATGGGGACATCGTCGCCGTTTCCGACCTGAGCCTGCGTGCCGAGGCAGGCACGGTCACCGCGCTTCTCGGCCCGAACGGGGCCGGCAAGACGACGACCCTGGAGGTCATCGAGGGCTTTCGCCGGGCGGACAGCGGCAGCGTGCGGGTCCTCGGCCTCGACCCGGCTCGCGACGGCGCTGCGCTGCGACCGCGCGTCGGCGTGATGCTGCAGCGCGGCGGCGTCTACCCGGCCGCGAAGGTCCAGGAGATGGTCCGGCACGTCGCCCGTCTGTATGCGCATCCGCTTGACCCGGCCGCCCTAATGGACCGCCTCGGGTTGGCCGCGAGCGCGCGGACGGCTTACCGCCGACTCTCGGGCGGGCAGCAGCAGCGGCTCGGTGTCGCGCTCGCGGTGGTCGGGCGCCCTGAGCTGGTCGTCCTCGACGAGCCGACCACCGGCCTCGACCCGCAGGCCCGGCATGCGACGTGGGACCTGGTCCGGCAGCTGCGGGAAGCCGGCTCGACCGTTCTTCTGACCACCCACTCGATGGACGAGGCTGAGCGGCTGGCCGACCACGTGGTCATCGTCGACCACGGCAAGGTTGTGACGGCTGGGGCGCCGGCCGACCTGACCTCGCTCGACGAGACCGTGGTCCGGTTCCACGGGCCCGCCGGCCTCGACCTGGTCGGCCTGCTGACCGCCCTGCCGGTGGGCAGCTCGGCATCCGAGGATGCGCCGGGCGCATACCGGGTCGAGGGCGAGATCGGGCCGCAGCTGCTCGCGACGCTGACCGCCTGGTGCGCGGCAAACGGCGTCATGCCCCGCGGCCTGGTGACGGGGCACCGCAGCCTCGAGGACGTGTTCCTCGAGCTCACCGGACGCGAGCTTCGATGATCGGGATGCGGCTCGAGCCGCGACCGGGCGCAGCCAGCGTGCCGAGTCGGATCGCGGCGCAGACGGCGACCGAGGTGCGGCTCACCCTGCGCAATGGCGAACAGCTGCTGCTCACGATCCTGATCCCGCTGCTCCTGCTTGTCGGGCTCACGGTGGTGCCGGTCGATGCGGTCAGCGAGGCCGACGGCCGCGCCGAGCGCCTGGCTGCCGTGCTGCCCGGCGTCATCGCCCTCGCCGTGATGTCGACGGCGTTCACCGGCCTGGCTATCGGCACCGGGTTCGAGCGGCGCTACGGGGTGCTGAAGTTCCTCGGCTCGACCCCGTTGTCCCGCAGTGGGCTGGTCGCCGCCAAGACGTTGGCCGTGCTCGCCATCGAGGCGCTCCAAGTGCTGCTGCTGCTGGTTGTCGCAGCATTGCTGGGGTGGTCGCCGACCGGTGCACCGCTGGCGGTCCTGATCGTCGTTCTCGCCGGCACCGCAGCCTTCGCTGGCCTGGCCCTGCTGATGGCCGGCACGCTGCGCGCGGAGGCCACCCTCGCGGCCGCGAACCTCGTGTACCTGCTGCTGCTTCTGGGCGGCGGCGTCGTCGTCCCGCTCGACCGCTACCCGAATGGGGTGCAGCCGTTCATCGAGCTGTTGCCCTCCGGCGCCCTCGGCGAGGGGCTGCGCATCGCGATGTCCGGTGGCGGGCTGAGCTGGTCGCACGTGCTCGTCATGGTGACGTGGGCGCTGGCCGGGCTCGGGCTGGCGGCACGGACCTTTCATTGGGAGTAGCCGACCGTACGATCGCCTTTGTGGACCAGGAGGTGGCTTCGGGAAACGCGGCCGGACCGGTGGCACGACGCATCTTCTGGGCCAACCTCGTCACGCAGACCGCCATCGTCATCACCGGCGGACTGGTCCGGCTGACTGGGTCCGGGCTCGGCTGCCCGTCCTGGCCCGAGTGCTCGCCGGGTTCGTACACACCCGTGCGTGAGCAGCCGGAGGGCTACCACGTCTACATCGAGTTCGGGAACCGGCTGCTGACCTTCCTCGTCACCGCCGTCGCGGTCGCCACGTTTGTCGTGGCGTGGCGCATGGTGCCCCGACGCCGGCCGCTGATTCTGCTGGCATCGGCCGGCCTGCTCGGGGTCTTTGGACAGGCCGTCCTCGGTGGCATCACGGTGCTCACCGACCTGCATCCGGCGACAGTGGCCGCGCACCTGCTGCTCTCCATGGTGCTGATCGCGGCCGCGGTCGCGCTCGTCGAGCGCAGCGCCGAGCCCGGTGACGGACCGGCCCGAACGCTGGTCCGGCCAGAGGTTCGCTGGCTGGGCCGAGCGCTGCCGGTCGTGGCCGCTGTCGTCCTTGTGCTCGGCACGATCGTCACCGGCAGTGGGCCGCACTCCGGGGACGCCGATGACCCGGCGCGCTTCGGCCTCGACCCCCGCACGGTCAGCTGGTTGCACGCGGATGTCGTCATCGTCTTCGTCGGTCTCGTGCTGGCGATGGTGTTGGCGCTTCGGCTCACCGACGCCCCAGCGCGGACTCGACGGCGGTCTCTCGAGCTTCTTGGAGTGACGCTGGCGCAGGGGCTCGTCGGCTACACGCAGTACTTCACCCACCTGCCCGAGCTGCTCGTGGCGGTGCACCTGCTCGGCGCCTGCCTGGTCTGGATCGCGACCTGGCGGCTGCTGTACGCGCTGCGCGTCCGCGACGCGGGTGGGGACGCAGCTCAGGGCAGCGCCGCGACTACCGCGTCGGCAAACCGAGCGGGCGCACCCGCGTCGTAACCGAGAAACAGCAGCGGCTCGGTCAGCTCCAGCTCCATCAGCACGAGCTGCCCGTTGTCGTTCCGGACGACGTCGACCCGCGCGTACACCAGCTCACTTCGGTTGGGCACGACGCCGAGCACCCGTTCAGCGAACCCGCGCAGCTCGGCGTCCAGGACGACCGGGCGGGATGGGTCACCATGGCCCCCCTCGGTCAGCGGCGGCACCTTGCGCACCGCGTGGCTGATCTGGTTGCCGAGCACGATCACAGCAACCTCGCCCTCGTGCTCGACGGCGGCCAGGTACGGCTGGACCATCGCCGGCTTGCCCAGCGTCAGGATGTGCTCGGCCTGCGAGTGAATTGCGGTCTCGTCAACCGCGAGGACCGTGTCGCGTGCACCCGCGGACACGGCAGGCTTCACGACCGACGGAATACGGGCGAGCCGGGCAGCGGCCAGGTCGGCGGTGGATTCGACCCACGTCGTCGGAACGATCGGGATGCCCGCGTGCTCGAGCTCGCGCAAGTAGCGCTTGTCGGTGTTCGTCTCGAGTGTGGTCAACGGGTTACGGATTCTGGTTGCGGCATCGACCCGCCGGACCCAGGCCAGGAAGTCCGCGTAGTGCTCGGTGTAGTCCCAGGTCGAGCGCACCAGCACGAGGCGATAGTCCGCCCAGTCGACGCTCGGGTCGTCCCAGCGGACCGCAACGACGCTCACACCACGTTCCCGGAGAGCCCGAAGTGCGATCGGGAGATCGATGTCCGGGTCCTCGGTTCCGTCGGCCCCGGCATAGGTCACGTATGCGACGTCAGGCACCCGCCTGACCCTAGTCAAGCGGGTGCCGGTGCCCTTGATGATCAGTCGTCGCTGCCGCCGCTGTGGCTGGAGCCGGAGTTGTCGTCGGCGCCACCGCCGGGACCGGAGTTGTCCCCGCCACCGGGGCCGCGGTGGTCGTCAGTGTCGATGCTCTTCACCTCGACCCGGCTGGTCGGCGAGCCGTTGCTGCATGAGGCATACATCTCCACCTTGGTCGTGGCCGAGCGGAACTCGATCTCGATCTCGCGCGCCGGGCCGCGCACGAGGCTGTCGTCGACCTCGAACCCAGGCGCAGGCGCCCAGGACACGAGCACCACGCCACCGTCTTGGCAGCGCACAACCGCGCTGCCGCCGCTGGAGGTGAGCACCGCGGCGCCTCCGTCGCTGACGCTCGTCGGACTCGACGATGCCGAGCTCGTCGGGTCCGCACTCGCTGACGGGCTGTCGGACGGGCTGTTGGACGGGCTGCTCGAGGGTGACGGCGTGGCCGAAGCCGCGAGATCGTCGACCTGGTCGCTGCTGAGCACATTTGGGCCGGTGCTGCTGACCTCGGCACGGACGAAGCTGATCGCGCCGATGCCGAGCGCGATGGCCGCAAGAGTGATGACTGCGCCGATGGCGGCGGTGGTGAGGTTCCTTCTCATGTCCCGCATCATTCGTGCGGCAAGCACGCCTCGGGGCTAAGCGTCGGCTAAGGCTCCGCCAAGTTCCACCCGGACCCATCACACCCGCAGTTAGCGTCATGGGCGTGACGCGCATCCTGGTTGTCGAGGACGACCCGACGATCCGGACCGCGTTGTTGCGCGCGCTGTCTCGGGCGGGTCATGTCGCGACCTCGGTGCCGGACGCCGCGAGCGCCCTGCGCGCCGTCGTCGACGAGATGCCGGAGGTGGTGCTGCTGGACCTCGGTCTGCCGGACCTCGACGGCATGGAGGTGCTGCGCATGCTTCGAGGGGTCACCCAAGCGCCGGTCATCGTCGTCACGGCGCGAACGGCGGACGAGGACGTCGTGCGAGCCCTGGACGCCGGGGCCGACGACTTCGTGGCCAAGCCATTCCGCGCCGCGACCCTGGAGGCCCGGATCCGGGCGGTGTTGCGTCGCAGCACTGCCGGCGAAGGGCAGCCAGGCCCGATGAGCGTTGGCGATCTGGTCGTCGATGTGCGCTCGCGAGAAGCCACCTGGGCCGGCAATGTGCTCGAGCTGGCGCCGAAGGAGTTCGAGCTGCTCGCCCACCTGGCCGCGCGCGCTGGGACCGTTGTGTCAAAGCGCGAGCTCCTGGCGGAGGTATGGCGACAACCGTACGGCGGGGCCGAGAAGACCGTCGATGTCCACTTGGCCTGGCTGCGCAAGAAGATCGCCGCGGCCGGTGGCCCGCCCACCTTGCTCGTGACGTTGCGCGGCGTGGGAGTCAAGCTGGTCGCGGTCGCGCCTGAACGTCCGCCGCCATGACCAGACGCATCCTGCTCACGCTCGCCGCGACCACGGCCGTAGTGCTCATCGCGTTCCTCGTCCCGTTGTTCGTGCTCGTCCGTGACGTCGCCGCCGACCGGGCGACCAACGCCGCGCTCCTGGTGGCCCAGCCGCTCGTGCCCGTCGTCGGCACCCTCGAGCCGGATGGGATCGACGCGGCCGCGACTCAGGCATCCGCCGCCGCGGAGCGACCGGTCACGGTGTATCTCGCCGACGGCACCGTGCTCGGGACCGGGGTGGAGCGCACTACCGCGGTGGACCTGGCGGCGACCGGCCGCTCATTCGTCGAGGAGAACGATGACGGCCGTTCGGTCCTCGTGCCGGTGGCCGGTCGTCCCGAAGGCACCGCCGTGCTCCGGGTCGATGTCCCGACGAATGCGCTCCGCAGTGGGGTGCTCTCGGCGTCGCTGGCGCTGCTCGGGCTCGCACTGGGACTGCTCGCGGTCGCTCTCGGGGTGGGAGCTCTGCTGAGCCGTTCGTTCCTGCAGCCACTGCACGAGCTCACCTCGGTCGCAGCTCGGCTTCAGGCTGGCGACCTGTCCGCCCGGGTGGAGCCGGCCGGCCCGCCCGAGCTGCGCAGCCTGGGCGGCTCGCTCAACCGGCTGGCAGACCGGGTCCGCGGCCTGCTGCAGTCCGAACGCGAGTCGGTGGCCGACCTGTCGCACCGGCTGAGGACGCCCAGCACGGCGCTGCGGCTCGACGCCGAGCTGATCGACGACCCCGACGACCGGCAGCGCATCCTCACCGATGTCGACGCACTCGACCGGCAGATCGACGAGGTGATCCGAGAGGCCCGGCGGCCAAGCGCCGAACCGGGAGTCGTCGGCTGCGACGCGGTCGGGGTGGTGCACGAGCGTGTCCAGTTCTGGTCCGCGCTCGCCGACGAGCAGGGCCGTGTGGTCTCGATACACCTGCCGCAGATGTCGCTCCGGGTTGTATGCGGCGCCCGGGAGCTCGGCGAGGCGCTGGACGCGCTGCTCGACAACGTCTTCGTGCACACGCCGGACGGATCGCGGATATCGGTGACCGTGGAACCGCATGACACAACGGTTGACCTGGTTGTCGAGGACGCCGGTCCTGGCTTCGCGGACTCGGCGGTGATCGAGCGCGGCGTGTCCGGCATCGGCTCGACCGGACTCGGTCTGGACGTCGTCCGACGGACCGCTGAGGCGTCAGGTGGCTCCCTGTCCGTCAACCGCTCGCCCCTGCTCGGCGGCGCCTCGGTTCTGATGCGCCTTGGCCGGCTAGCCTCTTGACCCGTCGTGGAGCAGCGCGTGCGCCAGCGTGTCCGTGATCCACTCCTGGTAGTCGGCGTGCGACCAGTCAGCCGAGAAGGAGCGGATCCACCGCGACGGCGAGGAACAGCAACGCCAGGTAGGTGATGGACCCGTGGAACAGCCGCATCGCACCCAGCGCGGTGCCGGTGCTCCCCCGGCGGGCGCGTCGCCGCAACCCATGTGCTTCCACGAGGAACCACGCACCGAGCACGAGTGCGCTGCAGCCGTAGATCCAGCTGGTCGGCGCCACCGGCCACAGCAGCAGCGACGTCGCCACCATCACCCATGAGTAGGCCACGATCTGCTGCCCGACGACCTCAGGCTCGGCGACGACTGGCAGCATCGGGACGCCGGCCGTCGCGTAGTCGTCGCGGAAGCGCATCGACAGCGGCCAGTAGTGCGGCGGCGTCCAGAAGAAGATGACCCCGAAAAGGATCACCGGTGTCCACGCGAGCGACCCGGTGACCGCCGCCCAGCCGATCAGCACCGGCATGCAGCCGGCCATGCCACCCCAGACGATGTTCTGCGGAGTTCGCCGCTTGAGCAGCAGGGTGTACCCGACGACGTAGAACAGGATCGCGAGCAAGGCCAGCCCGGCTGCGAGCCAGTTCGTCGTCAGTCCGAGGAAAGCAACCGACGCCCCGCCCAGCACGATGCCCAGCGCGAGCGCCTCGCGCGGCGTCACCGCGCCGGTCACCAGCGGCCGGTGACCGGTGCGGATCATCACCCGGTCGATGTCGCGGTCGAGGTAGCAGTTCAGCGTGTTCGCGCTGCCCGCGGCCAACGTGCCGCCGACCAGGGTGGCCAGGACCAACCCGAGCGGGGGCAGCCCACGCTCGGCCAGGATCATCGTCGGCACGGTTGTCACGAGCAGCAGCTCGATGATCCGGGGCTTGGTCAGGGCGACATATGCGCGCACCCGCGCCCAGACCGACGCCGATCCACCCGACGCCACGACCGAGGTCGGACGCGCGTCCAGTGTGGTCACCAGCACTCCGGGGCAGTCTCGTCAGACAGATCGTTGCAGCGCCGCCACTCTAGCCAATCGCTAGGCTCGCAAGCGGTGCCAGACCGTTCCCCGGAAGGAGCAGCACCACCGATGTCTCTGGACTGGACCGATCTCGACCGCCAAGCCGTCGACACGATTCGCGTGCTGGCCATGGACGCCGTCCAAAAGGTGGGCAACGGCCACCCGGGGACGGCGATGAGTCTGGCGCCAGCCACCTACCTGCTGTGGCAGCGCTTCCTGCGGCACGACCCGACCGACCCGGGCTGGGCCGGGCGGGACCGCTTCGTGCTGTCCTGCGGACACTCGAGCCTCACGCTGTACATCCAGCTGTTCCTGTCCGGCTATGGCCTGGAGCTGTCTGACCTGGAGTCGCTGCGTACGTGGGGATCGAAGACCCCCGGCCACCCGGAGCACGGCCACACGATCGGGGTGGAGACCACGACGGGTCCGCTCGGTCAGGGCGTCGGCAACGCGGTCGGCATGGCCATGGCCGCCCGCCGCGAGCGCGGTCTGCTCGATCCCGACGCCGACCCCGGCACGAGCCCGTTCGACCACACCATCTGGTGCTTCGCCTCCGATGGCGACCTCGAGGAGGGCGTCAGCTCCGAGACGTCCTCCCTCGCCGCCACCCAGCGGCTCGGCAACCTGGTGCTGCTGTGGGACGACAACCACATCTCCATTGAGGACGACACGAACATCGCGTTCACCGAGGACCCGGTCGCCCGCTATGCGGCCTACGGCTGGCACGTCCAGACAGTTCGTTGGCTCAGCGACGACGGCGCATACGAGGAGAACGTGCAGGCGCTGGCCGACGCGTACGACGCCGCGCTGGCCGTGACCGACCGACCATCGTTCATCGCGCTGCGCACGATCATCGGCTGGCCTGCGCCGACGCTGCAGGACACCTACAAGGCGCACGGCAGCGCCCTCGGTGAGGACGAGGTCCGTGCAGCCAAGGAGATCCTTGGCTGGAACCCGGACCACCACTTCGAGGTACCGCCCGACGCGCTGGCGCACGCGCGCCATGTCATCGAGCGCGGGCGCGCGCTGCATCGCGAATGGGACACGGGATATCGTGCCTGGCGAGCGGCGAACCCCGAGCGGGCCGCCCTGCACGACCGGCTGCGCGAGCGCCGGCTCCCCGACGGCTGGCAGGACTGGTTCCCGACCTTCGACGCGGACCCGAAGGGAATGGCCACCCGCAAGGCGTCCGGCGCGGTGCTCAACGCGATCGCGCCCCGGCTCCCTGAGCTGTGGGGCGGCTCGGCCGACTTGGCCGAGTCGACGAACACCACACCCAAGGGCGAGCCGTCCTTCCTGCCGGCGGACCGGCAGAGCAAAGAGTTCGAAGGCGGGCCATACGGCCGGGTGCTGCACTTCGGCATCCGCGAGCACGGGATGGGTTCCATCCTCAACGGCATCGCGCTGCACGGCGGCACCCGGCCCTACGGCGCGACGTTTCTGGTGTTCAGCGACTACATGCGGCCGGCAGTCCGGCTGGCCGCCCTGATGAAGCTGCCGGTGACCTACGTCTGGACGCACGACTCGGTCGGCCTCGGCGAAGACGGCCCGACCCACCAGCCGATCGAACAGGTCGCGGCCCTGCGCGGCATCCCGGGCCTCGATCTGGTGCGCCCGGCCGACGCGAACGAGACCGCGGTCGCATGGCGCACCGTGCTCGGGCACACAGACCGCCCGGCCGGGATTGCGCTGACCCGGCAGAACGTGCCGGTGTTCGACCGCAGTGAGCTGGCGTCGGCCGATCTCGTCGCCAAAGGCGGATATGTCCTGGCCGATGCCACGAACGGCGTCCGGCCGCAGGTCATCCTCATCGCCACCGGGTCGGAGGTGCAGGTCGCGCTCGCAGCCCGCGGACGGCTGCAGGGCGAGGGGGTGCCGACCCGGGTTGTGTCGATGCCCTGCGTCGAGTGGTTCCGCGAGCAGACGCAGGCCTACCGCGACACCGTGCTGATCCCGGACGTCAAGGCAAGGGTGTCCGTCGAGGCCGGCATCGCCCAGCCGTGGTGGGAGTGGGTGGGCAGCGCCGGGCGCTGCGTGTCCATCGAGCACTTCGGCGCTTCCGCCGACTACCAGACACTGTTCTACGAGTTCGGCTTCACCGCCGAGAACGTCGTCGTCAAGGCGCATGAAAGCCTGGCGGCGGCCGGCGAGCGCATCCAACCCACCTGAGATGTCCAGGAGGCACACCATGACCGAGGCACTGCGTCAGCTCGCCGAGCAGGGCGTGTCCATCTGGCTGGACGACATGTCCCGCGAACGGCTGCGCACAGGCGATCTCGCGCGACTCATCGCCGACAGGCACGTCGTCGGGGTCACCACGAACCCGACGATCTTCAGCAAGGCCGTATCCGCCGGCGATGAGTACGCCGAGCAGGTGCACGACCTCGCAGTCCGCAAGGTCACCGTCGAGGAGGCCGTGCGCATGATCACCACGTATGACGTGCGGTGGGCATGCGACGTGCTCCGCGACACCTACGAGAGCACCGGTCACCTCGACGGCCGGGTGTCCATCGAAGTCGACCCACGGCTGGCCAACGACGACGACCCGACAAGAGCCGAGGCCGGCGCGCTGTGGTGGCTGGTCGATCGGCCCAACCTGTTCATCAAGATCCCGGCGACGTTGGCTGGGGTGCCAGCCATCGCGCACACGCTGGGACAGGGGGTCAACGTCAACGTGACGCTCATCTTCGGCATCGAGCGGTACCGCGCCGTGATGGACGCGTACGTGTCGGGTTTGGAGGAGGCCCTCGAGAACGGGCACGACATCGCAGAGATTGCGTCCGTCGCGTCGTTCTTCGTCAGCAGGGTCGACACCGAGATCGACAAGCGGCTCGACAAGCTCGGCAGCGAACAAGCGAAGGCACTGCGCGGCAAGGCGGCGATCGCGAATGCGCGCCTCGCGTACGAGGCCTACCAGGAGGTCTTCAGCAGCGACCGGTGGAAGGCGCTCGAGGCGAAGGGCGCCAAGCCGCAGCGGCCGCTGTGGGCCTCGACCGGGGTGAAGGACCCCGGCTACGACGACACCCAGTACGTCGTCGAGCTGGTCGCGCCCGGCACCGTCAACACCATGCCCGAGCCGACCCTCAACGCGGTCGCCGACCACGGCGTGATCCGCGGCGACCAGGTCACCTCGATGTATGCGGACGCGCGACAGGTGATGGCCGACCTGGCGGCGCTCGGCATCGACATGGACGACGTGGTCGAGGTGCTCGAAGTGGAGGGCGTGCAGAAGTTCATCGACTCCTGGCAGGAGCTCTTGCAGACGGTCGAGACCGCGCTCCGCAACGCGGGTTGACGCGGTGCGACAGAACCCGCTGCGCGACCCGCGCGACCGCCGGCTGCCCCGCATCGCCGGGCCCTGCGGGCTCGTCATCTTCGGGGTGACCGGCGACCTGTCCCGCAGGAAGCTGATGCCAGCGATCTATGACCTGGCCAACCGCGGCCTGCTGCCGCCGGGCTTCGCGCTGGTCGGCTTCGCTCGACGGGACTGGGCGGACCAGGACTTCGCCCACGTCATCTACGAGTCGGTCAAGCAGCACTCGCGCACCCCGTTCCGCGAGGAGGTCTGGGACCGGCTGGCGGAGGGGTTCCGCTTCGTGCCGGGTGACTTCGCCGACGACGTGGCTTTCGACCAGCTGCGCCAGACCATCACCACGCTGGACGCGGTGCAGGGCACCGGTGGAAACCACGCGTTCTACCTGTCGGTACCGCCGAAGTTCTTTCCCGACGTGCTGCAGCAGCTGAAGGAGCACGCCCTCGCCGACGGCCCACCGGGGTCTTGGCGCCGAGTCGTCATCGAGAAGCCGTTCGGTCACGACCTCGAGAGCGCAGTGGAGCTCAACCGGATCGTCGGCGAGGTCTTCCCGAGCGGCAGCGTCTTTCGGATCGACCACTACCTCGGCAAGGAGACGGTGCAGAACATCCTCGCGCTCCGGTTCGCGAACGCGTTGTACGAGCCGATCTGGAACGGCAACTACGTCGACCACGTCCAGATCACGATGGCCGAGGACATCGGCGTCGGTGGGCGCGCGGGCTACTACGACGGCATCGGGGCCGCGCGCGACGTCATCCAGAACCACCTGCTCCAGCTCCTCGCCCTGATGGCGATGGAGGAGCCCGTGTCGTTCAGCGCCGAGACGCTGCGCGCCGAGAAGGAGAAGGTGCTCTCCGCGGTGCGGCTTCCGGACGACCTGGGCAAGCACACTTCCCGTGGCCAGTATGCGGCCGGCTGGCAGGGCGGGATCCAGGTGCCCGGATTCCTGGAGGAGGAGGGCATGGCGCCGAACTCCGTGACTGAGACGTATGCGGCCATCAGGCTCGACATCGACACCCGCCGATGGGCCGGGGTCCCGTTCTACCTGCGGACCGGCAAGCGGCTGGCGCGTCGAGTGACCGAAGCGGCGGTGGTGTTCAAGCGGGCGCCGCACCTCCCCTTCGAGGCGACCGCGACGGAGGAGCTCGGGCAGAACGCGCTGGTGATCCGGGTGCAGCCGGACGAGGGCGTGTCGGTGCGGTTTGGCTCCAAGGTGCCGGGAACGCAGATGGAGGTCCGCGACGTCACCATGGACTTCGCCTACGGCGAGTCGTTCACCGAGGCCTCCCCGGAGGCGTACGAGCGTCTGATCCTCGACGTGCTCATCGGCGAGGCACCCCTGTTCCCGCGACACGAGGAGGTCGAGCTGTCCTGGCGGATCCTCGACCCGATCGAGGACTACTGGGCCAAGCAAGGCAAGCCCGAGCCCTACGACTCCGGCACCTGGGGCCCACCGAGTGCCGACGCCATGCTGGCGCGCGACGGACGGGCATGGAGGCGGCCGTGATCGTCGACCTCACTGACACCAACGCGGGAAAGATCGCGTCGGCCATGGTCCAGCTGCGGCACCAGGCGGGCGCACCGACGGTCGGCATGGTGATGACCCTCGTGATCGTGGCCGACGAGCACGAGCACTACGACGCGATGAAGGCCGCGCTCGAGGCGGCCCACGAGCACCCATCGAGGATCCTGGTCGTGGTCCCGCGACCCGGTCGGGGCAAGCCGCGCGTGGACGCAGAGGTCCGCTACGGCGGTGACGCCGGCCCGGGTGAGACGGTGGTGATGCGGCTGCACGGGCCGCTCGCGGACCACGCGGCATCGGTGGTGCTGCCGTTGCTGTTGCCGGACGCGCCAGTGATGGTCTGGTGGCCGGGGAAGGGGCCCGACACGCCCTCGGCCGACAAGATCGGCCGGCTGGCGCAGCGGCGGGTCACGGACGCGGCCGCCCGTCGATCCCCCGACCAGGCGTTGGACATCCGCGCCGACGGCTACCAGGGCGGTGACACCGACCTGTCGTGGACGCGGATCACCGGCTGGCGCACCCTGCTCGCCGCGCTGTTCGACCAGCCGTACGCGCGCATCACCGGCGGGGAGATCCTGGCCGAACGCTCCTCCCCCAGCGGCGAGCTGCTGGCGCGCTGGTTGGAGATGAGGCTCAAGGTGCCCGTCGAGCGCAAGAGCTCGCGCGGTCCCGGGATCAGCGGAGTCCGGCTGCACACCGTCGACGGCGCCATGTCTGTCCTGCGTCCCGACGGCCGGACCGCCGTGCTCGAACAGCCAGGCCAGCCGGACCGGCACATCGCGCTGTTCCGGCGATCGACCAGCGAGGCGATCGCCGAGGAGATGCGGCGGCTGGACGAGGACGAGGTCTACGGCGAGGTGCTTCGGCACACACACCGACCGCCGCCAGTCCCGAAGCCGCGGCTGCGCTCGGTCCGCGCGACGCGGGCCAAAGTCACCAACAAGAGCGCGAGCAAGAGCGCCGAGAAGGCCGCCAAGACGACGACCACACCGAGCAAGGCGGCGTCTCGCCGGCGAGCGCCAAAGGCATGAGCGCTCCCGAGGTGGTGATCCATCGCGACGAGGACCTGCTCGCGCAAGCTGTCGCCGCGCGGCTGATCACCCGCCTGGTCGACCGGCAGGCGGCCACCGGCTCGGCGAGCGCCGTCCTCACTGGGGGGACGATCGGGGTCGCGGTGCTGGCCGCGGTCGCCGAGACGCCCGCCAGGGACGCCATCGACTGGCCAAGGCTGGACATCTGGTGGGGTGACGAGCGGTTCCTGCCGGCCGGGCACAACGAGCGTAACGAGACCCATGCCCGCGAGGCGTTGCTCGATCGGGTCGACCTGGACCCGGCCCGGGTCCACCCGATGCCTCCGGCCGAGGGGCGGTATGCGGACGACCCAGAGGCGGCGGCGGAGGCATACGCCACCGCGCTGAAGCGAGCATCGCGCCCGGAGGACCACGCCGATGTCCCGTCCTTCGACGTACTCATGCTCGGCGTCGGCCCGGACGCCCACATCGCGTCGATGTTCCCCGGGATGCCGGCGCTGTATGAGACCGAGCGGACCTGCGTCGCGGTGCGCGGCGCGCCGAAGCCGCCGCCGACCCGAATCACCTTGACAATGCCCGCGATCCACGCTGCGCAGGAGGTCTGGGTCATCGCCGCCGGGGAGTCGAAGGCGGGGCCGATCCGGATGGCCTTGGAGGACAGCGGGGTCGTGCAGGTGCCGGTCGCGGGCGCCCGGGGCCGCTCTCGCACGCTGTTCCTACTCGACTCAGCCGCGGCCAGCAAGCTGCCGCATGCACTCCAGCGGGTCAGTCGCCCCTGAGCTTGTTGAGGGCCTCGTCGAGGATCGCGGCGCCGTCGGTGTCGGTGCGCCGCTCGCGCACGTAGGCCAGGTGAGTCTTGTACGGCTCGTTGCGGGGCGGCGCCGGGGGCGCGTTCTTGTCCCGTCCGGCCGGCCAGCCGCATCGGGGGCAGTCCCACGTGTCCGGTACCGCGGCCTCTTCGGAGAACGACGGCCGGGTCTCGTGGCCCTTCGCGCACCAGAAGGACACCCGGTGCCGCGGGGCTGAGTCACCTCGCTCCGCCTCTCCCATCGGGCCGGCTCCGACGCGGGTCCCTCGAATTGCGTTGCCACTGGCCACAGGCAGTTCCTTCCGGGATCCTTCCGGGGACGAGACGAAGCGCGACAGCGATGAGAGCGGTCGTCAGGCCTGCAAGACCAAGCCCAACGCGACGACCGCGGCGAACCAGACAAGCCCGATGGCGATCGTGATCCGGTCGAGGTTGCGCTCGGCGACCGAGCTGCCGCCCAGGGAGCTCGAGACGCCGCCGCCGAACATGTCCGAGAGACCGCCGCCCTTACCCTTGTGCAGCAGCACCAGCAGGATCAGCAGGAGGCTCGCGATCACGAGCAGGACCGCGAGGGTCACGGTGACGATGGTCATGGGTTTGCGGCTCCAGAAGATCGGTGAACGGACCCGAGGATACCCCGGACGCGGCCTAGACGATCGCCGGCGCCTCGCGGTAGCGCACGATGCGGGCGAAGCCGTCGCCGTCCAGGCTCGCTCCACCAACCAGTCCGCCGTCGATGTCCGGCTGCGCCATGATGCCCGGCGCGTTGTCCGCCTTCATCGACCCGCCGTACAGGATGCGGAGGTTCTCGGCCACGGCGGGTGACAGTGTCTCCGCGATCCGAGCCCGGATCGCGCCGCATACCTCTTGCGCATCCTCCGGGGTCGCGACCTCTCCGGTGCCGATTGCCCAGACCGGCTCGTATGCGATCACGACGGCGGCGACCTGGTCCTCGGACAGCCCGGCGAGGGCGCCGTCGAGCTGAGCCAGCGTGTGCGCGAGGTGCCGGCCCGCCCGCCGAACCTCGAGCCGTTCGCCGATACAGACGATCGGGGTGAGGCCGTGCCGCAGCGCAGCCTGGGTCTTGGCCGCGACCAGCGCGTCATCCTCGTCGTGGTACTCCCGGCGTTCACTGTGCCCGACGACCACATAGGTGCAGCCCAGCCGAGCGAGCATCGCCCCCGAGATGTCGCCGGTGTAGGCGCCGCCGTCGGCCGGCGACAGGTCCTGCGCGCCGTACAGGATTCTGAGCTTGTCAGCGCTCACCAGGGTCTGCACGCCGCGCAGGTCCGTGAACGGCGGCAACACCGCAACGTCGACCGCGTCGTAGTCCTGCGGTCGCAGCGAGAACTCGATCTTCTGCACCAAGTGGATGGCTTCGAGGTGGTCGATGTTCATCTTCCAGTTGCCGGCCATCAGCGGCTTGCGTGCCATCACGTCTCCAACGCTTGTAGGCCGGGGAGTTGCTTCCCCTCGAGGTACTCGAGGCTGGCTCCCCCACCGGTCGAGATGTGGCCGAACGCGGCCTCGTCGAAACCGAGCGCGCGCACGGCCGCAGCCGAGTCGCCACCCCCGACCACGGTGAGTCCGTCGACCTCGGCGATCGCCTGCGCGACGGCTCGAGTGCCTTCCGCGAAGGCGGGGAACTCGAACACCCCCATCGGCCCGTTCCAGAACACCGTGCGCACGTCCTCGAGGGCGGCCGCAAAGCG
>JBEVHX010000100.1:0-22388 GCA_040510995.1 Candidatus Nanopelagicales bacterium
AGCGCATACACCAGGCCGAAGCTGATGAGCAGCCACGCGAAGACAGCCAGAACTGCGGCGCCGAGGAAGAAACCGATGCCCTTTCCTCCGGCCTTGGCGCTGGCCGACAGGTCAGCCTTGGCCAGGGCGATCTCGCCGCGCACGAGCGTGCTCACGTTCGCGCTCAGGTCCTGCACCAGCTGTCCGATGCTCGGTTCCGGCGCAGCGGTGCCCGAGTCGAAGGGTTGGGCGTTCGGTGTTGCCATCGACGGCTCCTCCTGCTGACCAGTCCGTGGAGATCCACTCCTGACCGTACCGAGTCAGGTGTCTCCGCCGTGGTCTATCCAAAGGCGTAGTAGCGCAACCACAGGTACGGCCACGAGATCGCCACGGTGACGAACGCCACCACCAGTCCATATCGCGTGAATGTCCAGAACGAGATCGGGTGCCCGTTTCGGGCGGCGATCCCCAGGATGACGACGTTCGCGCTCGCGCCCACCGCAGTTGCGTTGCCGCCGAGGTCGGCCCCGAGGGCGAGCGCCCACCACAGCGCATCCGCCTGTGGATCCCCGCCGCCCTGCGCAACCAGGTCCTCGACGAGTGGCGCAACGGTCGTGACGTACGGGATGTTGTCCACGATCGCGGACAACACGGCCGATCCCCACAACACCACCGACGCCGCGAAGAAGTACTGATCGCCGACGACCTCGGTCAAGCGCTCGCCGAGCTCGTCCATCACGCCCGCCTTGACCAAGCCGCCGACCATGATGAACAGCCCCATGAAGAACACCAGGGTGGACCAGTCGACGTCTTCCAGGTAGTCGTCGGCGTCCAGGCCAGACACCGCGACCAGCAAACCGGCGCCGAGCAGAGCGATGATCGACGGCTCGAGGCCGAGGACTCCGTGCAGGACGAAGCCCACGAGCACGAGCGCGAGCACGACCCCTGAACGGATCAGCAGACCGCGATCGCGAATCAGTTCGCGCTCATCGAGGGACATGACCGCCGCAACGCGCTGCTCGTCGTAGGAGAACGCCGACCTGAACAGGAACCGGCACATGAGCACGAAGACCACGATCAGCAGCAGCACGATCGGCCCAAGGTTCAGCAGGAAGTCGTTGAAGCTCAGTCCGGAGCGACTGGCAATGATGATGTTCGGTGGGTCGCCGATCAGGGTCGCCGTACCGCCGATGTTCGATGCGAGCACCTCGGCGATGAGAAACGGCACCGGGTTCACGTCGAGTCGGTCGCATACCAGGAACGTCACCGGCGCGATCAGCAACACGGTTGTGACGTTGTCCAGAAATGCGGAGGCGAATGCCGTGATGAGGATCAGCAGCACCATCACTGCGAATGGCCGACCGCGGGCCCGCTTGGCCGCCCAGATCGCGAGGTAGTCGAAGATGCCGGTCTGCTTGAGGACGCTGACGATGATCATCATTCCGAGCAGCAGGAAGATGACATTCCAGTCGATCGCGGTTTCCTCCGCGAAGAACGCGCTCTCGGCGTCGACGACACCGACCAGCACCATCGCGGCGGCTCCACCGAGCGCAGCAGCAACGCGGTTGACCCGTTCGGTGGCGATGAAGATGTACGCGACCGTGAAGATCGCGACCGTGAGCGCAGCGGTCATGCGCCAGTGGGCTTGGCAGGCAGCAGTTGCTCCAGTAACGGCCCGACTCGGATTGCGCCGATGAGCGCGCCGTGCTCGACGACGGCGACGATCGGGCTATGCACGCGCGCCATCACTGCGGCGACCTCGAGTGTGGTGGCGGCGGCGTTGACCACCGGCAGGTCCTCCGGGTCTCGGCGCGGCAGCAGCTCACGGACGCTGTGGTGCACGAGGCTCGCGAACAGGTCGGCACAGGCCGCCTCATCGAGGGCGCGGGCGAGCGCCGGGTCGTCCTGGATGTACGGCGGGATGAGGAAGCGCAAGACCTGCGAGCCCGGCAGGACCGTATACGGATGCCCGCCGTCATCGACGACGACGAGCCCAGGCAGCTGCGCCTCTGCCATCAGCCGCGCGGCCTCGAAGGCGTCGGTGTCGAGGTTCACCGTCGGGACGTCCACGGCCAGGTCACGGGCGCGCACCGGATCCTCCTCAGGTCGTCGTCGGCTGCTGCTGGTAGACGTCAGGGATCCCGTCACCATCGGAGTCACGGGTGTCCTCCTCCTCGAGCAGCCGGTACACCCGGTTGCGGAGACGCAGGAGGATGGCGGCGAGCACCGCGGCGAGCACCGACCCCATGAGGACCGCGACCTTGGCGTCATCGAGGACGGGCTGCCCTTCGAAGGCCAGCTCGGCGATGAGCAACGACACGGTGAACCCGACTCCGCTGAGCAGGGCCAGTCCCGCCATGTCCTTCCACGACAGCTCGGGGTCCAGTTCCGCATGCGTCCACCGGGCGACCGCATACGAGCCGCCCAAGACACCGACGAACTTGCCGACCACGAGCCCGAGCACGATGCCGAGCGGCACCGGCTCGTCCAGCAGAGCGAGTGGGTTGCCGTCGAGCGCCACCCCCGCCGACAGGAATGCAAACGCGGGAACCGCGAACGCGGCCGACAGGGGACGTAGCCGGTGCTCGAGCCGTTCTGCTGGTGAGTGGTGCTCGCCGGGGTCGGGCCGCACCCGCGTCAGCAGCCCGAGCAGGACGCCGGCGATGGTGGCGTGCACTCCACTCTCGTGCACCAGCGTCCACACGGCGAAGACGAGCGGCACGTAGATCCAGGTCGAACGCACCCGGCGTCGCTGGAGCCACGCGTATGCGGCCGCGCCGAGCAACGCCAGCCCGAGGTAGAGAAAGCTCAGGTCATCGGTGAAGAAGACTGCGATCACCGTGATCGCACCCATGTCGTCAACGATCGCGAGAGTCAGGAGAAAGGCGCGCAGCGCCGGCGGCAGGTGCGTGCTGACGACCGCGAGCACGGCGAGGGCGAACGCGATGTCGGTGGCTGTGGGGATCGCCCAGCCGTCGCGCGCCTCGGCGTCGTCCCAGGTCACGGCGAAGAAGACCAGCGCGGGCACGACCATGCCGCAGACCGCCGCGACGATCGGCAGCGCCGCAGCGGACGGGCTGCGCAGTGTGCCGACCACGAGCTCGCGCTTGAGCTCGAGGCCGGCGATGAAGAAGAAGATGGCGAGCAGCCCGTCGGCCGCCCAGGTCTGCAACGTCAGGTTGAGGTGCAGGGCCTTGGGGCCGATGACGTAGTCCTGCAGGTCCTCGTACACGTCGCTGAGACCGGTATTCGCGAACAGCAGTCCGGCGATCGCCGCGATCAGCAGGAGCGCGCCGCCGACGGTCTCGGCGCGCACCGTGTCGAGGATGAACTGGCGCTCGGCGAATGGCAGTCGGCCGAGCAGCACCCCCGCGCGGGTTGGCGGCGGGCTCGGCTGGTCGGCCACGGGCGCACCTCCGGGTCGCGGGACGGTCGGGCAGAACCTGCCGACCAGACTTCCCGGCGCACCGCGGCCAGGCTACCCAGGCCCCATGGGGAAAGTGGTCAGTCCTCCGACGTTGCTGCAGGGAGTTGCTCCGAGATCAGGTCCATCACGCTCGAGTCGGTCAAAGTCGTGACGTCGCCCAGCGACCGGTGCTCCGCGATGTCACGAAGCAGGCGGCGCATGATCTTGCCGGAGCGGGTCTTCGGCAGCTCGGCGACAACGAGGATCTGCCGCGGTTTCGCGATCGGCCCGATTTCCTTCGCAACGTGGTCACGCAGCGCCTTCACCAGCGCGTCACCGTCGCTGGTGTCCCCGCCGGCACGCGGGATCACGAACGCGACGATCCCTTGGCCCGTGGTGGGGTCAGTAGCGCCGACGACCGCGGCTTCGGCAACAGACGGATGCGACACGAGGGCGGACTCGACCTCGGTCGTCGAGATCCGGTGGCCGCTGACGTTCATCACGTCGTCGACCCGGCCGAGCAGCCACAGGTCGCCCTCCTCGTCCTTCTTCGCCCCGTCTCCGGCGAAGTACTTCCCGTCGAACCGCGACCAGTACGTGTCGCGGTAGCGCGCGTCGTCGCCCCAGATGCCGCGCAGCATTGCAGGCCACGGCTCGGTGAGCACGAGATAGCCACCGCCTCCGTTCGGCACCGGATGCGCGCTCTCATCGAGCACGTCGGCACTGATGCCCGGAAGTGGCCGCATCGCCGACCCGGGCTTGGTCGCCGTCACTCCCGGCAGCGGGCTGATCATGATGCCGCCGGTCTCGGTCTGCCACCACGTGTCCACGACCGGGGTGCGGTCCGCGCCGATGACCCGGCGGTACCACATCCACGCCTCGGGATTGATCGGCTCGCCGACCGACCCCAGCAGCCGCAGCGACGACAGGTCGAAGTTCGCCGGGACGTCCTCGCCCCACTTCATGAACGTGCGGATCGCGGTTGGCGCGGTGTACAGGATTGAGACCTTGTACTTCTCGACCAGCTCCCACCATCGACCCTTGTGCGGTGTGTCCGGCGTGCCCTCGTACATGAGCACCGTCGCGCGGTTCGCGAGCGGTCCGTACACGATGTAGCTGTGTCCCGTCACCCAACCGACGTCGGCCGTGCACCAGAACACATCACTGTCCGGCTTAAGGTCGAAAACGTTCAGGTGCGTGTACGCGACTTGCGTCAGGTAGCCGCCTGTGGTGTGCAGAATGCCCTTCGGTTTCCCGGTCGTCCCGGACGTGTAGAGGATGAACAGCGGGTGCTCGCTGTCGAAGGCTTCGGGGGTATGCGCCTCCGGCTGGCGGCCAACGACGTCATGCCACCAAATGTCGCGCTCGTCGTGCCACTCGATGTCCTGGCCGGTGCGTCGCACAACGAGCACGTGCTCGATGCTCGACGTCTTCGCGACCGCCTCGTCGACCGCGGGCTTGAGCGGGGCGGCGTTGCCCCGGCGATAGCCGCCGTCGGCGCAGATGACGACCTTCGCCTCGGCGTCCTCAATGCGTGAGCGCAACGCCTCGGCGGAGAAGCCACCGAAGACCACCGAGTGCGGGGCGCCAATGCGCGCACAGGCCAGCATCGAGATGGCCGCCTCGGGAATCATCGGCAGGTAGATCATCACCCGGTCGCCGGCCCGAACGCCGAGCTCGGTCAGCGCGTTCGCCGTCTTGCACACCTCGCGCTGCAGGTCCGCATACGTGACCGTGCGGCTGTCACCTGGCTCGCCCTCGAACTGGATGGCGACCTGGTCACCGTGCCCGGTGGCGACGTGGCGGTCGACGCAGTTGGCTGCAACGTTGAGCCGACCGCCGACGAACCATCTCGCGAACGGCGCGTTGGACCAGTCCAACGTCTGGGTCCACTGTTGGGCCCAGTCGAGCCGATGCGCCTGCTCGTCCCAGAACGCCAGCCGGTCCTGCCGCGCGTCCTCGTACAGGCTTTCTCCCGCGTTGGCCTGCGCGACGAAATCTTCGGCCGGCGGGAAGCGCCGCCCCTCATGCAGCAGGTTCGACAGGGTTTCGCTCGAAGGCTCTGCCGTCACACCGTGCTCCTTGTCTGGACTGCCTGGTCGTATGCGAGGGGATGCGGCCCCCAGCCTGCCGTGCGCCGGGGGCCGCAGCCAGACTTCAGCGCACGATCAGTGCACCGTTGCCTTCTCCGCGCCCGCGCCAGTCAGCGATCAGGATGGTCACGACGCCCGGGCTGTCCAAAGGGGCCAGCTGAGGTCGATGGCGGCGTCGGTGATCATCGACCAGTTTGAGAACCGGCGAGAAAGGCCACGGCCTCGGGAAGACAAAGCTGCGGTGTCGCCGGCGGAGCTCGCGGAACTCGTCCTCGGATTGGATCTGAGCGCAAGGCGAGGTTTGTGGCGGGGATGATCTGGAAGCGCGTTGCTCGAGCGTGCTCATGACCGTCCTCTCATGATCGAAGGCGCGCATCCCGGCCGCGCCCGGTGACCTGGTCAGCGGGGTGGACACTGAATGAGGCGCTCCTCAACCCGTCGATCCGGGAAACCTGGTGGGACCTTGGAGGCTGTGACGGACCCTTTTTCTGACGTCGCGGCGCTGCCTGGCGTCGCTGCCGTTGCAGACCGCGCCCGCAAGCGGGTCGACGGCGTGATGTTTGAGCGGGTGCTGCTGAAGCGAGCGGCCGAGGTCGTGGCGGAGTGCAGGCTCGAGGCCGCTCGGTCGTCGGCAGAGCTCGAGGGCGCTCCGGCGAGCCTCGCGGACCTGCGCAGCGGTACGGCGTTCAGCCTCGACTCGGTCGGTCCGGTCGCCTCGGCCGCCGTCCGGGTGGCGGAGGAATCCACGCACCTGGTCGACGTGTGGAGCCGTGCTCCTGCGCAGGCGCTGGCCCGACTGCACGCGGTCGCGGCGGCCGACCTCGCGGGCGAGCCGGGGCGCCCACGGGACGACGCCGAGGTCCACGATCGGCTGCGAGCGCTACTCGGCCTTCTCGTGCAGCCGACGACCGCGCCGGGCGTCGTCGTCGCCGCGATCGTGCACGGTGAGCTGTTGGCGCTCGCCCCGTTTGGGTCCCGGGATGGGCTGGTGGCTCGGGCGGCCTGGCGGCTGGTCCTGGTCAGCCGAGGAGTGGACAGCAAGTCGGTCACGGTGCCCGAGCAGGGGCTGGTGCGGCTCGGCCGTCCGGCGTACGCCGAGTCGCTGGCCGCATATCGCAGCAGCGAACCGGCCGGGGTCGCGGCGTGGGTGGCGCACTGCTGCGCCGCGATCGAGCTCGGCGCGGCCCGTGGCCTCGAGCTGTGCCGCGAGGTGGCCGCCCGCTCGGTCTGACCTCTGACCGTGCACGGTGCGCGTGCGAACGGCGCCCCCGCGCGGGGAGCGCCGTCGCTGGTTCGTCAGACCCGGGTGACCAGGCGTGCAGTCGTCCCTGACCGGACGGGTCCAGCCCGTGCGGTCGGCCCGTACATGGGCAGGTCGCCGCGTGGGTGCCCGGCTGCCGAACGCGGTCCGTGGGCCGGAGACGTCTCCTCGGTCTCGCGGGCCGTGCCCTCTTCCTAATGGCCGGCGGCCATGATCGGAACCCTCTACCGGCGTGTCGCGTCCGGGCCGATCCGAAAGCATGCGCGCTCCAGGGCGCGGTCGAACGCGTCCGCGGCGTCGACCAGAACGGTTGCGCTCGCAATCGACTGGTCGGGCCGAGCCAGCTGGACCTCCAGCGCCACGTAGCCAGTTTTCGCCGCCGAGCACGAGATGTCCTCCCAGAGGAAGGAGACGTCGAGGTCACCGTCGTCCGGGACGAGGCGGGACTCGTGACCCGTGTAGCTCACCCCCGCGGGGAGGCCAACGATGTCGACCATGCGCCAACCCCCAGGGATTTCCTCGAAGCGCATCGTCACGATCGCGTCCCCGTGGTCGGCCCGGAGCTCCTCGGCGCGAACCGCCGAGATGTATGCATCGGCACCGGCCACGGGTTGGGGTTCGCCGGGGTCGCCGTCGTGATCAAGCACAAGGAAAGCGGCAACAGTGACCGCGGCAACGACGAGTGAGAGCGCGACCAACCATCGACGCAGACCGGTCCTCCGCCGCTCGTCGCGACCCTCGTCGAGGGTCTCCGTCGTGAGCGCGCCGCCCGAGAACGACATGGCCGATCAGGTGGCGCGGGCGCGGCGAGTGGAGTACCAGGCGAGTCCAACCGCGGCCGCGCCAACCGCGCCCAGGGTCGCTGCGGTCAGCCGGTTCGGTCGGGGCAGCCTGCGGCGCAGTGCCACGGGCGTCGTGAACAGGAGGATCTCCCAACCCCGCTCGGTCGCCACCCGACGGAGCTGCTTGTCGGGATTGACCACGAATGGATGTCCCACCGCATCGAGCATGGGGAGGTCGGTGAAGCTGTCGCTGTACCCGTAGCACTCCGCAAGGTCGTATCCGTTGCGCTCGGCGAGCTCGCGCATCGCGACGGCCTTGTTCTCTGCATACGCGTAGAACTCGATGTCGCCGGTATACCTGCCGTCCTCCACCACCATCCGGGTCGCGACCACCTCGTCGGCGCCGAGCAGCTCGCCGATCGGTTCGACGACCTCTGTGCCGGACGACGACACGATGACGATGTCCCTGCCCCCGGCCTTGTGCTCTTCGATCAGGGCTGCGGCCTCGTCGTAGATCATCGGGTCGATGAGCTCGTGGAGGGTCTCGGCGACGATCTCCTTGACTCGCAGGACATCCCAGCCGGTCACCATCTCCGACATCGAGGCGCGCATCTTCTCCATCTGGTCGTGGTCGGCGCCGCCGAGCACGTACACAAACTGCGCGTATGCGCTGCGCAACATCGCACTGCGGTTGATGAGGCCACCCCGGTAGAACGGCCGGCTGAACGCAAGACTGCTGGACCTCGCAATGATTGTCTTGTCCAGGTCGAAGAACGCCGCGGTTCGGGCCACATTCCGAGGATAGGACGTATCCACAGGCCGCCGAACTGCGTCGCTTGTCCACAGCAGCGCGCGGGGCGGTCGCCGTCGAAGCGGCGAGCGCGCAAAGTACCGCCATGTCCACGACATGGTTGGCGCGCGAGCAGTCGACCACCGACGCGGCCCGGCCCCTGGTCTTCACCGCCGATCCCGTGCTCATGGAGGAAGTTCTCCGCGTGGGCGCGTCGGTGGGCGTGCACCTCGAAGTCCTGGAGGATGTCGTGGCGGTTCGGCGTCGGTGGTCGACGGCGCCACTCGTTCTCGTCGGTGACGACGCGGCGCCGGGGCTCGCCGCCAGCCGACCCGCGCCTCGCGACGATGTCGTCGTTCTCACGGCTGCATCGGATACGGGGCTGGTGTGGGAGTTGGCCGCTGGGGTACGGGCCGACACGGTCATCTGCCTGCCGGGCGGGGCAGATGTGCTGATCGAGCGTTTGGGTCGGGTGGACGAGCCGCTCGGGCCGCGAGCGCGCGTGGCCGGTGTCGTCGGTGGCCGTGGCGGCGCCGGCGCCAGCTCGCTTGCGACCGCTATCGCCGCCGTGGCGGCGCGCCGAGCCCATCGCTCGCTCCTGGTGGACGCCGACCCGCTCGGGGGCGGGCTCGACCTGGTCCTCGGATGCGAGGAGCAGGAGGGGCTGCGATGGCCCGACCTGGCGGAGGCGCGGGGTCGGGTCAGTGCCCGGGCGCTGACTTCGCTCGTGCCGCGCGCGCACGGCGTCGGGGTGCTGGCGTGGGGCCGCGGCCAGCCCTCGTCCGTGCCCTCGGAGGCGGTCACCTCGGTGCTCGATGCCGCTGCCCGGGGCAACGATCTGGTCGTTGTCGACCTGCCGCGTGCTGGTGATGCCGCGGTTACCGCTGCGGCGTCCGCCGTCGAGGTGCTGCTGTTGCTGATCCCTGCCGAGTTGCGTGCGGTGGCGGCTGCCGGTCGGGTCCACCAGCGCTATTCGGACCTGATCGCCGACGTTCGGGTCGTTGTGCGAGGTCCGAGCCCGTCCGGCCTCGACGCGGAGGCGATCGCCAACGCGTTGGGTCTGCCGTTGGCCGGATCGATGCGAGCGGACAAGTCGCTGGCGGGCTCTCTGGAGCACGGTCTGGTGCCGGCCGCGCGGCACCGCGGACCGTTGGCCTCCTTGGCCCGCCGCATCGTGAACGCGCTCGCTGGTGGTGAGGCAAGGAGGGTCGCGTGACCGACAGCGGTTTCGTGTCCGGGGCGTTGGATCGGGTCCGGACCAGGCTCGTCGCGAACGGGACGCCGGCAACGGCCCCCACTGTCGCCGCGGCGATCCGCGCCGACGGCGGCGCGGTCCTGGGTGACCGGGTGGTCCTTGACATCGCCGACCACGTCCAGACATGGCTCTCGCGGGCGGGGCCGTTGCAGCCGTTGCTCGACGACCCGGGCGTGACCGACGTCCTTGTCAACGGTCCGTCAGAGGTGTGGTTCGACCGTGGCGAGGGCCTGCAGCGCACCGGCATCGACCTGCGCGACGAGACCTCGGTCAGGTCGTTGGCACAGCGGCTGTCCGTCGCGGCCGGCCGGCGCCTTGACGACGCTGCGCCATGGGTGGACGCCCGCCTGCCGGACGGCACCCGGCTGCACGCGGTGCTGTCCCCAGTCGCGCGCTCCGGCACCTGCATCTCGCTGCGCGTTCCGCCCCGACGCCCGTTCGATCTGGACGACCTGGAGGAGGCCGGTTCGGTGGACCAAGCCGGCCGCCGGCTGCTCGAAGACGTGATCGAGGCGCGGCTCTCGTTTCTCGTGACCGGGGGGACCGGCGCAGGGAAGACCACGCTTCTGTCATGCCTGCTCGGCCTGGTCCCGGACACAGAGCGCCTGGTGCTGGTTGAGGACACCGGGGAGCTTGCGCCCGCGCATCGGCACGTCGTCCGGCTGGAGGCTCGACCCGACAACGTCGAAGGGCGAGGTGGAGTCAGTCTCCGGGACCTGGTTCGGCAGTCGTTGCGGATGCGGCCGGATCGACTCGTCGTCGGCGAGGTCCGCGGGGCGGAAGTCGTCGAGCTTCTGGCTGCGCTGAACACCGGCCATGAGGGCGGCTGCGGAACCATCCACGCCAACGCGCCGATGGACGTGGTTGCGCGCGTTGAAGCCCTCGCGCTGGCTGCAGGCATGACCAGGGCGGCGGTGCACAGTCAGCTCGCCGCTGGACTCGATGCCGTCATCCACGTGCAACGGCAGGCTCGGCCCGGCGGGTCGGCCCTCCGCTTCGTCTCCGAGGTCGGGCTGCTCGACCGCCGGCCGGACGGCCTGGTGGAGGTGACGACTGCGGCCGCCGTGATTCCGGGGACACCGCTTCGGCGGGGCCCGGCGTACGACCGTCTGTGCAATGTGCTGACGGGCCGCCGGACATGACCGAGTCGCCGGTGGGCCGGTACCGATGATGAGCCGGGCGTACGTGGCCGATCCGGCCGCCCGCGCAGTGCTGGCCGCGGCCATGTTCGGCGCCGTGTCCATGTGGGTGGCGGCATCCATTGGCCCCGCCGACCGCCGGCCGCTTGACCGGGTCCGCTCGCCAGCCGGTGCGCGAGGTGGACCCCGCGTCCCGCCTCGCTGGTGGGCCTCGCCGCCCGCGCTGTCGCTGTTGACGGTGGTCGTTGCGGTCGCGGTGGTGGTCGTCGCTTCCGAGTCGCCGGCGCTGCTGGCACCGGTTGCCGTCCTTGCAGTTGCCGCCAGGTCCGCGGGCCGACGACGACGGGCGGCTCAGGCCGAGAGGGGTCGACTGGATGCCTGCAGCGCGTTGCTGGACGGACTGACGGCCGAGCTGCGGTCCGGCCGACTTCCGCGCGATGCCCTTGCTCGGGCAGTCGACTGGGCCGGATTCGGTGTCGTGGGGCTGGAAGGGTCCTCGGCTGGCTCACGGTTGGCGCATGCCAACGTGGGTGATGAGCTGCTGCGACCGATTGGCACCGCGGCGACGGTCGGCGGCGACGTCTCGGCTCTGCTTCGTCGGCAGGCGCTCCTGCCGGGAGCGGCCGTGCTCGGGTGGCTAGCCGCCTGCTGGACAGTGTCGGAACAACGCGGGTCCGGTTTGGCGGACGCTGCAGCGCGAATCGCGTGGACCGCGCACATTGACCGCGAGCATCAAGCCGAGGTTCGTTCGGAGCTGAGCGCGGCCCGAGCCACCGCGCGGCTGCTCGCCGTCCTTCCGCTGGTCGGCATCGGGCTCGGGCATGCCATGGGAGCCAACGTCATCGGCGTCTTGCTCGGCGGACCGCTCGGCGCGGCGCTCGTGACCGCATCCGTCGCGCTCCTCGTCAGCGGTGTCGCCTGGGTCGACCGGCTGGCCGCTGGCGCGATCGGCGGACGCTGAGGCGCGTGATCGCGGTCGCCGCGCTCGCGGCTGCGGCCGCTGTCTGGGTCGAGATGTCCTCCTTCGCATTGGCCCGAGCGCGCCTGGGCCGGATCCCAGCGATCGGGGAGGCTGCCCCCGATCGGATAGCCGCCAGCGTGGTCAACGCGGTCCGGTCACCGTTGGCGGCGGCAGCCGTGGTCGGCTGCTCGACCGCGCTGCTCGTGGGCGGGGTGGCTGGGCTCGTCCTCGGCGCATTCGCTGCCCTGGTGCTGGCTCGGTGGTTGCGCCGCCTGGAGCCGCTGGCCGCCCGGCGACGCCGTGAACGCGTTGCGTCCGACCTGCCGGTCGCAGCCGAGATTCTGGCTGCGTGCGTCGTCGCCGGCGCCTCTGTTCAGGATGCGCTGTCGGTGACCGCGGACGCAGTCGGCGGCCCGCTCGGCGGCTACCTCCGTCACGTGGAACATCGGTTGCGGCTCGGCACCGATCCGAGGATGGCATGGCGGGCCGAGACGGGCGTAGAGATCGCCACCCTGGCGGTCACGATCACCCGCTCGTTGGACTCGGGCGCTCCGCTTGCGGACGCACTGCTGCGGGTAGCCGACCAGCTACGGGCAGAACACACGGCCCTGGTGCGAGAGCGGGTCCGGGCCGTTGGAGTCCGCGCTGCGGCTCCGCTCGGGCTGTGTTTCCTGCCGGCCTTCGTTCTGGTGGGCGTCGTCCCTGTCGTCGTGTCGTTCGCCCAGACGCTGGTTCCGGTGTCGCCATAGGGGTCGGTCGCGGACCGTGGCTGTCCACACCCGCACGAAACCCACTGTCTGTCCCCAGCCGTGGCGGCCGTGGTGGCGACTGCTCCCGGCGGACCGCCAGCCTGCGTCCGCCGGGTCGTCAGGACCCTGGTCCAGCCGACAGGTCGTCGGACCCACGGGAGGTCGCCATGTCCGCGATGCGCGCCAAGCTCGCTGTCGTCAGGTCGGACGACAGCGGGATCAGTACGGCGGAGTACGCAGTCGGGACGGTCGCAGCCTGCGGCTTCGCTGGTGTGCTGTGGAAGCTGTTGAGCTCTGATGCGGGGACGGATCTGCTGTTCGAGCTGATCAAGAAGGCGCTGACATTCCTGGTCTGAGCGGCGTCGGCCCGCGGACCGGCGTATCGGGGGCGCCGGTCAGCGGTCGTCGAGCTGCCTCGAGGACGGGGGTCCGTCGCATTCCGGACGCGTCGAGCGTGCGGGTCCGTGGTCGTCGCGCCGCGCAATCGATTGCCGGGACTGACCCGGAGGCGGGTGCGGTCACCGCGGAGACCGCTGTGGTCCTGCCGGTGCTGGTCCTGGTCTTGGTGCTGGCGGTCTGGGCGGTGGGAGCCGCCGTCGCCCAGCTCACACTCGTCGACGCGGCACGGTCGGCTGCCCGTGCCGTTGCACGCGGCGAGCCGATCAGCTCGGTACGGGCGGCTGCGCTGGCGGCCGCGCCACGCGGTGCCGTCGTCGACGTGCGCCCCGGGGAGGATGTCGTCCACGTGCAGGTCTCCGTCACGGTGGACGCGCCCGGTCCGATGGGGCGGCTTCTCCCGGATCTGCCACTTCGAGCGACCGCGGTCGCTGCAGACGAGTCGTGGCTGTCGGGATGAGGAGTCGCGGGATGAGGAGTCGCGGGATGAGGAGTCGACGGCGCGCCGCGAGCGAACGTGGGCTGGCCACGATCTGGGTGCTGACCTGGTGTGGCTTGCTCTGTGCGATGACGGCCGCTGGCATGGCGTTGGCGCAGGTGGTGATTCTGCGTCACCACCTGAGCTCGGCGGCAGATAGCGCCGCGCTTGCCGCGGCCGGCACTACGGTCGACGGCGACGGCTGCCGGACCGCCGCCCGGATTGCGACGGCACACGGGGTGCGGCTCGACCGTTGTGACATTGATGGGGACGGATCAACGGTGACGGTGCGGGTGTCGGCCCCGACCCCGGGGTTGGTCGGCGGGGTCATCCCACGGATGACCGGCCAGGCCCGTGCCGGGCCACCTTGAGGCAGACGGAGAACGGTCGGGAGTCGGCGGGGAACGGCGCACCCCTGAGTGCGACGTCAAGCAGCCGGATCGCGTCCGCCTTGTCGAGTGGCTCGTTCCCGTTGCCACACTTGGGTGACTGAACGCAGGACGGGCACCCGGCCTCGCACTCGCAGGCCGCGATGGCGGCGCGGGTGGCCGTCAACCATGTCGCCGCGGCCTGGAAGCCGCGCTCGGCGAAGCCGGCCCCACCCGGGTGACCGTCGTAGACGAAGATCGTCGGCAGGCCGGTGTCTTCGTGCAGCGCGGTCGACACTCCGCCAATGTCCCAGCGGTCGCAGGTCGCCACCAGGGGCAGCAGACCGATGGACGCGTGCTCCGCGGCGTGTGCGGCGCCGGGCAGGTCCGCCGCGCCGATCCCGGCGCGCCCGATCTGGTCGGGGGTCACCGTCCACCACACCGCGCGGGTCCGCAACGAGCGCGACGGCAGATCCAACGGCTCCTCGCCGAGCAGCTCGCCGCTCATGAGCCGCTTGCGCTGGAACGAGACGACTTGCCTGGTGACCTCGACGTCCCCGAGGTGCAGCCGAGCCTCGCCCCAGCACGAGGTCTCGCGGGTGGACAGGATGCGGATGTCGGTGATCTCCCTGGCCATCGTTGTGTAGTCGAGCCGGGCCGGGGTCATGAAGGCGACCCTTTCGGCGAGATCGAGGGAGTCCACCACGAACGTCGCGCCCTGGTGGACGTACACCGCTCCCGCGTGCACCGTCCGGTCCGCGCTGCTTGCGTCCACGGTGCCGAGCAGCCGCCCGGTCGACCCCTCCACCAGTCGCACTGGCGAGCCGCCGGCGCCGCGGATGTCGGCCAGCTCTGTCGCCCGCTCCGGACGGGTCCAGAACCAGCCGGAGACCCGTTGTCGCAGCAAGCCACGCCTGACGAGCTCCTTCAGCAGTGCGGCAGTCTCTGGTCCGAACAAAGGCACGTCCGCCACGGTCAACGGCAGTTCTGCAGCAGCCGCACACAGGTGTGGCCCCAGCACGTAGGGGTTGTCCGGGTCGAGGACCGTTGACTCCACCGCTCGTCCGAACACTGCCTCGGGGTGGTGCACGAGGTAGGTGTCCAACGGATCGTCGCGCGCGACCAGGACGGCGAGTGCGCCCGTGTGCGCCCGGCCGGCTCGTCCGGCCTGCTGCCACATCGAGGCCCGGGTGCCCGGCCAGCCCGCAAGCAGCACGGCATCCAGGCCGGCGACGTCGAGGCCGAGCTCGAGTGCCGTTGTGGTCGCCATCCCGAGCAGCTCCCCGTTCTGCAGCCGCGCCTCGAGAGCCCGTCGCTCCTCGGGCAGGTAGCCGGAACGGTATGCGGCCACCGAATCTCCGAGCCCCGGCGCCACCTCCTCCAAGGCGTCGCGTGCCATGGCTGCGACGAGCTCGGCTCCGCGCCGTGAGCGGACGAACGCCAAGGTCCGCACGCCCTCCACCAACATGTCAGTGAGCAGGTCGCCCACCTCAGCGTTCGCCGAGCGGCGCACCGGCGCACCGTGCTCCCCGACGAGATCGCTGAACGCGGGTTCCCACAGCGCGAACACCAGCTCGCCGCGGGGCGAGGCGTCGTCGCAGACCTCCGTCACGTCCAGGCCGGTCAGCCGCCGGGCCGACTCTGCGGCCTTCGACACGGTCGCTGACGCCAGCAGGAAGGTCGGGTCCGCGCCGTAGCGCGCGCATACTCGGCGCAGCCGACGCAGCACCGCGGCGACGTGGGAGCCGAACACGCCTCGATAGGTGTGCATCTCGTCCACAACCACGTACCGCAGAGCCCGCAGAAACGCCGCCCAGCGGGCGTGCCCCGGAAGCAGCGAGTGGTGCAGCAGGTCCGGGTTCGTCAAGACGTACGCGGCATGCCCGCGGACCCAGTCGCGCTCGTCATGCGGCGTATCCCCGTCGTAGGTGGCCGCGCGAACGCTCGGCAGTCCTAGCTCGTGCAGCGACCTCAGCTGGTCGGCGGCCAATGCCTTTGTCGGGGACACGTAGAGCACCGTCGCGCCCCGACCGTCGCGCGCCGCGCTCCCTTCGAGGACGGCCGTCAGCGCCGGCAGCTGGTAGGCGAGTGACTTGCCGGACGCGGTACCGGTCGCCACCACGACGCCTCGGCCCTCGTGGGCCTGGTTCGCGGCGAGTACCTGGTGCTGCCACGGCCGGACCACGCCGTGGCGCGCATAGGCCGCGACGAGCTCTGGCGGAGCCCACGATGGCCAATCGCAGGAACGGCCCGGGCGGGCTGGGATGCGTTCGAGGTGTCGCAGCCGCGAGCGGCGACCCGGCGGCGAGATCAGGCGCTCCAGCAGGTCGAGAGGATCGACCTGTCGGGCTGCCATGAGCCGAAATCCTGGCACGGTGGTTGAATCGCAGCGCGGGACCGTTCGGGAGCCGCGCCCGGAACTACATGATCATGGAGGCACCGTGGACCTGTCCCTCTCGACTCGGGACGCCGACGGACGGACCGTCCTGGAAGTCGGCGGTGAGATCGACGTTTACACGGCGCCGAAGCTGCGTGAGCAGATCGTGTCCCTGGTGCAGGAAGGCCACCACCATTTGGTGGTCGACATGGAGGGCGTGGAGTTCCTCGACTCCACCGGGCTCGGCGTGCTGGTGGGCGGACTGAAGCGGGTCCGGGCGCATGACGGCACGCTCGCGATCGTGTGTACCCGTGACCCGATCCTCAAGATCTTCCGCATCACCGGGCTGACCAAGGTGTTCCCGATCCACTCCACGGTCGAGGAGGCCGTGGCGGCCGGCGGATCCCCGCCGGGGGGCACGAACGGCGACCCGCAGGCGGGTTAGTCCTCGGGTGGCCACCATCGAGCTGCAGATCGCCGCGGTTCCGGCGCAGGTCCGGACCGCCCGGCTGGTCGCCGTCGCGGCGGCTCGCCGGGTTGGAATCGACGAGGGGTCGGTCGACGACCTCCGGCTTGCCGTCGGCGAGGCCGCCGCGCGCGCGGTCGCGCTGCATACGGCCGAGTGCCCGGGCGAACCCGTGACGGTGATCCTCGACGATGACGCGGGCCGGTTCGCGGTGACGGTGCTCGACCGGGCGCATCCCGTATCGGCGTCCGAGAGCGAACTCCGCCTTGGCGTGCTGGTCCCCGACGACGCCGCCGAACACGAACCACCTTTTGGCCCCGGCCAGGGCTTCGGGCTCGCGGTCATCCGCGGCCTGGTCGACGACGTCGAGGTGCGCGCACTTGACGCCGGGACCTCGGTACGCATGAGCTGGCCGGTCGACGAGATGGCGGAGGTCGAGCGGTCGCCGTCGGATGCCATCCCGCGGCCTCGGCTGGACCTGTGAGGCTTTCGTGTGGTTTGGTCCCCCCCACGTTCGAGTCTGAGAAGCCGTTCGCCTAGGGTCCGACCGCGACCGTGCCGCCTGAGTTTGCCGACCAGCCATTGGTCGGCTGCCTCGCGTGGGCTCCCCTCAGCCCGCTCGAGGGTCGGGCGCACACTCCTGAGGAGGATTGATGTCCGTGCAACACCTCGCAGCGGTGGGCGGCGAGCTGGACCTCGAGGGTTCGAACTACACCCTCGTTGTCGTCGTCGCGCTGATCGCGTTGGCCGCGCTCGCGGTGGCGGGCGTGCTTGCTCGCCAGGTCCTCGCCGCCGACGAAGGTACCCCGAAGATGCAGGAGATCGCCGCCGCCGTCCAGGAGGGTGCTGCTGCGTACCTGGCCCGGCAGTTCCGGACACTCGCCGTCTTCGCCGTGATCGTCTTCTTCGTGCTCTTCCTGTTGCCGGCGGACACCGGCTCGGAACGGATCGGGCGCTCGATCTTCTTCCTCGTCGGCGCCGTCTTCTCGGCGATCACCGGCTATGTGGGAATGTGGCTTGCCGTCCGCGGAAACGTCCGCGTCGCCGCAGCTGCGCGGGCCACGGGCGAGCAGCACGCGATGCGGATCGCGTTCCGCACCGGTGGGGTCGCCGGGATGTTCACCGTCGGCCTCGGGCTCTTCGGCGCTGCGCTGGTGGTCCTGATCTACAAGGACCAGGCGCCCAACGTCCTGGAGGGGTTCGGCTTCGGCGCCGCGCTGCTCGCGATGTTCATGCGGGTCGGCGGCGGCATCTTCACCAAGGCCGCCGACGTGGGCGCCGACCTGGTCGGCAAGGTCGAGCAGGGGATTCCGGAGGACGACCCGCGCAACGCCGCGACGATCGCGGACAACGTCGGCGACAACGTCGGCGACTGCGCCGGGATGGCCGCCGATCTGTTCGAGTCTTATGCGGTGACGCTGGTGGCGGCACTGCTGCTCGGCCAGGAAGCGTTCGGCGTCAAAGGTCTCGTGTTCCCGCTGATCGTCCCCGCGATTGGCGTGCTCACTGCCGTCATCGGCATCTTTGCCGTGTCACCACGCTCGGGTGACCGGTCGGGCATGACTGCGATCAACCGCGGGTTCTTCATCTCCGCGGCCGCCTCCGCGGTGCTGGTCGCCGTGGCCGCATACGTCTTTCTTCCCCCAACCATCGCCGAGCTGCGCGGCGTCGTGACCGACGAGGGCTCCGCCCTGTTCGTCGTGCGGGACACCGATCCGCGACTGTTCGCCATCGGTGCGGTGATCATCGGCATCGTCTTAGCCGCGGCAATCCAGCAGCTGACCGGGTACTTCACGGAGACCAACCGACGGCCGGTCGACGACGTCGCGAAGTCGTCACTGACGGGTCCGGCGACCGTGATCCTCTCCGGCATCTCTCTCGGCCTCGAGTCGGCGGTCTACTCCGCGCTGCTGATCGCCGCGGCGGTGTACGGTGCGTTCCTGCTCGGCGGAGGGTCGATTCTGCTCTCGCTGTTTGCGATCGCGCTGGCGGGCACCGGCCTGCTGACCACGGTCGGTGTCATCGTCTCGATGGACACGTTCGGCCCCGTGTCGGACAACGCGCAGGGCATCGCCGAGATGTCCGGAGACGTCGACGGCGAGGGCGCTCAGGTGCTGACCCGCTTGGACGCGGTGGGCAACACGACGAAGGCCATCACCAAGGGCATCGCGATTGCGACGGCTGTGCTCGCTGCGACCGCGCTGTTCGGTGCGTTCCGGGACACGATCGCGGACGCGGCTGCGCAGGCGGGCGGGCTGCCGACGGCGACAGACGACCTGCTGCAGTACGCCGGCATCATCGATGTGGCCAATCCGCGCAACCTGGTCGGGCTGCTCATCGGTGCGTCGGTGGTGTTCCTGTTCTCCGGGCTCGCGATCAATGCGGTGGCCCGCGCAGCCGGCGCCATCATCTTCGAGGTGCGCCGCCAGTTCCGAGAGCATCCGGGGATCATGGACTACACCGAGAAGCCGGAGTATGGCCGTGTGGTCGACATCTGCACCCGGGACTCGCTGCGTGAGCTCGCGACTCCCGGTCTGCTCGCCGTGCTCACGCCGATCGCGGTCGGCTTCGGTCTTGGCATCGGCGCGCTCGGCGCATACCTGGCGGGCACGATCGCGACCGGCATGCTCATGGCGGTGTTCCTCGCGAACTCCGGTGGCGCCTGGGACAACGCGAAGAAGTTCGTCGAGGACGGTAACTTCGGCGGCAAGGGATCCGAGGCGCACTCGGCGACGGTCATCGGCGACACGGTGGGTGACCCGTTCAAGGACACCGCCGGCCCGGCGATCAACCCGCTGATCAAGGTGATGAACCTGGTGGCGCTCCTGATCGCACCCGCGGTCGTTCAGCTGTCGATCGGCGACGACGCGAACGCCGGCCTGCGCGCCGTGCTGGCCGGCGTGGCCGTGGCGATCGTGGTCGGGGCCGTGATCGTGAGCAAGCGGCGCTCGATCGCGGTGGCCGCGGAGCAGGCCCAGGGCGCCAGCACCGTGTAGTGGCAACGATGCGTCGTCGCTTCGAAGAGATCGAAGCGGCGGCACTTCGTGCGTAGCGTCGGCGGTGTGCTGCTGGAGGCTGACGGGGTCGCGCGGCTGCGAGACGCGCTCGTCGATGCCGACTACACCGTCGACGGAGTGCTTGCGACGCTGGGGCCGCTGGCCTACGCCGCACTCAGTCGCGAGGAGAGCGTCCCGGCCCTGCGAGTCACTGTCGGCGGATCGAGGCTCGAGACGCTTGTCAGGCTGTTCCTCCTGCAACACCCGGTCGACGCCGCTGCGGCGGCCCGCGCGCTGCCGGTCGAGGCCTGTCTCGCCGGCGGGTTGGTGGAGCGGGACGGGACGGATGTCCGGGCGAGGGTCGACCTACGCCCGTATGCGGCCGACGACGACGACTTCTACGTCGTGTCGGACCTCGGTGCCGGCCTTGGAGGGGCGCGTCGAACCCTTCACGCCGAGCATGTGCTCGGGCTGAGCGGAGCATCCACGACGCTGGCTGGGCTCACCGTCCGGGAACCGTTCGCGACCGCCCTCGACCTGGGGACCGGATGCGGCGTCCAGGCGCTGCACCTGTCCCGTCATGTCGATCGGGTGACCGGCACCGACCGCAGCCCGCGCGCGTTGTCGTTCGCCGCGCTCAGCACCGCGCTGTCCGAGGTCAGCATCGAGCTCGTGGAGGGGTCCTTGTTCGAACCCGTCGCGGGCCGTCGGTTCGACCTCGTGGTGAGCAACCCGCCGTTCGTGGTCTCGCCGATGGTCGGCGGCCGTCGGTTCACCTACCGCGACTCCGGCCTGCCCGGCGACGAGGTCTGCCGTCGACTCGTCGGCCAGGCCTCGGCCCACCTGTCCGAAGGCGGGTGGTGTCAGCTGTTGGCGAACTGGCTGCACGTCGACGGGCAGGACTGGCGGGAGCGGGTCGCGTCCTGGGTGCTGCCGACCGGCTGCGATGCCTGGGTCGTCCAGCGCGATGTGCAAGACCCGGCCGAGTACGCCGAGCTGTGGCTGCGCGACTCCGGCGACCAGCTCTCCGCGGACTACCGCGACCTGTACGACGCCTGGCTCGGCGCCTTCGCTTCAGACGCGGTGGTGGGCATCGGATTTGGCTGGATCGTGCTGCACGCGGCCGGGCACGATCAGCCGTATGCGCGTCTCGACGAGCTGACCTGGCCGGTCGAGCAGCCGCTGGGACTCGCCGTCCTCGACTGGTTCGCGCGGCATGACTGGCTCCGGGCACACGGCGACGACCAACTGCTGGCCGCGACCCTGGTGACCGACCCGGGCCTGGTGCTGCGCCAGGACTCCCGCCTTGGCTCGGGACCCACGGGTGGCTGGCAGCCGAGCGACCAGGTGGTGCTGCTCACCGAGGGTCTGCGGGGCTCCGGCGCCATCGACGCGGTCGGCGCTGCCGTGCTTGGTTCGTGCGATGGCAGCCGCCCGCTTGCGCTGGTGCTCGACCAGGTCGCGGGCGCATACGAGATGAGCCCAGACGACCTGCGACACGGGGCGGTCGGCGCGATCCGCTCGCTGATCGAGGAAGGTTTCCTGCGTCCGTCGGTTTGACAGAAGGCGGGCGGATACCGTCACACTCCGGCGGACGCACCCGTAATCGGGTGCCGACGTGCAACACCGAAATGAGGACAGATTGAGCGACAGCGACACCGCGACCAGCACGAGCGCCCCAACGCGGGGCGGCCGGCGGCTGGTCATCGTCGAGTCGCCTGCAAAGGCCAAGACCATCCAGGGCTACCTGGGGCCCGACTACGACGTCGAGGCGTCCGTCGGCCACATCCGCGACCTGCCCAGCAAGGAGAACCCTGCCCCGGCGGCGCTTAAGGGCACCGAGGTCGGCCGGCTCGGCGTCGATATCGCCAACGACTTCGCGCCGGTGTACGTGCTGTCGAGCAGCAAGAAATCCAAGGTCAGTGAGCTCAAGCGGAAGTTGAAGCACGCCGACGAGCTGCTGCTCGCCACGGACGAGGACCGCGAGGGCGAGGCCATCGCCTGGCACCTGCTGCAGGAGCTCAAGCCGAAGGTTCCGGTCCGTCGCATGGTGTTCCACGAGATCACCCGCGACGCAATCCGACGGGCTGCGGAGGACACCCGCGACATCGACATGCGCCTCGTCGACGCACAGGAGACCCGGCGGATTATCGACCGGCTCTACGGCTACGAGGTCTCTCCCGTGCTGTGGCGCAAGGTCGCACAGAACCTCTCGGCCGGGCGCGTGCAGTCGGTCGCGACCCGGCTGGTCGTCGAGCGTGAGCGCGAGCGCATCGGCTTCGTCCAGGCGTCCTACTGGGACCTGGTCGCCGAGCTCGATCCGGGCACGTTCGACGCCCGACTGGTCGCCGTCGACGGCGTCAAGGTGGCGACCGGTCGTGACTTCGGTGACGACGGCCGGCTGAAGAACGCACGGACCGTCGCGCTTGACGAGGCGCAGGCGCGGTCGCTCGCCGCCGCGCTGCGGGACTCGGCGTTCGCCGTGCGCTCGGTCGATGAGAAGCCGTACCGTCGTTCGCCGTCCGCGCCGTTCATGACGTCGACTCTGCAGCAGGAGGCGTCCCGCAAGCTGCGGATGAGCAGCAAGGTGTCGATGCAGGTCGCACAGCGGCTGTACGAGAACGGCTTCATCACCTATATGCGCACCGACTCGACGACGCTGTCGGAAAGCGCGATCGAGGCGGCGCGGACGGCCGCCCGCGAGATCTACGGCGTGGACACCGTGGCCGAGACGCCGCGGCGGTACAACCGCAAGGTCAAGAACGCGCAGGAGGCGCACGAGGCGATCCGACCGTCCGGCGACCGATTCCGCACCCCGGGCGAGCTGGCCGGTGAGATGACGCGTGACGAGCTCGCGCTGTACGAACTCATCTGGAAGCGCACCGTCGCCTC
>JBEVHX010000101.1:0-9253 GCA_040510995.1 Candidatus Nanopelagicales bacterium
ATTCAGGTGCTGGCTCAGGACATCGTGATCGCGAGCACGGATGTCACGGTCGCCCAACCAACACCGTCGCCAACGCCATCACCGTCCGCATCGGCCTCCCCGAGCGCGACCGCATCGGCAACAGCACCGGCAGGCTCGTCGCTGGTCGCGACCGGTTCCGATATGACCGGGCCCCTGGCCGTGGCCGGCGCCCTGATCGTGACGGGTGCGGTGGCGCTGGCGGCCGCTCGACGTCGGAGCTGACCCTCAGCGCTCGCTGAGAAACCAGGGGCTGCCGTAGGCGAGCGCACGCCCGTTCACTGCGGTGTGCCCCAGGTATGCGGGGCCGGCCGGCCGAGACGGGTCGGCCACCCGCACCAACATCCAGCCGGCCACGGGGTCCGCCACGTCGATGGTGGCGAGCCCTCCGATCACCGCGGACCGGGTCCTGACGAGCCGGAGCGAGCTCATCGGGCCGGGGCCGAGCACCTGCAGCTCGATTTCGCGACCGCTGCGGTCGTCAGCCACGTCGAGGTCCACGGTGATCCGACCGCTGAGCCGGTCCACCTTGCCGCCCATCGGTACGCCGTTCAGGGTCGCGTCCATGAGCAGCCCCGGTTCGCGGGTCGCATACGTACGCCGCGACAGCAGCGCGGCACGCACTCCGGCCCGCGAGTGCTCGGTCGCCCACAGTCCGGTGCGGCCCTTGCCGGTCAGCCCGTAGTCGACGCCGTGCTCGTCGCTCACTCCGGTCAGTCCAGGTCGCCAGCCGGCATCGAGGCACGCCACGACCGGGTTACCGCGATCGTCCTCGTACCGGCTGACGACCATGTCCTCGCTGCGATTGAAAGCCTCGAGGCCAACCATCCGCGGCAACAACTGATCGATTCGCTCGAAATCGTGGAAGCGGCCGCGCTCCCGGCCTGGATGGTTGTAGCCGAACAGCGCGTCCGGCTCGCGGTCGAGTAGCCATTCCCGCAGTCCGTGCAACCGTCCAGGCGTCGTCACGCCGAGGTAGTCGCCGCTGAACCAGACGTTGGCGTGACCAAGCCAGGGTTCGGTCCACTCGAAGCCCCGGATCGCGGTGAACCGACCCGGCTCGTCTGCGGCGTCCGCCAGCTCGGCGGTCGTGCGCCACTCGTCGAGATCGAGACTGGCCGGTGCGGTTCGCGCGATGGCGAGCGCCTCCGGGTGCGGGTAGTGCGCGGGGTCGAGTTCGTCGAGCGTGTGGTGCGGGATCGACGCGTGGTCGGTCAGGGCGGCGACGTCCAGCCCGGCGGTGCGCATCCGCTGGAAGGCGGTGGTGGGGTCGCCAAGGCCATCTGACATCAGCGAGTGGTTGTGCAGGTCCGCGAAGAGCAGCCGGGTCGTGGCATCAAGTCGCGACGTCCGTCGCTCCAGGCTCACGAGACATGGCTACCCCATGTCGCCCAGATCGGCGAGGTAGGTGGTCCCGACGTTCAGAGGACCGCATACATCAGCGCTGCACCGGCCAGAAGACTTCCGCGCGCATAACGCGCGCCGTCCTGCCAAGTGAAGCCACTCGCGAACTCCATGATGGCCTCGAACGCCGCGGCCACGTACAGCATGCCGAACAGGTAGCCGGTCCAGCCGGTGGACAGCGGCTCGGGCCAGATGATGCGAGCGATGAGGCCCACAAAGCAGATGGCGATCAAAGTGGTCGTCAGCCGGGTTCCGGTCCCCAGACCCCAGGCGTATGCCGCTTCGCGGTGGCCGGAATCGTCCTGCTTCACACGCCTGCCCCGATCAGAGGGGGAGATCAGTGAACTATACGCGGGCACTGATGCTCCCCGATCCAGGGCGCAGCCCGGGCGTCGGGGTCACCCACTGGGGCTCGGGGGCACCCGGCTGGTGGCGACCGCGTGCGAGCTCGAGACGGGATCAGGAGTGACCTCCGCCGCTGCTGGGTATGCGGGGTGACGACCAGGCAACACCGACGAGGACCCAGGAGTCGACGTGCCCAAGATGACCAAGAACGGCAAGGTCAAGAAGAGCGAGCTCCCCGACACGTTGAGGAAGTCGCCGAAGAAGGCACAGAAGACGTTCGCGAAGGCGCACGACGCCGCGGCGAAGTCCTACGGCGAGGGTGAGCGCGCGCACCGGACCGCATACAGCGCGCTCAAGCACTCCTTCGAGAGGGTCGGCGATCACTGGGAGAAGAAGAGCAAGAAGGGTCCGTCGGATGCGCGGGCCGCGCGTGGCGGGCGAAACTCACTACCGACCGCCGAGGGTGTGGACGCCAATGCGAGCAAGGAACATCTGCTGCACGTGGCCAGACGGCTGGACATTCATGGGAGGTCGCGGATGACCAAGGCCGACCTTGTCCAGGCGATCAAGAAGGCTAACCGACGCGAGAGCGCGCGAGCGCGCACCAGCTGACGGCGACGGGAGACAAGCCAGTCATGCGGGATCGGCTGGATCGAATCGACGCGTGGACCCAACGGCACAGCTGGCTGGCCTTTCCGATCGCGGTGTGGAAGAAGTTCGGCGACGACGACGCGGGCAAGCTGGCCGCACTCGTGGCGTACTACTCCTTCTTCGGCATCTTCCCGCTGCTGCTGGTGATGGTGACAGTGCTGGGCATCGCCCTGGAGGACAACGAGGAGCTGCAGCAGCGGGTGCTCGATTCGGCGCTCGGGCAGCTGCCCGTGATCGGTGACGAGCTCAGCGGCGACATCGGCGCGTTGAGTGGCGCCGGCCTCGGCCTGGTGATCGGCCTCGGGCTCGCCTTCGTCGGTGCTCGCGGGATGGCTTCGGCGATGCAGTACGCGGCGAACGAGGTCTGGGATGTTCCCAAGGCCGATCGACCAAGCGGCATCAAGGAAGTTCTTCGGAGCCTCGCCCTGCTCATCGTCGGAGCCGGCGGCCTGGTCGCGACCTCCGTGCTGGCCGGCTTCATGACCGGCCTGGTCGACCTGGGTCCGGCCAGCCGCATCGCCGGGTTGGCGCTGTCCGGCCTGCTCAACGTCGGCGTCTTCGTGCTCAGCTTCCGGATCGCGACAGCATCCTCGATCGCCACCCGCGCCCTACTGCCTGGCGCGATCGTCGCGGCGGCAGGCTGGACCGTGCTGCAGTTCTTCGGGACATGGCTGGTGACCGGGCAGGTCGAGAGGGCGGGGAACACCTACGGGTTCTTCGCGATCGTGATCGGTCTGCTCACCTATCTGTTCATCGCGGCGCAGATGACCTTGTATGCCCTCGAGCTGAGCGTCGTCCGCGAAAGGCGGCTGTGGCCGCGCTCGTTGTTCCGGTCGCCAACCACCGCCGCAGACCAGGAAGTCCTGACCCTGGCCGTGCACGCCGAGCAACGGGTCGAGGAGCAGCAGATCGACGTGGACTTTCAGCCAGCTGAGCCTGCCGAGCACTCTCACGCAGACCAGTCAGACGGATCGCGTCACCCGTGACGCAAAGCGCCTGACAACCCGAAGCAGATCGGCGGAGGCGGAGGGATTTGAACCCTCGAAGGGGTTGAAGCCCCTAACCGCATTAGCAGTGCGGCGCCATAGACCGGACTAGGCGACGCCTCCACGCGGCCTCTCGACCGCGGGCGACAGGCTACCTGCGGTCAGACCTGCCGACCAAGATGGGCCTCGTGGCCTACGACGTCCAGCCGGTGACGGCCGACCGCTGGGACGACCTGCGGGCGTTCTTCGGACCAAGTGGTGCCTACTCCGGGTGCTGGTGCACCTTCTGGCGGATCCCGCGCCGGGACTTCGAGGAAGGTTGTCGGGACGGTGCTGCCGGCAACCGGACCGTGATGCGCCGGCTCACCAGTGAAGGGTCGGTGCCTGGTCTGCTGGCGTACGAGGCCGACCGGCCGGTCGGTTGGGTCACCGTCGGCCCGCGGCGGGCATACCCGGTGCTCGGACGCTCGCCCACGCTGAAGCCGACCGACCCGGACGAGCCCGGCGTCTGGCTCGTGCCCTGCTTCTGGGTTCCGCGCGCATGGCGCGGCAAGGGAGTCGCGACCGCCCTGCTCGCCGCTGCTGTCGAGTATGCGGATGCGCGGGGCGCTGCCGTGGTCGAGGGCTACCCGGTGCAGGTCGACGGGCGGCTGCCGCCGGCCGACGCATACACGGGAACGACGAGGCTGTTTCGCCGGGCCGGGTTCCGCGTACACCGCCGACCACCCCGTGGTCGACGCGTCGTGATGCGACGCAGGATCAGCTGACCTGCGCCGAAAGCTCCTCAGCCAAGCGGGCGAGGGTCTGCTCGATACCAGCCTGATTGCGCCGCACCCGGACCTCCGTCGGGGTGCCGGCGAACACCGCGCCGAGCCACCGCGCCACCGCCCCAGACCGGTCGTCGGCACGCAGGTCCCGCCATGATTCCTCGACCGAGCATCCGCCCCGGTCAGGCGCGATCTGGTATGACCACCGTGCGATCGGCATTCCGAGCAGGCCCGACTCGAACACGAAGCTGCTCGGCCTCGTCGCCTCGACGACGGTGCAGATCGTGAACCACACGTGCCATCCGTTTCGGTTCCAGCCCACGAAGCGCGCGCCGACCCGCGGCGCCGTGCGGAAGAACCGCCACGACCCGAAGTACTCCTCGCTCCAGCCGGCCATCCGCCGCAGGTCGCTGACCGCGTCGTAAACCTGTTCTGGGCTCGCGTCGACGTGACGGCGCAGACTCAGGGAACGGGTGGTCACCAGTCTGGGCGCAACGGCCAGCCGGAGACGCCGGTGGGCGACGTCTTCACGCCCAGCACCTGGTGCAGCTCGATCCGCCGGGTCGTGAAGCCGAGCCGCGAGGCCGCCATATAGAGCCGCCACACCCGGGCCCGCTGCAGACCGACCTCCGCGACCGCCTCGTCCCAGTGCCGCTCGATGTTGGCGCCCCAGTCGCGCAGTGTCATCGCGTAGTGCTCGCGCAGGTTCTCCTCGTGCCGCACCTCGAGACCGTTGTCCTGCATCGCGGACACGATCGTGCCGACGCCCTCGAGCTCGCCGTCCGGGAACACGTAGTTGTTGATGAACCCGCCGGCGCGGGCCGGTTCCTTGGTGGTCGAGCGGGTGATGCAGTGGTTGAGGATCCGCCCGCCGTCGCGCAGCTTGGAGGCGAGGAAGGTGAAGTAGGACGGCAGGTTGGCAAGCCCGATGTGCTCGGTCAAGCCGATGTACGAGACCGCATCGAAGTCGGTTTCGAGAACGTCCCGGTAGTCCAGATGGCGGACCTCGGCGCGGTCCGAGAGGCCGGCCCCGTCGATCTCGCGCTTGGCCCAGTCCGCCTGGTTGCGGGACAGCGTGACCCCCAGAACGCGCACCCCATACTCGCGGGCGGAGTGCAGCACCATGCCGCCCCAGCCGCAGCCGACGTCGAGCAGTCGCATGCCGGGCTGCAGTGCCAGCTTGCGTGCGACCAGGTCGAACTTGGCGGCCTGCGCCTCCTCGAGTGTGGCGTCGGCGGTCGGGTACGTCGCGCAGGTGTAGGCCATCGTCGGCCCCAGCACCCACTCGTAGAACCGGTTGCTCACGTCGTAGTGATGCGAGATCACCTTCGCGTCCCGGGACTTGGAGTGTCGGCGGTGCAGCGAACGTCGATGCTCGACCGACGGTAGCGGCGGCCGGCGTAGGGCGGCGATGCCACCGGCTGCCTTGAGGACCTCCAGGCGCTGCGCCCAGTCGAGGTCGCCGATGCGGGCCTGGGTGAGCGTCTGCAGGGCGCGGAACAGGTCGCCATGCACCTCGAGGTGTCCGGTCACGTAGGCGCGGGCCAGCCCGAGGTCTCCCGGCGACGTGACGACAAAGCGCAACGCAAGGGGCGAGCGGACCTCGAGCAGCACCTCGGCGTCCGCCGGCCCGGCGTACGAGCCGTCGTATGCCTTGAACGCCACGTCGTTGGTGCCGCCGAGAGCGTGCTCGAAAACCTCTGCTAGGGACATGGCTCCTCCAGCCACCCGCATCCTGCCGTCACCGTCGACGCACAACTTTGTCGTACAGGTTCAGCAACCTGCCCTCGGGGTCGTACGTCTTCTTGAGCACGTCGTACACCGGCCCGTTGTACAGCTGCCAGAACTCGTCCTCGTCGTAGAACGCATCGGAGTACAACGACTTCCGCCCGCCCATCTCGGTGACCTTCGCCTCGATCAGCCGGTTGTTGAAACCGTCCTCCTGGCCCGGCCGTTGCGGCACCACCGACCAGAACCCGACGTTGACGTACACCGTTGACGGGTCCATGGCATACAGCTGCCACACCACGTCGGGATCGCGCTGCCGCATTGGACATACCCACACGGGCGCAATGCCGATCTCGCGGTGGAAAAAGTCGAGGAACTCGGCCAGCCGGTCGACCCGGACCTCGACGTCCTGGATCACCGCCTCGGTCGGCGCCTTACCCTTGGCGCGGTCGAGGCGAGCCACCCAGCCGTGGCGGCGCTCGAAGCCGGCCAGCTTCCAGTAGACGTCGGAGCGCAGGTATCGCTTCGGAACCATGGCCCGCACCAGTGGCTTCTGCACCATCAGCGCCCGCGAGCACCAGAACCAGTCCGTATCCCAGCGCCAGAGGTAGTCGCGCACGGTGAGGAAGTCTCGCCGGCGGCGTTGGATCGACCTGTAGTAGATGTCGTGGCCCGTGTAGTCGCTGGTGTACGGCGCCTGATCAAGGAACATGCCGGAGGTCGCATACATCTCGTCGCGCGAGAAGACCGTGCCGTCCAGGAAGTCGATGCCGCCGCTGCGCGTGTTGGCCAGCTCGTCGAGCCGTCGCGCGTATGCGACCGGGTCCGAGAACCGCTCGTGACGCAGCTCGACGAACGGAGCGACCGGTTCAAGCTCGATGCGCAACCGCAGGGCGTAACCGAGGGTCCCGTAGGAGTTGCAGAAACCGAAGAACAAGTCGCGGTGCTCGTTGGTCGGCGTGGCGGTCACGATCCTGCCGTCGCCGGTGAGGATGTCGAGCTCGAGCACCGACTCGTGCGGGCAGCCGAAGCGAAAGCTCGTCGACTCGATGCCCATCCCGGTGACCGCGCCCCCGAGCGTGATGGTCTTCAGCTGCGGCACGACCAACGGCATCAGTCCATGCGCCAAGGTCGCATCGACCAGGCGCTCGTAGGTGGTCATGCCCATGACTTCCGCGGTACGGCCGACCGGGTCGACCTCGATCACCCCGTCGAACGGGGTCACGTCGAGCCCCGGGGCGTGGCTCGGTTCCCGCAGCCGGAACAGGTTGCTCGTGCGCTTCGCCAGCCGGACCGGGGCGCCCCTTGGAATGAGCGCGAAGTCGGCCTGCAGGCGGGTCACCGCGTGCGCATACGCATCCCACGCGATGCCCGAGCGACTCACGGAGGTCAGGTTAGTGGCCGGGGGTAGGTCCCCGGAGTCGCGGGGTTCGGACGCGGCAGTCAAACCATTCGCTCGTCGGCTGGATCTCGACCTACCGTCGATGCGTGACCGCCGTCGAGCGCGCAAGCGACCGGCAGAGCGCAGCCCCTGTCCACCGGCAGCAGGGGCGGCTTGCATTGGCCGCGGGACTGGTGACCGTCGTGCTCTGGGCGTCGGCGTTCGTCGGCATCAGAGACGCGGGGACGGCACTGTCGCCGGGACCGCTCGCGCTGCTTCGACTGATCGTGGCTTGCGCGGTGCTCGCCGCGCTCGTGGCCTGGCGGCGCGACCCGCTGCCGCCGCGGCGGCTCCTTCCGGGCGTCGTGGCCTGCGGGGTGCTCTGGCTCGGCGTGTACAACCTGGCGCTCAACGCTGCCGAGCAGCGCGTTGACGCGGGCACAGCCGCGATGCTCGTCAATCTCGGGCCGATCTTCATCGCGGCGCTCGCGGGCGTCGTCCTGCGGGAGGGCTTTCCACGCAACCTGGTCATCGGGGGCGCGATCGCGTTTCTCGGCTGCGTCGTGATCGGGCTGTCGTTGTCCGCGGAGTCGACCACGCTCGGCGTCGGCGCGCTGCTCTGCGTGGTCGCCGCGGCCGCATACGCGAGCGGGGTCATCCTGCAGAAGCCGCTGTTGCGCGAGATCTCCGCCTTGCAAGTGACGTTCCTGGCGTGCGCGGTCGGGGCGGTGGTGTGCCTGCCGTTCGTGCTTCAGCTGGCCGACGAGCTGCGTGACGCGCCGGTCGAGTCGGTTGCGTGGGCGGTCTACCTCGGCGTCTTCCCGACCGCGGTGGCGTTCACCACCTGGGCGTATGCGCTGGCGCGCACCTCCGCGGGCCGGATGGGCGCGCTGACCTACCTCGTCCCGCCGATCGCGATCGTCCTCGGCTGGGCGTTGCTCGACGAGGTGCCGCCCGGCGTGGCCGTCGTCGGCGGCGCGTTGTGCCTCGCGGGCGTGATCTGGACCAGACGTGGATGAGGCCTCCGGCATCGTGGTCCGCGCCGCCACCGTCGACGATGCTGGCAATCTCGGTCGGTTGCTCGACGAGTTCGCAACCGAGTTCGACGACCCGACGGTCGGGCCGGTCGACCTCGGGCGTCGTGCTGTCGCCCTGATCGCGACCGACCAGGCGGTGTTCCTGCTCGGCTCGCTCGACGACGCCGACACTCCCTGCGGTTTGGTGCAGCTGCGCTTCCGGCTATCGGTGTGGAGCGACCGCCTCGACGCCTACCTCGAGGACCTGTTCGTGCAACCGTCGTCCCGCCGTCGCGGTGTGGGGTCGGCGCTCCTGCTGTACGCCGAGCGGTATGCGCTCGAGCGCGGGGCGGCATACATGGAGATCGCGGTCTACGAGGGCGACCGAGACGCCGTGGCGCTGTACCTGTCACACGGCTTCCGGCACTGGGAGGAGGCGGACGCGGCCCTGCCTCTGGAGACCCGCCCGCGGTACCTCTACTTCCTGAAAACGTTGGCGTCGTGAGCGCCGCATCCTGCTGAAGACTGGCTCAACCTCAACCGGCGATCTTCAACCCATGGGATCGCGCCGTGGACAGTGACAGCCCCCGAGCGGGCCGCGGCCCGACTCGGACAAGTCGGGGAGCGGGTCGGCTGGACTGGGGCCGACGCTCGGGGGCCGGGTGACTGCCTGGATGTCGCTCGCGCTGGTGCTGCACCAGGACGGGCGGCCCTGAACAGGTTCAGGTAGTCAGGTCCGGACAGCGGCTAGCGGACAGCCACCTCACGAGTCCGATGTTCAATCATGAAAGCGGACCACCTCCTCTCCCGTGTACCCACAAGATACGTCGGCAGCGGTGCGGTGCGCACCCACATTTGTGCCCGGCGTGCGATCGTCACCCGCCCGACACCGTCGGGCACCAGCCGAGGCTGGCCCGCGGGACTGCGTCAGGGACTTATAGCAAGGACCAGGAAGCC
>JBEVHX010000102.1:0-24397 GCA_040510995.1 Candidatus Nanopelagicales bacterium
GCATCTCGCGCACGACCGTCATCATCGGCCTGGTGCTCTACACGCTGACGATCCTTGTCCGGGCGTTCGTGGATGGTCTCGAGGGGGTCTCGGGCGACGTTCTCGAGGCGGCACGTGGCATGGGATATGGCTCGTCGCGCCTGCTCTGGCGCATCGAGCTTCCGTTGGCGATGCCCACGTTCTTCGCCGGGCTTCGGGTGGCCACGGTGTCCACGGTCGCGCTGACGACAATTGGCTTTGTCGTCGGGTACGGGGGCCTCGGCAACCTGATCGACGACGGCCTGGAGAGTTTCTTCAAGGCGCAGGTGCTGACGGCAACGGTGCTGTGCGTGGTCATCGCGGTCGTGCTCGACCTCGTGGTGCTTGGTGCTCAGCGGCTGCTCACACCGTGGTCTCGACGAGCCAGGTCGACGTGAGGACGCGCTGATGAACGACTCGCTGGTCGTCCAGGTCTTCCAGTGGCTCACCGACGGCGACAACTGGACCGGTGACGACGGCATTGCCGCACGACTCCTTGAGCACATCGGGCTCGTGGCGGCCTCATTGGGCATCGCCTGCCTGATCGCGATCCCGCTTGGTCTGTGGCTGGGGCACATCCGGCGGGGACGCACGGTCGTCATCAACATCGCCAACATGGGTCGGGCGATCCCCGTGTATGCGCTGCTGGTGCTGCTCGCCATCGGACCGTTGGGACTGGGTACGCCGTCGACGTTGGTGGCCCTGGTGCTGTTTGGGGTCCCGCCGATCCTGACCAACACGCATACCGGCGTGATGGAGGTCGACCAGGAGATCGTCGAAGCGGCACGCGGGATGGGCATGTCGGGCTCGCAGCTGCTGATGCGCGTCGAGGCGCCGCTAGCCTCGCCTTTGCTCCTGACCGGGGTCCGGCTGTCGGCCATCCAGGTCGTCGGGACCGCGACGATCGCGGCGCTGGTCGCCGGCGGCGGCCTGGGCCGGATCATCACCGCCGGTTTCGCCCGGCAGGACCTGCCGCAGCTGGTCTCGGGAGCGCTGCTCGTGGCGCTGCTCGCGGTGGCGGTCGAACTCCTGTTCGCGTTGTTCGTGAAGTTGGCCGCGCGACGGAGTCAGGGCGCCGTGACTCCGGCTGTGGAGCATGAGCTTGTTCTCCCGACGGCGACCGTCGGCGTCAACCGATAGGACCGTCACCGGACCGTGACCCCCGGTTGGTCGCGACTGTCGGTGCCCCGTAGTTGTATGGACCTGCGGGTGTAACAACGCGCCCGCCCGACACGCGTGGCTTCGCGCCACGGGACACAGAAGGCGGTGTGCGATGCGCGTCCGACGCTCCATGGCCGGGATCGCGACGATCCTGGCGGCGACTCTCGTCCTGACGGCCTGCGGCGGGGACGATGACGACGGCGACGCAGGCAGTGACAGCAACGGCGGCGACAAGGGCAACGTCGTCATCGGCTCGGCGGGGTTCACCGAGATCGAGCTGATGGCGCAGATGTATGCGCTGCTGCTTGAGGATGCGGGCTACACGACCGAGGTCCAAGTCGTCGAGAACCGCGAGTTGTACGAGCCGGCGTTGGAGGACGGCGCCATCGACGTTGTGCCCGACTACGCGGCGACCATGACGGAGTTCCTCAATGCGAAGGTCAACGGCGCGGATGCCGAGCAGGTCGCGGACCCCGACGTTGACGCGACCGTCGAAGCGCTGCGGAGCCTCGCCGAGCCACTTGGTCTGACGGTTTTGGAGGCCTCGGAGGCGGCAGACCAGAACGCCTTCGTCGTCACCACCGCATTCGCGGAGGAGAACGACCTTGAAACACTGAGCGACCTGGCTGCCCTGGGACAACCGGTGGTCCTGGCCGCGACCGAGGAGTGCCCCACGCGGCAGTTCTGCCAGCTGGCGTTGGAGGAGTATGGCATCCAGATCACTGAGGTGCTGCCGACAGGATTCGGTTCGGTGCAGACCAAGGACGCGGTCAAGGAGGGCACCGCTCAGCTGGGTCTGACCGGCACGACCGACGCCACGCTCGACGACTTCGAGCTGGTGATCCTCGACGACGACAAGAGCCTGCAACTGGCCGACAATCTGATCCCGATCGTCGGGTCCGAGTATGGCGATGACGGAGACTTCGCCGATGCCCTGAATTCCCTGTCCGCGGCACTCACGACTGAAGACCTGACTGAGCTCAACCGCAAGGTCGACGCAGAGCGGATGACCGCGGAGGACGTCGCGCGCCAGTTCCTCGAGGACAACGATCTGATCGGCTGAAGGGCTGCGAGGCGGACGCTGGCTGGGGCGGGACGTCGTCCCAAGCCAGCCAACGGCCACGTTCGCATGAGCGGCGTGCCGCGCTGGGGCCGTGTCGTGCGTCGAACCGGGGGTTTCCGGCCCCTACCGTGTGCGGCATGGGTCGTCACGCCAAACCACGTGCGCCGTCTGCGAACGCGCCGGTCGTTGTCGCTGCCGTGCTCGTACCCGCCTGGGCTGGCCTGGTCGCGTTCATCGATTCGGTCGGGTCCTTGCGCCTCGTCGCAGCCGTCGCGGGAATCTTGTCGGTGGTCCTGCTGGTGCTGCTCGCGCGAGCCGAAGCGCGCTACCAGCAGCTCCTGACCAAGCGGGCGGTCGAGAGCCGATATGCCTCAACGAGGTATGCAACGGCCGCAGCGGCCGCTGAGGCGGAGCTGCGCCGTGTACACGACGAGCTCGACCTGCTGACCGCCGAGGTCGCCCGCCTGCGTCGCGAGATGAATGCCGTGACGGAGGCAGCCATCGTGGCAATGGTGACGCCAACTTCAGTTGCCCGCCCGAGGGCGCTCGCGGCGGTCAAGCCGGGCGCTTGATCAGCAGCGTCGCCCATGCGGGGGTGAACGGACGATGCTCCGTCTGATCCGGTCGGATGCTCCGGCTGCACACATCGGAGCACGAAACGGAGAAGGTTGTAGCCGCGACCCTTCGCCCACGGGAACGGCCAGGGACTGGCGCTCCGCCACGACGGGTCAATGCCTGGAAGGCTGGTCGGGTGACGGACTTCACGAGACAGAATCTGGCCGGGTCCAGGTTCGAGGATGTGTACCTCACCGATGCCCAGTTCCGCGACGTTGACCTCAGCAACGCGCGCTTCCGGCTGGTCGATCTGACCGGGGCGATTTTCCGTGGTGCCGCCTTGGTGAACGTGGACATCAGCGGCGAGATCGAGAACCTGCTGGTCAATGGCGTCGACGTCGCGCCGCTGGTGGAGGCCGAGCTCAACCGTCGCTACCCGGATCGAGTAAAGATGCGGCCGATCGATGCCGCTGGGTTTCGAGAAGCATTGGACGTCGTCGAGGCACTGTGGCAGCAGACCGTCGATCGGGCTCGCGGGTTGGCTCCGGAGCTGCTTCACGAGCGGGTCGAGGGTGAGTGGTCTTTCATCGAGACGCTGCGTCACCTGGTCTTCGCCACGGACGCGTGGGTGAAGCGCGCAATCCTGGGGAAGCCGTCGCCCTGGGACCCGTTGGACCTGCCCCACGACGAGATGCCCGACGAGCCCAGCGTCCCGCGTGACCGTGTCGCGCAGCCGTCGCTCCAGGAGGTTTTGGCTTTGCGCGCAGACCGCATGGCCACGGTGCGCCAGGTGATCACCGATCTCACCGACGAGAAGCTGGCCAGCATGACTGATCCGGTCATGGAACCCGGCTACCCCGAGCCGGAGAGCTTCGGTGTCCACGCCTGCCTTCAGACGATTCTCAGCGAAGAGTGGGAGCACCGGCTCTACGCCGAACGCGATTTCGACGTGCTCGAATCCAGGTTGTCCTGACCCGGTTGTCGGCCGAGCTCACTTGTCGATGTCGCCCACGACAAAGAACATCGACCCCAGGATCGCAACCATGTCGGCGAGCAGCTGACCGCGCAACACCTCGGACAGCACCTGGACGTTGTTGAACGATGCTGACCGGAGCTTCAGCCGCCAGGGTGTCTTCTCGCCGTGCGACACCAGGAAGTAGCCGTTGATTCCGAGCGGGTTCTCCGTCCACGCGTATGCCTGACCCTCCGGCACCTTCAGTACTTTCGGCAGCTTCACGTTGATCGGACCCGCGGGGAGCAGCCGGAGCCTGTCGATGCAGGCGTCCACGAGGTCGAGGGAGACCTTGACCTGGTCGACGAGCACCTCGAACCGCGCCAGGCAGTCCCCTTCGCTCCGGGTCACGACATACACCGCTCTGCCCAGCTCGGCATACGCGAGGTAGGGCTCGTCCCGTCGCAGGTCGAAGTCGACGCCAGAGGCGCGGGCGATCGGACCGGAGACGCCGTACTGCAGGATCTGCTCCTCGGTCACCACGCCGACGTCGCGCGTCCGGGCCTGGAAGATCTCCGACCCGAGCACCAGGCCCTCGATCTCCGGCAGTCGCCGACGGACGGCTGCGACGGCGTCCCTCGCCCGGCCGAGCCAACCGGCCGGCAACTCCTCCTTCAGCCCGCCGACCCGGTTGAACATGTAGTGCATTCGGCCGCCGGAGATCTCCTCCATGATCGCCTGCAACGTCTCGCGCTCGCGGAACGCATAGAAGATCGGCGTGATGGCACCCACCTCGAGCGGGTACGAGCCGAGGAACATCAGGTGGTTGAGGACGCGGTTGAGCTCGGCCAGCATCGTGCGCGCCCAGACCGCGCGGACGGGAACCTCCATGCCGAGCATGCGCTCGGCTGCGAGCACGACCCCGAGCTCGTTGGCGAAGGCGGACAGCCAGTCGTGCCGGTTTGCCAGCACGATGATCTGCCGGTAATCGCGGACCTCGAACAGCTTCTCGGCCCCGCGGTGCATGTAGCCGATGACCGGCTCGGCCCGCACGATGCGCTCGCCGTCCAGCGTCAGCAGGAGACGAAGAACCCCGTGTGTCGCCGGGTGCTGCGGGCCGATGTTCAGCACCATGTCGGCGGTCGCGAGCTCGCCGGTCGCGACCGAGATCTCGCGCAGGCCACCAGTGCCCGGGCTCGTTGTCACACCTCGCATCATGCCGGTCTCGGATGCCTCCGCACGCCGACGGGCCCGGCTCCGGGTGTCGGAGCCGGGCCCATCGCTCACGAGGAGTTACGTCGAGTCGGTATGCGCGGTCTGGCCGTGCGCCTCGAGTTTGAGCTCGTCGGCGGTGGACACGCCCTCAGGCAGATCGATCGTGCGCCGCGGGCCGGTGAACCAGTTCTTTGCCGATGTAAACCACCAGATCGTGATCAGCAGGAGGACGCCGCCCACGACCAGGGGTGTGTAGTTGACCGCGGTCCAGGTGAAGTCGTCATTGCCGGGCCAGCCCTGAGGCACGGTCGGCAGGAGGAAGTAGATCGACGTGATCACGATCTCGCCCACCGCAACCAGACACATCCACTTGTACTTCCGTCCGAGAGTCCATGGCCCCGGCTGGAAGCTGTCACCCGCCCGCCAACGCAACCAGATCGGGATGGCGAACGCGACGTACAGGCCGATGACCCCAATCGAGACGACCGCGTAGAACGCGACCGGCACGCCGTTCGGTGCCCGGTACAGGGCCGGCAGCGTGATGATCACGGCGACGATCGCAGACGCCAGCACAGCGTTGCGCGGGACCCGGGAGGCATCCAGCTTGGTCCAGAGCCGACCACCCGGGACGGCGCCGTCCCGGCTGAAGGCGAACAGCATCCGCGAACAAGAGGTCATGCAGGCAGTCGAGCAGTAGACCTGGCCGATCGTCGAGATGATCATGACCGTCTTGAACAACGCCAGGGACAGCGAGGACGCGAAGATCGAGACCGCGGTACCACCCCCGTAGGGGTTCACCGCCGGGTCGAATGAGTTGATGAAGTCGGTCTGCGTCGCCGCGAACAGGAACGAGAGCAGCAGGATCCAGCCACCGATCGCGGAGTAGAAGATCGACTGCCACAAACCCTTGGCCGCTCCGTTCGCCGCAGCCTGCGTCTCCTCCGAGAGGTGGGCCGACGCGTCGTACCCGGTAATCGTGTACTGCGTCAGGAGAAAGCCGAGCGGCAGGACGAACAGCCAGAACACCGCGCCGCCGATCGCGCCGTCGCCCCAGCCCGAGTTGTTCACCCGGTCGGTGAACACGAAGTCCAGGCTCTGGTGGCTGTCCGGCCCGAACACCATGATCAGCACCACGACGGACGCGCCGATGACGTGCCACCACACCGAGATGCTGTTGATCACGCCGAGGATCTCGGTCCTGAACAGGTTGAGCACCGTGACGATGAGCATCAGCACGATGAACCAGAAGAACTGCTGCCGAAGGTAGTCGCCACCCAGGAAGTCGGTCGCGTACGACGCCGAGAACAACCCGATCGTCGTGTTGAGGAAGAAGGCGGCCGCATAAACCACCGACGCCAGAATGCCGAGCAGGCCGACCAGGTTGAGCCAGCCGGTGTAGAACCCGGCCCGCGGGCCACCGAGCTTCGAAGCCCACCAGTAGATGCCGCCGGAGGTCGGGTAGGTAGACAGCAGCTCCGACATGCAGAAGCCAATGATCAGGATGAAGCCGGACAGGACCGGCCAGCCGATCGAGATGGCGATCGGCCCACCGTTGTTCCACGCCACTGCGAAGGTCGTGAAGCAGCCGGCCAGGATCGAGATGATCGAGAACGAGATGGCGAAGCTATGGAACCCACTCCACGAGCGGTTGAGCTCCTGTTTGTAGCCGAGTTCGGCGAGCCGTCGTTCGTCGTCGTTCTGCACTGTGTCGGCCACGTGCGCCTCCGTGCGCCACGGGAAGGCGTGGTGCGCCCTCGTCTGCACGGGTTATAGCGCGCCAATGGTTCGGATGTGTGACTTTCACGGACCGACGCGCCCGAAGTTGTGAACACTTGACGGTTAGGTTGACGCTGTGTCCTTGATTGGCCCGCGTTCGCCCGATCCGTCGCTCGGTTCTTCGTCACCCGCAGCGATCGTCTCGTCGCCGTTCGCACCTCCCGCGCAGGGCTGGACCAGGGTTTCGCCACGGCTCGCGATTGTCCGCCGGGTGATCAACGTCGGGATCAACGCGGTCATCGGAATCGCCGCGTTCGTGGCGCTGCTGGTCTGGACATCGCCGATCTGGGCGGCGCTGGCCGCCGTGGGCATGCTCGCGTTCTCGGCGTGGGAGTGGTGGCTGATCGGGCGACAGGTCGCGGCCATCGGGTATGCGGAGCGCGACGACGACCTCGTGGTCACGCAAGGGATCATGTTCAAGGAGCTCGTCGTGGTGCCCTACGGCCGGATGCAGCTGGTCGACCTCAAGGCCGGTCCGGTGGACCGCCGCTACGGCATGGCCACGCTGCAGCTGCATACCGCCGCGGCGACCACGGACGCGGTCATCCCAGGCCTGCCGGTCGCCGAGGCCGAACGACTGCGCGACCGACTGGCCGCGCTGGGCGAAGCGAGGTCCGCCGGGCTGTGACGGACCACAGTCAGCCGACCGCGACGCGCCCGCCGGCCGACGCTCGCCGGCTGCATCCTTTGAGTCCGCTCGCCGCGGTTGGCACCTACGTCATCCCGACCTTCTTCGCCTTGGTGGTGTTCCTCGGAGACGTGGGGATCGCGATCCGGGCGCTGATCTTCATCGTGATCCTCGTCGTCGGCGCCGGCATCGCATGGGCGGCGTGGTTCCGGACATCGTTCTGGTTTGACGCGGACGGCGACCTGCGGGTCGCGACCGGGGTGCTGTTCCGCAACGAGCGTCGGGTCCAGGTGTCCCGGCTGCAGGCCGTCGACATCCATCGTCCGCTGGTGGCCCGGATCATCGGGCTCGCCGAGCTCCGCCCGGAGATGGCCGGCGGCGAGTCCGGCAAGGTGCGACTCTCCTACCTGACCGAGTCCGATGCGCAGGTATTGCGCAACGAGCTGCTCGCGCACTCGGCCGGCCTGATGCTGGAGGACGGCGAGACCGCAGCAACGCCAGCGCCCGAACAGATCCTGGTCCGGGTCCCGGGACCCGATCTCGCCGTGTCCGGCCTGCTCGACATCGGCACCATCCTCGCGATCGGGGTAGGGATCGGCGTCGTGGTGTTCACCCTCGTGTGGGGCAATCCGGCGCCGCTGATCGGCCTCATCCTGGCCGGCGGCGGCTTGGTCTTCGGCTCGGCGACGTACTTCATGACCTATTTCGATTTCACGCTGGCGGAGTCACCGGATGGCCTGCGGCTGCGCTATGGGTTGCTCAACACCCGATCGCAGACGGTTCCACCGGGACGCGTCCAAGCGGTGCGAATCAGTCGGCCAATCCTGTGGAAGCGCAAAGGCTGGGTCCGCTTGCAGGTCAACGTAGCCGGCTATGCGGGCGGGTCGGACGACTCGGCGGCCGGCACCATGCTGCTGCCGGTGGCACCGCGCGAGCTCGCGTTGGCGGTGCTCCAGCGTGTGCTGCCAGGGGTCGACGTCGAAGCGGTGAACCTGGTGAGTGCGCCGCCGCGGGCCCGGCGTCGGGCGCCATTCCAGGGCCGCCGACTCGCGGCCGGGCATGACGAGCGAGTCATGGTCATCCGGGGCGGGTGGCTGACGCACACCTTGGATGTGGTGCCACACGCACGGATGCAGAGCTTGCGCATCACGCAGGGTCCGTGGCAGCGGACGCTGGGGCTGGCTAGCCTCCACCTGGACTCCACGCCCGGCCCGGTCTCACCGGTGGCGTTGCACCGCGACGCGGGGCAGGTGCGTGGCGAGCTCGAGGCCGAGGTGAGGCGAGCGCGCGCGGCGCGGGCCGCGTTCCGGCCGGAGCGGTGGATGCGGTCATGACCGCCTGGGATGTCGCCGCGTTCGCGCCACGTGACCCGTCGTTCGCGGCCGACCCGTACCCGGTCTTCGACGCTCTCCGGCCTGCCGGCCGCCCGTTGTGGCACGACGACCTGCAGATGTGGCTCGCGTTCTCGCACGCCGACGCCGACGCGGTGTTGCGACAACGGACCCTCGGCCGCATCTTCCGGTGGCGGGAGCCGGACTCCGAGTGGGGCACGTTCAACTGGCTGCACGCAGACTCGATCCTGGACAGCGAGCCACCGAAGCACACCCGGCTGCGTCGCCTGGTCGCGGCCGCGTTCGGTCGTGGGCATGTCGAACGGCTCCGCCCGCGGGTCCGCGCCCTCGCCGAGGGACTGCTCGATGAGGTCGACCCCGAGCGCTTCGACCTGATCGCCGACTATGCGGAGCCATTGCCGGTCATGGTGATCGCCGAGCTGCTCGGCGTGCCGGAGGCCGAGCGATCGCCGCTGCGTTCGTGGTCGCAGGCCATTGTCAAGATGTACGAGTACGACCGTACGGCCGAGCAGGATCGCGCCGCTCAGCGGGCCTGCGCCGACTTCGCCGCATACGTGCGAGCCCTGGCGGCGTATCGACGAAGGCGACCAAACGACGATCTGGTGAGCCACCTGACGCAGGTGGAGGAAAAGGGCGACCGGCTGTCAGAGCATGAGCTGATCGCGACCTGCGTGCTGCTGCTGAACGCCGGCCACGAGGCGTCGGTGAACGGGTTCGGTAACGGGATGGTGGCCGCGATGCGCCGACCAGATCAGATGGTGGTGCTGCGCGAGGACCCTGAAGGTGTCGCGGCGACCGCGGTCGAGGAGTTCCTGCGTTTCGACACGCCGCTGCACCTGTTCGAGCGGACGGCCACCGCCGACACGCCGGTCGGGTCGATCGTCGTCGAGAAGGGTCAGAAGATCGCGGCGCTGCTTGGCTCCGCCAACCACGACCCGGCCGTGTTCGACGCGGCGTCGACGATGGACGTGACGCGCGACCCGAACCCGCACCTGGGCTTCGGCGCCGGCATCCACTTCTGTCTGGGCGCACCGCTTGCCCGGGTCGAGCTGCAGACCTCGCTGCCCGCTGTGGTGCAACGGTTCCCGCGCCTCGACTTCGCCGCTGAGCCGGTTCTGCGGCCGACGTTCGTGCTCCGCGGGTACGAGTCAGTTTCGGTCGCTGCCCGTTGACCCAGGCGATCCTGGGAGTGTCCACATTTTCAAGGGTTTACCGCTCGCGGTTGCGAGGGTGGTCCGCGGCGGTCCGTTCGTTGCCGCGCTTGTAGTTCCCTGTCCAGCGGGCCATGACCTCCTGGGGATCGCCGGACTCGACCTCGGCGAGGAACTGCTGGGCCGTCCCGTCGCGCAACGTCGTGGCCAACCGGCCGTGGTGCGTTACGCGCACCAGCAACTCCACCCCGTCAGCCCGCTCGGTGTAGTCGAAGCCTTCGGGGGCGCTCATCGCAACGCGGCCAGTCGGGGCGGCATCGGCATACCGACAGGTTGCACCAACCAGGTAAAGCCGCCCAAGCCATGCGCATCGAGCAGCTCGGCCTCGTGGTTGGCCCGTTGCAGCGCTGCCACGTATGCGGCCGGGTCGGTTTTTGCCAGATCGACGGCCGGCAGCGAACCGTTCATCGCATACGCGCGGAGGACGTCGTGTTGGAGGACGAGCAGCGGTGGCAGGCCGGTGAGGTCCTCTCCGGCGGACGCGCAGGAGTCGAGGGCCACGTGCGCGGTGATGTCGCAGGACCGGTCGGGCACCGGGGGTACCTGCCGACCGTCGCGGAACCCGGTCAGCGTCGCGCGTCGCGAGGCCCGGGTGTGCGCATAGTCGATGGCGACGGCGCAGCCGAAGTCGATGCGGGTCAACGCCTGCGCCCAGGCACGGTCGCGGTCGCGGCCGACCTCTGCGCGCTGGCCGGCGTCGAGGTGCCACCACAGTGAGCACCAGGTGTCGTCACCGACGACCGCGGGTCGGCCGAGGCGTTCGGCCCCAGTCGCGACCTCCACCTCGAGCTCGCGCAGCAGCCCGGCGTCGTCTCGGGCGACCACGTGGCACGGCACGTTGTCCAACCACTCGTTGCCGATCAGCAGCCCGAGCACGCCGCGGGGCACTTCCGCTGACCACCGCACGGACGACGGCAGATCGGGTGGTCGAGGGCCGTAGTCGACGCCGGTCAGGGCCAGTCGGGTGCGCAGCGAGTCGTGAGCGAGTTCGAGTAACCGGGTGAGGAGCTCACCGCCGCCAGCGCCGACATCGACCACATCCAGGGAGGTCGGGTGACCGAGCCCGTCGTCGACGTCCGTGAGTACCTCGAGAACAAGCCGGGCGAGGGCGTCCCCGCTGTGCGTCGACGTGCGAAAGTGTCGAGCCGGCACCTCGCCGCGAACGTAGAACCCGTCCGGGCCGTACAGCGCCTGCTCCCACGCCACCGACCACCGCTGCCATGTCACCCGGCCGAAGATAGCCGCGCGGCTAGTCTCGTCCGACAACGACCGGTATCCACCGCCCATCGGGACCGGAGCGAGGGACGGCATCATGTCGACACAGGCACCGGCAGCGCGTCCAAGACTGGCGGTGGGCGTGGTCGGGACTGGCCGAGTGGGGGCCGTGCTCGGCGCGGCGCTCGCAGCGGTGGGCCATCCAGTGGTCGCGGCCTCTGGCGTGTCGGCCCCGTCGCGCGAACGGGCCGAACAGCTCCTGCCCGGAGTGCCACTCATGGCTCCCGACGAGGTTGTCCAGCTCGCCGACCTGGTTCTGCTCACTGTTCCCGACGACGTACTGCCTCCGCTCGTCGAGGGACTCGCAGCGACCGGCTCCCTGCGGGCAGGCCAGCTGGTCGCCCACATGTCCGGTCGGCACGGCGTCGGAGTGCTCGAGCCGGTTGCCCGGGCTGGCGCCGGTCCGCTGGCGCTGCATCCGGTGATGACCTTCACCGGAACCTCGGTCGACCTGGCCCGGTTGGCCGGCGCGAGCTTTGGGGTCACCGCCCCCGACGTGCTCCGGCCGGTCGCTGAGGCTCTCGTTCTGGAGATGGGCGCCGAGCCAATCTGGATCGAGGAGCAGCACCGGGTGCTCTACCATGCGGCGCTCGCCCACGCGGCAAACCATCTCGTCACCCTGACGAGCGATGCCATGGACCTTCTGCGCGTGGCCGGTGTCGAGCGACCGGGCGCCATGCTCGGCCCCCTGCTTGGTGCCGCCCTGGACAACGCGTTGCGCTCCGGCGACGCCGCGCTCACCGGTCCGGTCGCGCGCGGAGACGCCGGCACCGTCGCGGCGCACCTCGATGTCATCGGCCGGTATGCACCGGACGCCGTACGCGCATACGTGGCAATGGCCCGCCGGACCGCGGACCGGGCGATGGCGTCGGGGCGGCTCAAGGCGGCCGACGCGGAGGCCCTGCTGGACGTGCTCGCCGATCGCGCCGATGGTCGTCGCTCGTGACGCCTCCGTCCAATAGCGCTGCTCGGGTCGTCGACCGGGTCGACGAGCTGGCGCAGGTGCTGCCACGCTCGAATGGAGGGGGCCGGCTGGCGCTGGTGCCCACCATGGGTGCCCTGCACGCCGGTCACCGCGAGCTGTTGCGAGTGGCGCGCGGTCGGGCGCACACCGTCGTGATGAGTCTGTTCGTCAACCCGCTGCAGTTCGGTCCGAGCGAGGACCTCGACCGTTACCCGCGTACCTTCGACGCCGACGTCGCGATGGCGGCGGACGAGGGCGTCGACCTGATCTTCGCCCCGGGCATCGGCCAGATGTACCCGGGCGGCAGCCGGGGCCAGGTGGTCACCGTGCACGCGGTCGGGCCACTTGCGGAGCGGCTCGAGGGCGCCGCTCGGCCAGGACATTTCGACGGCGTGCTCACCGTGGTGACGAAGCTGCTCACGTTGGTCCGTCCCGACGTCGCGGTGTTCGGGCAGAAGGACGCGCAGCAGCTCGCGCTGGTCCGCCGCATGGTCGCTGACCTCTCCTTCCCGGTGGAGATCGTCGCCGTGCCGACTGTCCGAGAGCCCGACGGCCTCGCGCTTTCGTCGCGTAACGCGTACCTCAACGAAGCCGAGCGGACGCAGGCCCTGGTGCTCTCGCGAGCGCTCATCGCCGGCACGACCGTCGCCGCGCGTGGCGCCCCCTCGGTCTTGCGCGCCGTCGACGAGACGCTGGCCGAGCAGCCGAACGTGCGCCTGGACTACCGTGCGCTCGTCGACCCGGCGACGTTTATCGACGTTGAGCCGACGTATACCGGGGACGCACTGCTACTGCTGGCGGCGAGGGTCGGAAGCACCCGGCTCATCGACAACGCCACGCTGACGATCGGGGCGCAGGCATGACGCGACCACTCCCGTTGCCGCAACGGCTGCTCGCGCCCTCGCCCGGCTGGACCACCACCACGGACGTGGTCGTGGTCGGCAGCGGCATCGCAGGACTGACGACCGCACTACGGGCTCGCAGCAGCGGGAGCGTCTTGCTCGTGACCAAGGCGCAGCTCGACGATGGCTCGACGCGTTGGGCGCAGGGCGGCATCGCGGCCGCGCTCGGGCCCGAGGACTCCCCCGAGGAGCACCTTCAGGACACGCTGGTCGCCGGCGCCGGACTGTGTGACCCGGACGCGGTCCGTGTGCTGGTGGAGGAAGGTCCCGCAGCGGTGCACCGGCTCATCGCGCTCGGCGCGATGTTCGACCGTGACCCGGAAGGCGCTTTGCAGCTGACCCGGGAGGGCGGGCACCTGCGCGACCGGATCGCACACGCCGGCGGCGACGCAACCGGTGCCGAGATCTCGCGTGCGCTCGTCGCAGCCGTCGAGCACGACCCCGGCATCGAGGTCATCGCCAATGCATTGGTCATCGACCTTGTGCGCGATGCGGAGGGCGCGGTATGCGGTCTGACGCTGCATGTGATGGGGCAAGGGCAGCGGGATGGTGTTGGCGCGGTGCGCGCGCGTGCCGTCGTGCTCGCGACCGGCGGCATGGGCCAGGTCTTCTCGCAAACGACGAACCCTCGGGTGTCGACCGGCGACGGTGTTGCGTTGGCGTTGCGGGCCGGGGCATCGGTGGCAGACGTGGAGTTCGTGCAGTTCCACCCGACGGTGCTCTACTTGGGTTCCGATGCGCGCGGGCAGCAGCCGCTCATCTCGGAGGCGGTCCGCGGCGAGGGCGCCTTCCTCGTCGATGACGACGGCAAGCGCTTCATGCTTGGTCAGCACGACTTGGCCGACCTGGCGCCGCGCGACGTCGTCGCCAAGGCCATCATGCGGCAGATGCGCGAGAGCCATTCGGCGCACGTGTGGCTGGACGGGCGCCATCTTGGTGCAGAAGTGTGGTCTCGCCGGTTCCCGACGATTCAGGCTTCGTTGGCGTCGCATGGGATCGACCCGGTTGTCGACCTGATTCCCGTCGCGCCCGCTTGTCACTACGCCAGCGGTGGGGTGAGCGCTGATCTCCATGGGCGGACCGATGTGCCAGGCCTGTATGCCTGCGGGGAGGTGGCCTGCACCGGTGTGCATGGGGCGAACCGGCTGGCCTCGAACTCGTTGCTGGAAGGGCTGGTCTTCGCAGAACGCATCGGCGCGGACCTCGAACGCGGGCTTCCCGTGCTGCAGGCGCATACCGAGTCGTCCAACGAAGATGTTGGACTGCTCGACGCCAGCGGTCGTCCGCTTGTCGCCGCGACAATGACCGACGGCGCCGGTGTGCTGCGCACCGACCGCAGCCTGCGCGAAACCATGGCGCGGCTCATGGAGCTGCGCGCGCATACCAGCGATGACGCGTGGACAGAGTCGTGGGAGGCGACGAACCTCCACACGGTGGCGTCGTTCCTGGCCGCTGCGGCGTTGCAGCGCGAGGAGACCAGGGGCTCGCACTGGCGGGAGGACTTCCCCGACCGCGACGACTCCAGATGGCGGGGTCGGTTGGTCGGACGGCTGCATGACGGATCGGTGCAGCTGGCCTTCGAGGCGATACCTGGAGAGGCACTGGCGTGACGTCCCTTTCCGTTGAACTGGCCTCACGGCTGGGCGCCGCCGGGTTGGAACCGGCATACGTCGAAGGGGTGGCGAGGGCGACCCTTGCGGAGGACCTGGCCGGCGGAGTGGACGTCACGTCGGCGGCGACCGTCCCCGAGGAGCAGATCTCGGTCGCCGACTACGTCGCTCGCGCGGACGGGGTGCTGGCCGGGTTGCTCGTCGCCGAGGTTGTGATGTGGGTCGCGTCCGACGGCACAACGGAGTTCAGCCCGGTATCCAGGGACGGTGACTCCGTTACCCGTGACGACGTACTCGCGGTGGTGCGGGGCCGCACTCGCGACTTGCTCACGGCCGAGCGTTCCTCCCTCAACTTGCTGTGCCACCTGTCTGGTGTCGCGTCGCTCACCGCGCGCTGGGTGGCCGAGGTGAAGGGGACGCGAGCGGCGGTGCGCGACACCCGCAAGACCACCTCCGGCCTGCGCGCCCTGGAGAAGTATGCCGTGCGGTGCGGCGGCGGCGAGAACCATCGGATGTCGTTGTCCGATGCCGCGCTGGTCAAGGACAACCATGTGATCGCTGCTGGCGGCGTAGCGGAGGCGTTTCTCGCGGTACGCGCGCAGTTCCCAGGCCTGCCGGTCGAGGTCGAGGTGGACGAGCTGTCCGAGCTGTCCGAGGCGTTGGACGCCGGTGCGGACCTCGTACTGCTGGACAACATGGACGTCAACACGATGCGCGCGGCGGTCTCGCTCACCGCCGGCCGGGCCCGGCTTGAAGCGAGCGGGGGACTGTCCTTGGCCAACGCACGGGCGGTGGCGTCGACCGGCGTCGACTACCTCGCGGTCGGCGCCCTGACCCACTCCGCACCGGTGCTCGATATCGCCCTCGACCTGCGGGACGTCTGATGCTGCTCGCGATCGACGTCGGCAACACGAACACTGTCATTGGGCTGTTCGACGGGTCCGATCTGTTTCGTTCGTGGCGGGTCAAGACCGATGCGCGAACCACGGCGGATGAGATGGTGCTGACCTTCCGTGGCCTGCTCGCATCCGAGCCGGACGTCACCGGCGTCGCAGTGTGCTCGACCGTGCCGGCCGCGCTGCGCGAGCTGCGCGCGATGCTCGGCCGGTACTACGCCGACGTTCCGACAGTGATTGTCGAGCCAGGCGTGCGGACCGGGGTTCCCGTGCTCACCGACAACCCGAAGGAGGTTGGCGCGGACCGGATCGTGAACACCCTCGCCGCACACCATCTCTTCGGCGGGCCGTGCGTCGTGGTCGACTTCGGCACCTCGACCAACCTCGATGTTGTGTCATCGCGGGGTGAATTCCTCGGTGGTGCGCTCGCGCCCGGCATCGAGATCTCGTTGGACGCGTTGGCCTCGCGGGCCGCGCAGCTGCGCAAGGTTGAGCTGGTGCGCCCGCGCTCGGTGGTCGGGAAGAACACGGTGGAGGCGCTCCAGAGCGGAGCCCTGTACGGCTTCGCCGGCCAGGTCGACGGGCTGGTCGACCGGATCGTCGCGGAGATGGGTCAGTTGACAGCCGTATGCGCGACCGGCGGACTGGCGCCGTTGGTCGTCGAGGAGTCGCACCGCATCACGCATCATGAGCCGGATCTGACGCTGCTCGGCCTGCGGCTGGTCTTCGACCGAAACACCCTCGACTGAGCTCGCTCCTCGCTCGCGATCTTGAGTCCTTCAGGATCCTTTTCGGCGGCCGCACAAGAGAGATCAAGATCGCCATAAAGGTGTCGGGCAGAGTCGCCGGTAGCCTGTGCCGCCATGAGCGAGGACCTGCCGGAGCAGATGCGGGTCCGGCGCGAGAAGGTGGACCGACTGAGGGCACAGGGCGTCGACCCGTACCCGCTGGGATTCCCCCGAACCACCACGATCAGCGAACTCAGGGCCGCACATGCAGGGCTCGAACCGGACACCGCGACAGGCGAGCGGGTCGGCGTCACCGGCCGGGTCGTGCTCCGCCGCGACGGCGGGAAGCTGTGTTTCGCCACGGTGCGCGACGGCACTGGCGACCTGCAGGTGATGCTGAGCCTCGACCGGCTCGGACCGGACGTGCTCGAGGCGTGGAAACACCAGGTCGACCTCGGCGACCACGTTGGCGTCGTGGGTGAGGTAGTCACGTCACGGCGCGGCGAGCTGTCGGTGCTTGCTGACCGGTTCGCCATCACGAGCAAGGCGTTGCGCCCGTTACCGGACAAGCACAAGGGGCTCACCGACTCCGAGGCGCGGGTCCGCCAGCGCTACGTCGACCTGATCGTGCGACCCGCGGCGCGCGAGATGCTGCTGACGCGCTCGACGGTTGTGCGCAGTGTCCGCGAGTCGCTGCAGGCTGAGGGTTTCGTCGAGGTCGAGACGCCGATGCTGCAGGTCCTGCACGGCGGTGCCAACGCCCGACCGTTCACGACCCACATCAACGCCTACGACATGCGGCTGTACCTGCGGATCGCTCCCGAGCTCTATCTCAAGCGGCTGCTCGTCGGCGGCGTCGAGAAGGTCTTCGAGATCAACCGGAACTTCCGCAACGAAGGCGCGGACACCTCGCACAACCCCGAGTTCACCATGCTCGAGATGTACGAGGCATACGGCGACTACGACACGATGCGGGTGCGGACACAACGCATCATCCAGGACGCCTCGCGAGCGGTCTACGGCAGCACAGTCGTGCGGCACACCGACGACGAGGGCCGGGTCGAGGAACTTGACGTCGGCGGCGACTGGCCAGTGGTGCCGGTCTACGAAGGCCTCTCGCGATGCCTCGGCGAGCAGGTGGGTCCGGACACCTCGGCCGATGAGCTGCTGAAGCTGTGCGAGCAAGCGGGCATCCCACACGACGCGTCGTGGATTCGCGGGGAGGTGGTGTTGGAGATGTACGAGCACCTGCTCGAGGACACCACGACGCTGCCGACCTTTTACACCGACTTCCCGACCGACGTGTCGCCGCTCACCCGGGCACACCGCGACGATCCGAGGATGGCCGAGCGGTGGGACCTGGTGGCGTTCGGCACCGAGATCGGCACGGCATACAGCGAGCTCATCGACCCGGTCGAGCAGCGCGCGCGGCTCACCGCACAGTCGCTGAAGGCGGCCGGTGGCGACGCGGAGGCGATGGAGGTCGACGAGGACTTCTTGCGGGCGCTCGAGTACGGGATGCCCCCGGCTGGCGGTCAGGGCATGGGAATCGACAGACTGCTCATGCTGCTGACAGGCAAGAGCGTCCGCGAGACCGTGCTGTTCCCGCTCGTGAAGCCCGAGTAGGCGCGGATGTCCGAGCAGCGGCTCGTTGTCCGGCGCGCCCGCACCGCTGACGTACGCGCGATTCGCGGGCTCGTCGACAGCTTCACTGGCGACCGACGGCTGCTGAGCAAGGCCACGGTCACGCTGTACGAGGACGTGCAGGAGTTCTGGGTCGCAGAGACCGATGGGCCGGAGGGCAACACGGTGGTGGGCTGCGGCGCGCTGCACGTGCTGTGGGAGGACCTCGCCGAAGTCCGGACGATCGCCGTCGCGCCCTCCCATCAGCGCCGCGGGATCGGGCATGCCCTGCTCTCCCGGTTGCTGGCGGTGGCCACCGAGGTCGGGGTCAAGCGCGTGTTCTGCCTGACGTTCGAGACCGGCTTCTTCGAGCGGCACGGGTTCGAGGAGCTCCACGGCACCCCGGTCGAGCACGACGTGTACGAGCAGCTCCTGCAGTCCTACGACGAAGGGGTCGCGGAGTTCCTCGACCTCGAGAGGGTCAAGCCGAACACGCTGGGCAACACGCGCATGCTTCGGGTGCTTTGAGGTTCGTATGCCACCGCCCGAACGCATCGTCGTCGTTGGCGCCGGCATTGTGGGCCTGGCCGTAGCCCGGCGGCTGGCCGAGCAGCGGCCATCATCGGAAGTTGTCGTCGTCGACAAAGAGGCTGACGTCGCCCGGCACCAGACCGGGCACAACAGCGGCGTGGCGCACGCCGGCCTGTACTACGCCCCCGGCTCGCTGAAGGCTCGGCTGTGCCGCCGCGGCATCGGCCTGCTCAAGGCCTACTGCCTCGAGCGCGGGTTGCCGTACGACGAGATCGGAAAGGTGGTCGTCGCTCGGAACGGCGGTGAGGTCGACCGGCTGCGCAACATCCAGGACCGGGCCGCGGCCAACGGTGTTCCAAACCTGCGCTGGCTGTCGCGCGCCGAGCTGACCGACCTTGAGCCCGCCGTCATCGGCGAAGCGGCGCTGCTGTCGCCGTCGACCGCAATCGTGGACTTCGTCGCGGTGACCCGCGCGTATGCGGACGACGTCGGGGCAGCCGGCGGGACACTGCGGCTGGGCTTCGAGGTCAGCCGAATAGCTCGCCGAGGGGACCAGGTCGCCGTCGGCACGCCGGATGGCGAACGGCTTGTTGCCGACCGACTCGTGATCTGCGCCGGGCTGCAGAGTGACCGGGTGGCCCGACTCGCCGGGGATGAAGCCGAGCCGGCGATCGTTCCGTTTCGCGGCGAGTACTACCGCCTGGTGCCCGCCCGCCGGTCCCTGGTCCGGCGGCTCGTCTACCCGGTGCCGGACCCCGCATACCCGTTCCTGGGAGTGCACTTCACCCCGCGGGTCGACGGGCAGGTCGACGTCGGGCCGAACGCCGTGCTGGCAATGGCCAGGGAGGGGTACCGACGCCGCGACCTGCGTCCTCGTGACCTTGCAGAAACCCTGCGCTGGCCGGGGTTTCGTCGGTTGGCCCGCCAGCACTGGCGAGCCGGCGTCGGCGAGCTGCGTGGATCGGTGTCCAAGCGTGCGTTCGTCGCCTTGGCCCGGGAGTACGTGCCCTCGCTGACCGTCGACGACGTGGTGCCAGCGCCGGCCGGGGTTCGGGCACAGGCTGTCGACCGCGACGGGTCGCTGGTCGACGACTTCCGGATCGGCCGCGTCGGCCCCGTCGTGACCGTGCGCAACGCGCCGTCGCCGGCGGCGACATCCGCGCTCGCGATCGCCGAGCACATCGCCGACGTCGCGCTCGGCTGACCTCTCGTCGACTCCCCACGCCGTGCCGCCGGCTCGATCTTGGCCGAAGCCGCGGCACATCGGTGCCGTGACGGGATCAGGTCTCGACGTCCTGGACCGAGCGACTGAGCACGCAGAACTCGTTGCCCTCGGGATCGGCCAGCACCACCCAGCTGACGTCCGGGCCCTGACCGATGTCCACCCGGGTCGCGCCCAGAGACTCCAGGCGCTCCACCTCGGCCGCCTGGTCGCTGTGGTCGGCTCGCAGGTCCAGGTGCAGCCGGTTCTTCACCACCTTGTCGTCAGGCACCTGAGCAAGGTCGATGGGGATCAAGCCCAGATCAGGGCTGCGCGACTCGATTCGCACACCAGCGCTGTCGACCTCGGTGACCACGTAGTCCAGGGCCTGGCACCAGAACTGCGCGAGGGCGGGTGGGTCATGGGCGTCCAGGGCGAGGGCTGAGATCCGACTTGTCATGCGCCCTTTCTAACCGCCCGCGCCGGAGGCAAACAAATGCATTTCCGATGAAACTACTGCTGTTATTGTAGTGGCGATCACGTCGCCACATACTTTATGCGGGGTGTCTTGCAATGGCGCAGCGCGTGGAAATCATTCTCGACGACGACATCGACGGTGGACCGGCCGACGAGACTCTCGGGTTCACATTTGATGGAACCAAATACGAGATCGACCTTTCGTCCCGGAATGCGGCAGCCCTCCGCGACGCACTGGCACCGTTCATCGCGCACGCTCGCAAGGTCGGTGGCCGGGGCCGTCGCGGGAGTCCGCGGGCTGGTCGTGGGGGTGGGGACACCGCTGCCATCCGCGAGTGGGCACGGGTGAACGGGTTCAAAATCAGTGATCGGGGTCGGATTTCGGCCGAGGTCATGGCCGCCTACGAGGCCCGGTAGTCGATTTCCTTCTGCCACGCCTCCCGCGGCTGGGTATGTACCTGCCAGAACTGTTCCGCAATCCGGTCTGGATCGAAGAATGAGCCGGCCTTGACGATTCCGTAGATCGTCACCGTGGCGGCGTGAATGCCCTGCTCCTTGACTTCCTCCGCCAGTCCAAGAACATAGTTGCGGAGCGCGGCTTTCTGCATGCCGACGGCAATGCCCCCCACCCACGGATTCACCCCCGCTCCGCTGCCGGTGAACAACAGCGTGCCCTGCCTGGCGGCCGCCATTGCCGGGTACACGGCCTGGGTGGCCACGACCGCGCCAACTGCGCCGACCCCGAGGCCCTTCAGCACCTCCTCGGGGGATACCACCGTGGGCGCGCCATCGAGCGGGTACGACGGGTTGTAGATCACCACAGCCGGGTCGCCGAGGTCGTGCTGGATGTCGGCGATGCTTTGCCGCAGGCTGTCCGGTTCGCCCGCGTCGGCCGCATACATCCGTGCGTCGAGCCCGGTGAGGTCCAAGGGCGCGCCGCCCGGGTGGCCGACCAGGGCGAGCCGAAAACCCTCGCGGCCGAACCGGCGGGCGAGCGCCAGCCCGTTGCCGGGGCCGGCGCCGACGATGAGAGCGAGTCGCTCATCCAGTGCCATGCGTCGAAACCTAATCCCGGAACAGCCGTTCGCTCTCGGCATACGAGTGCGAAACCAACTGGGGAACAGTTGGACCCCCGTGGCAGGTTGACCAAGCACGGCATCCATGACCGGATGGCCGAGAGAATCAGGCACAACGGTGGGCGGGAGCGGTACGCCCAACCGGGCTAGCATCGATACCGGAGAACCTCCTCCCGGAGGGCCTCTCAGACCGCTCGGGTGAGGAGCGATTCGAACATGTTCGAGAGATTTACCGACCGCGCGAGGCGCGTAGTTGTGCTGGCCCAGGAAGAGGCCCGCATGCTCAACCACAACTACATCGGGACCGAGCACATCCTGCTCGGCCTGATCCACGAGGGTGAGGGAGTCGCGGCCAAGGCGCTGGAGTCGCTGGGCATCTCCCTCGAGGCGGTGCGGCAGCAGGTCGAGGAGATCATCGGCCAGGGCCAGCAGGCGCCAAGCGGGCACATCCCGTTCACCCCGCGGGCCAAGAAGGTCCTCGAGCTGTCGCTTCGCGAGGCGCTGCAGCTCGGCCACAACTACATCGGCACCGAGCACATCCTGCTCGGCCTGATCCGCGAGGGCGAGGGCGTGGCGGCCCAGGTGCTGGTCAAGCTCGGCGCCGACCTCAACCGGGTGCGCCAGCAGGTCATCCAGCTGCTGTCGGGCTACCAGGGCAAGGAGCCGGCGACCGCCGGTGGCCCCGCCGCCGAGGCCCCATCGACCTCGCTCGTCCTCGACCAGTTCGGCCGCAACCTCACCCAGGCCGCGCGCGAGGGCAAGCTCGACCCAGTCATCGGGCGCGAGAAGGAGATCGAGCGGGTCATGCAGGTGCTGTCCCGCCGCACCAAGAACAACCCGGTCCTGATCGGCGAGCCCGGCGTCGGCAAGACGGCCGTCGTCGAGGGCCTGTCGCAGGCCATCGTCAAAGGCGAGGTTCCGGAGACGCTCAAGGACAAGCAGCTGTACACCCTCGACCTCGGCGCATTGGTCGCTGGCAGTCGCTACCGCGGCGACTTCGAGGAGCGGCTGAAGAAGGTGCTCAAGGAGATCCGCACTCGCGGCGACATCATCCTGTTCATCGACGAGCTGCACACGCTCGTGGGCGCGGGCGCCGCAGAGGGCGCGATCGACGCCGCGTCGATCCTGAAGCCGATGCTCGCCCGCGGAGAGCTGCAGACCATCGGCGCCACCACGCTCGACGAGTACCGCAAGCATCTGGAGAAGGACGCCGCACTCGAGCGCCGGTTCCAGCCGATCCAGGTCGCCGAGCCGAACCTCGCGCACACGATCGAGATCCTGAAAGGGCTGCGGGACCGCTACGAGGCCCACCACCGGGTTTCGATCACCGACGCCGCACTGGTCGCAGCCGCACAGCTCGCCGATCGCTACATCTCCGACCGCTTCCTGCCGGACAAGGCGATCGACCTCATCGACGAGGCCGGGTCTCGGTTGCGCATCCGCCGGATGACCGCGCCGCCGGACCTGCGTGAGTTCGACGAGCGCATCGCCGCCGTACGTCGTGAGAAGGAGTCCGCGATCGACGCACAGGACTTCGAAAAGGCGGCCAGCCTGCGCGACAAGGAGAAGACCCTGCTGCAGGAGAAGGCGCAGCGCGAGCGCGAGTGGAAGGCCGGCGACATGGACATCGTCGCCGAGGTCGACGAGGAGCTCATCGCCGAAGTCCTCGCCACCGCGACCGGCATCCCGGTCTTCAAGCTGACCGAAGAGGAGTCCTCCCGCCTGATGCGCATGGAGGACGAGCTGCACAAGCGGGTCATCGGTCAGGAGCAGGCCATCAAGGCTTTGTCCCAGGCGATCCGCCGTACCCGCGCCGGCCTCAAGGACCCGAAGCGTCCAGGCGGCTCGTTCATCTTCGCCGGCCCGTCCGGAGTCGGGAAGACCGAGCTCTCGAAGACGCTTGCCGAGTTCTTGTTCGGCGACGAGGACAGCCTGATCCAGCTCGACATGTCGGAGTTCTCCGAGAAGCACACCGTGTCCCGCCTGTTCGGGTCACCGCCTGGCTACGTCGGCTACGAAGAGGGTGGTCAGCTCACCGAGAAGGTGCGGCGCAAGCCGTTCTCCGTCGTGCTCTTCGACGAGGTCGAGAAGGCGCACCCGGACATCTTCAACTCGCTGCTGCAGATCCTGGAGGACGGCCGGCTGACCGACAGCCAGGGCCGGGTTGTCGACTTCAAGAACACCGTCATCATCATGACCACCAACCTGGGTACCCGAGACATCTCCAAGGGCTTCAACCTCGGGTTCGCCGCTGCGCAGGACGTCGAGTCCAACTACGACCGGATGAAGAACAAGGTCACGGACGAGCTCAAGCAGCACTTCCGCCCTGAGTTCCTCAACCGCATCGACGACATCGTCGTGTTCCACCAGCTCACCGAGGAGGAGATCGTCCGCATCGTCGACTTGATGATCGCCAAGCTCGACGAGCGGCTGCGCGACAAGGACATGGGCATCGAGCTCACGCCGGCGGCAAAGGAGCTGATGGCCAAGAAGGGCTACGACCCCGTTCTTGGCGCTCGGCCGTTGCGCCGCACGATTCAGCGGGAGGTCGAGGACAACCTGTCCGAGAAAATCCTGTTCGGCGAGCTGCGCCCCGGGACGATCGTCGTGGTCGGCGCCGAGGGCGAGGGCGAGACCGCCGCGTTCACCTTCACCGGCGAACCGAAGACCGCCGTTCCGGAGAGTCCCCCAGTCGAGACTGCGGGCACGGCGGAGTAGCTCCGACCCGGCCAACCCCCACCCGGAAGGGCCCCTTGCTTCGATAAGTTCGTCGCAAGGGGCCCTTCTTGGTGTCGACGCGGGAGGTCCGGCCATGAGCCTGTGGCGTACGAAGTCTGTCGAGCAGTCTCTCGCCGACACAGACGAGCCTGACCATCGCCTCCGCAAGGACCTCACGGCACTCGACCTGACGGTCTTCGGGGTCGGCGTCACCATCGGTGCCGGGATCTTCATCCTCACCGGTCGAGTCGCCGCGACCAACTCCGGTCCGGCGATCTCGATCTCCTTCGTGCTCGCCGCGGTGGCCTGTGGCCTGGCCGCCCTCTGCTATGCCGAGTTCGCATCGACGATCCCGGTGGCCGGCAGCGCCTACACGTTCTCGTATGCCACTTTCGGCGAGCTGCTGGCCTGGATCATTGGCTGGGACCTGGCGTTGGAGTTCGTCGTCGGCGCCGCGGCCGTGGC
>JBEVHX010000103.1:0-19019 GCA_040510995.1 Candidatus Nanopelagicales bacterium
CGGCGTGTAACCCACGATCATCGTCATGCGAAGCGGCTCGCTCTCGTCGAGTAGTTCGACGCTGTGCGGTTCAGTCGTGGATCAGCCCGACATTTTCGTGACGGCCCAGGTGCGAGTGCGTGCGACCGTAGAAGAAGTAGAAGACGAGCATCACTGAGCTCCAGATCAGGAACACGTAGATGGTGACGGGGCGCAGATCCGAGATGATCCACACCGCGCCCGCGATCGAAAGGATCGGGGTGAGCGGGTACAGCGGCACCTTGAAGCCGCGCGGCAGCTCAGGCCGGGTCTGGCGCAGCACCATCACGCCGATCGAGACCACGATGAACGCCACCAGCGTCCCGATGCTCGTCATCTCCGCGAGGAAGTCGATCGGGAGCAGGCCCGCGAGCGTGGCCGTGGCAACGGCCACGATGATGGTGTTGGGCACGGGGGTGAGGGTTCTCGGGTTCACCCGGTGGAAGATCTCGGGAAGCATGCCGTCGCGGCCCATCGCGAACAGGATCCGGGTCTGGCCGAACAGGACGATCAGCGTCACGCTGAAGATCGAGATGATGGCGCCGGCCGCCAGTACGGTCCCCCACCAGGTCACGCCCGTGACGTCGTTGAGGATCACCGACAGCCCCGCTTCCTGGCCTTCGAAGTCCTGCCAAGGCTGCGCGGCCACCGCGGTGATAGCCACGAGGACATACAGGACGGTGACGGTGACGAGCGAGATCAGGATGGCCAGCGGCAGGTTCCGCCGCGGGTTCTTCACCTCCTCGCCGGCGGTCGATACCGCGTCGAGGCCGATGAACGTGAAGAAGATGATCCCGGCCGCGGCGGTGACGCCGTTGAAGCCAAAGGGCGCGAAGTCGGCCAGGTTGTCAGAGTTCCAACCAGTCGCGGCCACGCCGATGAACATCAGCAGGATGGCGATCTTGATCGTCACCATGATCAGGTTGACCTTGGCGGACTCGCTGGCGCCGCGGATCAGGAGGGTGGCGCACATGCCGATCAAGATGACCGCCGGCAGGTTGATGACGCCGCCTTCGTCCGGTGAGTTCGATATCGCGTCTGGGATCTGGAAACCGAAGACGTCGTCGAGGAACAGGTTGAGGTAGTCGGACCAGCCGACGGCGACGGCGGCGGTGGACACGCCGTACTCGAGCAGCAGGCAACCCGCCACAACCATCGCCACGAGCTCGCCCAGGGTGGCATAGGCGTAGGAGTAGGAGGAGCCGGACACCGGGACTGCACTTGCGAGCTCGGCGTAGCAGATCGCGGTGAGGCCGGCCACGACGCCGGCGAACACAAACGAAAAGATCACGGCTGGGCCGGCAAGCGGGACGGCCTCGGGGAGGATGAAGAAGATTCCGGTGCCGATCGTGCCGCCGATCCCGAACGCGGTGAGCTGCCAGAGCCCGATCGATCGCTCGAGCTCGCTCTTGTCGCTGTCAGCGCCGGTCTCCGCAGCCATCTCACCGACCGGCTTGCGGCGCAGGAATTGTTCCTTGAGCGATGTCATTGCGCCTCCAGAGGGGTGCGCGCGGACTGACGGCACTCGGAGTGTGGCACCAGTCGTCGGACCCTGGAGTGCGTATTTTGCGAAAAAAGTTGCCCCGCGCAGGACCGGCCATGTGCCGGAAGTCGTTCGATCGGCTGTCGACGATTGCCCGCAGGCGACAGGATGCACGTGACCGGCCACGATCACGGAGGCAGCCATGCACGACATCGATCAGACGGCCGAACAGATGGTCCGCAGCGTGCTCGCCTACGCCGAGAACCGGCTGCGAATGAACCCGGTTCCGCTGGACAAGGGGACGCTTGGGGCGACCGAGCTCTACGAGCGCCTGGCCGGGTTGCTCCGTGACGCCGGCCGGTCGCCGGACGAGGTGCTCGGCATCTACGCGTCGGTGATCGCGCCCAGCGTCATCTCGGCGGACAGCCCGCGGTTCCTCGGCTTCATCCCGGCGGCCCCGACGAAGGCCAGCCTGCTCTTCGACATGCTCGTCTCCTGCGCCTCGATCCAGGGCATCTCGTGGCTCGAGGCGTCGGGGGCGATTGCGGCCGAGAACACCGTGCTGCGGCTGATCGCGGACGAGGCCGGCCTGCCGGACACCGCCGGCGGGTGTTTCGTCTCCGGCGGCTCGGCCGGCAACTTGTCGTCGCTCGCCGTCGCGCGCGAGACCGCCAAGAGGAAGGCCGGACCTGACGCTGCCGGGCGGCGTTGGCGCGTGGTCGTCGGCACTGATGCGCACTCGTCGATCGTGAACACCCTGCGGCTGCTGGAGATGGACGCGCTGGTCGTGGACACGCCGGACCACCGGCTCACCGCCGAGACCGTTCAGGCCGCCATCGACTCCGAGACCGACCTTTCGGACGTCGCAGCCGTTGTGTGCACGTCCGGTACCACCAACGCGGGCATCGTCGACGACCTGCGCAGCGTTGGCGCGCTCGCCAGGGAGCGTGGCTGGTGGTTCCATGTTGACGGCGCATACGGCGGGGCCGGTTTGTTCGCCCCGTCGCTGCGCCCGAAGTACGACGGGATCGAGCAGGCTGACTCATTTATCATCGACCCGCACAAGTGGCTGTTCACCCCGTTCGACTGCTGCGCGGTGCTGTACCGCGAGCCGGAGCTGGCTCGGGCCACGCATGCACAGGACGCTTCCTATCTCGACGTCATTCACGTCTCGTCGGGGGAGTGGAACCCGACCGACTACGCCTACCACCTGACCCGTCGTGCGCGCGGGCTGCCACTGTGGTTCTCGCTGGCCGTGAACGGCGTGCAGGCCTACCGCGACGCGATCGAGGTCGCGGCGTCGCTCGCCCGCGAGACCGCGGCGCTGATCAAGTCGACCCCGCATCTGGAGCTGATCCGCGAGCCTGACCTCGGCGTCGTGCTGTTCCGGCGGGTGGGCTGGAAGGCGGAGGACTACGACGCCTGGGCGCGCAAGCTCCACGACGACGGGGTGGCGTTCATCCCGCCGAGCAAGTGGGAAGGCGAGACCATCGGCCGGTTCGCCTTCCTCCACCCGGACACGACCATGGATCTCGTGCGTCAGGTGCTGGATCGGACGCGGTGACCGAGCCGGCCATGGCAGACCTGCTCTCGCTGTTTCCGAACGGCAGCACCCTGGCCGATGACGGCGCGCTCGAGATCGCCGGCTGTCGCGCCGCCGACCTCGCGGCTGAGTTCGGTACCCCAGTCATGGTGGTGGCGGAGCGGGCCGTCCGTGACCGCGCCCGCGAGTACGCGGACGGTCTGGCCGCGCGTTGGCCGAGCTCGCGAGTGGTGTTCGCGTCGAAGTCCTTCCCGTGCACGGCGATCCAACGGCTCGTCGTCGAGGAGGGTCTCGGTCTCGACGTCGCGGGCGGAGGTGAGATCCTCACGGCCCTGAAAGCAGGTGTCGACCCTGCACTCATCGTGCTGCATGGGAACGCGAAGCTCGACGAGGAGATTTCGCTCGCAGTCGAGCATGGCATCGGGCTGGTGGTCGTCGACAACGCCGACGACGTCGACCGGCTCGAGGCGACCGTCCCCGCCGGGCGAACCCAGAGCGTGCTCGTGCGCATCATCCCGGGGGTCACGGCGGACGTGCACAGCCACGTCCTCACCGGTCACGAGGGCTCCAAATTCGGGCTCGCGCCAGCCGAGGCGGCGCCGCTCATCAAGCGCATCGAGTCCAGCCCGCGGCTGCGGATGGAGGGACTGCACGTGCACGTCGGCTCGCAGATCCTCGACGTGCAGCCGTTCGCCGACTCGGTGGCTCCGGTTGCTGCGCTCGGCGAGTTCCCGATCTACGACCTCGGTGGCGGGCTGGGCGCGCGCTACACCTGGGCCGACGAGGTTCCGCCAGTCTCTGCATACCTCGACGCGCTCATCGGAGCAGCCCGCGAGCACCTCCCCGCCGCGGCCCAGATCATCATCGAGCCCGGTCGCAGCATGGTGGCCTCGTCGGCGACCACGATCTACACCGTCACGACGGTCAAGCGCAGTGCCCTGACCTTCGTCGCGGTCGACGGCGGGATGGGGGACAACCTCGAGGTCGCGCTGTTCGGCCAGCGTTTCGAGGCCGGCATTGTCGGACGCTTCGACGGCCCGGACCCCGAGAACGTGATTGTCGTCGGGCGGCACTGTGAGAGCGGCGACGTGCTGATCGACGGTTCGCTCCTATCCGCGCCGAGGGTCGGTGACCTACTCGCGGTGCCCGTCACGGGGGCGTACTGCTACACCATGGCCAACAACTACAACGGCAACCGACGCATCCCTGTTGTATTCGTCAGTGAGGGTCAAGCCCGCCTGGTGGTGCGCCGGGAGACCTGGGCCGACCTGATGGCCCGCGACGTCGAGTAGCCCGCCGCGGATATGCACGAAGGCTGGTTGTGGCCGCCGCGACCCAGCCAACGACCACATCCGCGCGCCAAGGCTGCCTGGCCGTGGTCAGGCTCGAGCAGCGCGCCGCCCGGCGCGATAGCCGAAGACCAACGCAGGCCCCAGCGTCCCGCCGGCGCCTCCGTAGACCATCCCCGTCGGGCCGGCCATCGCGTTGCCGGCCGCATACAGGCCAGGTATCGGCACACCGTCGACGTCAAGGACTCGGCCGTCCACATCGGTGCGCGGCCCGCCCTTCGTGCCGAGCGTCGACGAGAACAGCTCGACCGCGTAGAACGGGCCGGCATCGAGCGGACCGAGCGTGGCCGCCGCCGTCGGGTAACGCGTCCGGTCACCACCCCAGCCGTCGTGCGCACTCTCGCCTCTGCGAAAGTCCTCGTCGTGCCCCTTTGCCACCATGTCGTTGAACCGCTCCACCGTGGCCACGAGTGCATCGGCCGGCACTCCGATCAGGGTGGCCAGCTCCTCGAGAGTGGCCGCGCGTAGAGCCCACTCGGGCGCCGGTCCGCCGGCTGCAGTGCCGAATCCGCCATACCGGTCAACGAATCCCTGGTCGAACAGCAGGTGGCAGGGCTGGTTGAGATAGCTGAACGATGTCGGGTCGAACTGGTGAAAGGCACCGCCGAGCGCGTTGTAGTTGGCGGCTTCGTTCGTGAATCGCCTGCCGAACCGGTTGACGATGATCGATCGCGGCAGCGTCCTCTCCCGCAGGATCAGCAGAACCGGCTGCCGGTCGTCAGGGTTCTCCTTCGGAAGCGCGGCGACCGGTACCCACCATGCCTCGCGCATGTTGCCGAGCTGCGCGCCAACCCGCATCGCCATTCGCAGGCCGTCGCCGGTGTTGGTCGGCACGCCGGCAGGATGCTTGATCGGACCCCGCAGGAAGGCTCGGACGAGCTCCTGATCGAACTCGAAACCACCGGTCGCGATGACGACCGAACGGGCGCGGATGGCCACGCTTCCCTGGGGCGTCTCGAAGGTGACCCCGTCGACGGCACCGCCAAGCATCACGAGGGCGACGGCGCGGTGCTCGAGGTGCGGGACGACCCCGCGGTCCAGGCATCCCTTGAGCAGGGAGCCGACGAGGGCCCGGCCGAGGCCTTCGATCTGCTGACTCCGCCGGTCGGCCTCGACCTCAGGGTCGAGCACGCCAGTACCGCCGCCGATCGGGGTCTCTGTGACTCGCATGGGCCGAGTTGTGCCGACCATCCGCGCACCCCAGCCCTCGATCGCGGAGAAGGAAAACAGCTCCGGTTCGAGGGAGCGCCCACCCTGCGGCATCCCACCGGGATGCTCCGGGTGGTAGTCGGGAAACCCGGGGATGAGCCGAAGCCTGAGCGGCGTCGAGGACTCGAGCCAGTCGATCAGTTCCGGACCCGTGTCCACGAGCGCCTCGGCGAGCTCAGGAACGATCATGTCGAAGGAAAGCGACTGGAGATAGGCCAGCGCGTCCGCGCGCGAATCCCGCACTCCGACCGCTGCCGCGTACTTGTTGTTGGGAATCCACGCCACCCCGCTGGACAGCGCCGTGGTGCCCCCGACGAGCTGGGACTTCTCGAACACGGCGACGTCGGCACCTGCATCCGCGGCTGCCAGGGCCGCACACAGACCGGATGCGCCGGTACCGAGGACAACGACGTCGTACGAGCGATCGTTCGGCATGCGCCCAGTGAACCTTGGATGGGCGGGTCGGTGTGCGACGCGTCAATGGACGCCGCGGGCACCGCCGGCGTCGAGAGTGATGACCCCGCCGTGCATCACGTCCGCCTCGGGGGCGAGCAGCAGCTCGACCACCCACGCGATCTCCTGGGCTGTCGGCAGCCGGCCGAGCGAGCTCTGGTCGAGGTAGCCCTGCCAAATCTGCTCGAACGGCAACCCACGCTCGTCGGCGATCGTGGTTGCGATCCGCCGCAGCCGAGGCGTGTCCGCTGGCCCTGGACTGATGGTGTGCGTGGTGATTCCTCGCGGGCCGTAGAGCAACGAGATCTGCCGCATCAGGTTGAAGACGCCGGCGTTGATTGCGCCCGGCCCGGCCTCGTGCGGCCCGGGTTCGAACCCGAGCGATCCGGCGAAGGCAACGAACCGGGACCCGGCTTGGAGGTGGTCGCGCACGGCCCGAAGCAGGCGTACCAAGCCGCCAAGCTTGATGTTCGCGCCGACGGCGAGCTGGTCGGGATCAACCGTCTCGACCGAGCCGCGGACGGGCAGGCCGGCCGCGAACACCGCCATCCGGACCGGGCCGGTCAAGGAATCGCCAATCGCTTCGATGGCGGCGTTGACCCCGATGTCGGCTTGGCACGGGGTCACTCCCGGTAGGCGAGTGGCGAGCTCGTCGAGGCCGGCCTGGCTGCGAGCCACAGCAACGACCGGGAGACCGCGTCCGACCAGTCGTTCGACGACTGCCGAGCCGAGCGATCCGGTGGCGCCGACGACCACTGCCAAGCCATCGGCCGGTTCCTGATCTGCCATGGCGGTCAGCGTCGCGGGTCGCCGCATACGGCGGCAACCGAAGCGGGCGAACTGGTTTCTCGGCCATCCGGCCGACGTGTACCCTCGACCCGCTTGGCCCCTTTAGCTCAGTCGGCAGAGCGTCTCCATGGTAAGGAGAAGGTCTACGGTTCGATTCCGTAAAGGGGCTCTGAACAGCCAGGGCGGTGTAGCTCAGTCTGGTAGAGCAAGCGGCTCATAATCGCTGTGTCGCCGGTTCAAGTCCGGCCACCGCTACCACGCATTTCATATGCGGCCGACCCGTCGGCTACCCTTCGAAGTCGATTAGTCGAACCTGCTCTGAGAGGCAACTCGCGTGGCCGTCACCGATGTCCGTCCGAAGATCACGCTGGCCTGCGTGGAGTGCAAGCACCGCAACTACATCACCAAGAAGAACCGACGCAACGACCCGGACCGGCTCGAGATGAAGAAGTTCTGCCCCAACTGCGGCCGGCACACCGCGCACCGTGAGACCCGCTGATCACCTGCTCGAAACCCTGACGGCCGCCTCCCATCACCGGGGGCGGCCTTCGTGCGTTAGCGTCCACCCGAGCACCACCCCCCCTCGGTGATCATGCACAAAGGCCGGCAGCGGCGGCATGGTCATTCTGTGGGGGCGCCGGAGTTTGTGCATGATCACGGGGAGGGGCCATGACTCAGGACCGGAAGCGGCTGGACGACAGGGTCGCGATCGTGACCGGAGCCGGCCGCGGCATCGGCCGGGCGACCGCGCTGCGGCTCGCGGCCGACGGCGCACAGGTCGTGGTGAACGACATCGACCGGGAGCCGGCCACGGAGACCGCGCAGCTCGTCAAGGAAGCGGGCGGTGACGCCCTCATCTCGAACCACGACACGGTCGACATGGAGCAGGCGCGCCAGCTGGTCCAGGCCGCGGTCGACGGCTTCGGCAAGCTCGACATTGTGGTGAACAACGCCGGCATCACCAGGGACAAGATGTTCCACAACTTGGACGACGGCGTGTTCGACTTCGTGCTCGACGTCAACCTCAGGACGGGGTTCCACACCACGTTGGCCGCCATGCCCTATCTGCGCGACGTCGCGAAGGCGGAGATCGCCCAGGCCGGGCGGCCCAGATACCAGCGCAAGATCGTGTTCACCTCGTCGGTGGCCGCGCTCATGGGCAACACCGGGCAGTACAACTACGTCGCCGCCAAGGGCGCCATCATCGCCACGACCAAGACGTTGGCCCGCGAGCTCGGCCCGTTCGGGATCAACGTCAACGCGGTGGCACCCGGCTTCATCGAGACCCGGCTGACAGCGGCCAAGGAGGAGGGCAACGAGCTCGGCATCCCACAGGCGATGCGCGAGATGTCGCAGTCCCTCATCGCGCTGGGCCGGCTCGGGCAGCCCGAGGACATCGCCAACGTGACCGCCTTCCTGGTCTCCCACGACGCAGACTTCGTCTCCGGGGTCACAATCCCGGTCACTGGCGGTCAGCTGGGCGGGATGTGACCGTGGTCGGAGATGCTGGCGAGCCGGGACAAGCTGAAGGAGCGCGACCATGAGCGCAGCGGCGGACTCAGGTCTGATCGGCAAGACCTACCCACCCAGCAAGCCGTACGAGGTCAGCCGCGAGAAGATCCGCGAGTTCGCCGACGCGATCGGCGACCAGAATCCCGCCTTCCGCGATGTCGAGGCCGCCAAGGCACTCGGTCACCCGGACGTGATCGCCCCCCCGACGTTTCCCTTCGTCATCGCGTTTCGGGCCAGCGAGGCGGCGGTTTTCGACCCCGAGGTCGGCATCGACTACAGCCGGGTCGTCCACGGCGAGCAGCGGTTCGTCTACACACGTCCGGTTCGCGCCGGGGACCGCCTGGTGGCGCTAGTGCGCATCGACTCACTGAGGGTTGTGGCCGGCAACCGCATCCTTGGGACGGCGACCGACCTCGCGACCGACGACGGCGAGCCGGTGGTGACCGCATACTCGACGATCGTCTCGCGCGGCAGCGCAAGCGGGGAGAGCTGACATGGCGAGCAGCATCAGCTTCGACGCGGTCGACGTCGGTACCGAGCTGCCGGCACAATCCTTCCGCGTGCAGCGGGTCAACCTGGTGATGTATGCGGGAGCCAGCGGCGACTTCAACGTCATCCATTGGAATGAGCGCATTGCGAAGTCCGTCGGTCTGCCCGACGTCATTGCGCACGGCATGTTCACCATGGCCGAGGCGGCGCGAGTCGTGACCGACTGGGTCGGCGACCCCGGCGCTGTCGTCGAGTACGGCGTGCGCTTCACCAAGCCGGTCCCGGTTCCCGACGACGACCACGGCGCCACCCTCCAGGTGTCCGGGGTCGTGACTGAGAAGTTGGACGGTCGTCGAGCCAAGGTCGAGCTCACGGCCATCTGTGACGACACCAAGGTGCTCGGCCAAGCGCGCGCGGTCGTCCAGCTGGCCTGAGCACTCGGCGCAGCCGGATTGGGGCAAGGCCGACGTAGTCTCGACCTCGTGCACGTGCAGACCGAGGTCCCCCTCGCGGACTACACATCACTGCGACTCGGTGGGCCGGCAGCGCGACTTCTCGAGGCCGACATCGAAGACGACGTCATTGCTGCCGTGCAGGAGGCGGACCGGGACCGGGAAGACCTGCTCGTCCTCGGTGGCGGCTCCAACATCGTCGTTGGCGACATCGGCTTCCCGGCGACCGTGGTGCGCGTCGGCACGCGGGGCGTTCGCGTCGAGTCCGACCAGTGCGCCGGCGCATTCGTTCGGGTGCAGGCAGGGGAGGACTGGGAGGCCCTGGTCGCCCGCGCCGTTGACGAGGGCTGGGTCGGCGTCGAAGCGCTGAGTGGCATCCCGGGCTTGGTCGGCGCAACCCCGATCCAGAACGTGGGCGCATACGGGCAAGAGGTCGCAGACACGATCGCGCAGGTGCGCACGTGGGATCGGGTGCTGTCGCGGTTCGCGACGTTCGCGACTGGCGACTGCGGCTTCGGCTATCGCACGAGCATGTTCAAGCGGGCGCCGGCACGCTGGGTGGTCCTCGAGGTCACGTTCCAGTTCCTGCAGGGGGAGCTCAGCCCACCGATCCGGTATGCCGAGCTCGCGCGGACGCTGGGCGTCGGGATCGGTGACCGCGCACCGACGAAGGAAGTCCGTGAGGCGGTGCTCGACCTGCGTCGGGGGAAGGGGATGGTGCTCGACCCGCAGGACCCGGACACCCGCAGCGCCGGGTCGTTCTTCATGAACCCCGTGCTCCCCGCGCGGCAGGCCGACGCGCTCCCCAAGGACGCGCCGCGGTTCCCGGTCGCCGACAGCATGGTCAAGACGTCGGCGGCCTGGCTCATCGAACAGGCCGGCTTCACCCGGGGCCACGGGGGTCCGCGCGCACGGATCTCCTCCAAGCACACCCTTGCGCTGACCACTCGCGACGGTGCCACGACCAATGACCTCCTCACCCTCGCTCGTGAGGTTCGTTCAGGCGTCGTTGACCGCTTCGGCATCGAGCTACAGCCCGAGCCCGTCCTGGTCCAGTGCGCGCTGTAACCGTCGACGTCCTGCTCGAGACCGGCAGACGCAAGGTGTTCGCGAGCGCGGTCGGCTGGCCGGGCTGGTCACGAAGCGGCAAGAACGAGGAAGCCGCGCTGGCGGTGCTCGAGGACTACCTCGACAGGTATGCGCCGGTGGTCACCCATGCTGGGCTGCGGGTGCCGCAGCGTACGGCCTTCAAGGTCGTCGAACGGCTCAAGGGTGGCGGTGCGACCGACTTCGGAATCCCTGGAGCGGTCGCCGAGGCGGACGCTCGGCCGTGGTCGGTGAAGGAGGCGACCCGGCAGGCCGACATCATGGTCGCGGCCTGGGCGTATCTGGAGGATGTGATAGCGCGCGCGTCCGCAACCCTGCGCAAGGGCCCGCGCGGCGGGGGCCGCGACCGGGATCAGATCGACGCGCACGTGGCTGAGTCCGAGATCGGGTACGCGCGCGCGCTCGGCATCAAGGCGCCCGACTCGTCCGCGACGCGGGTCGCGCTGGAGAGGGCAGTGCGATCCTCGCGTGGCGGGCCGGCGCAGCGCGAGAAGGGCTGGCCGATGGCGTACGCCGTGCGGCGCATCGTCTGGCACGTGCTCGACCACGCCTGGGAGATCCAGGACAAGTCAGCCTGAGGCGAGCCAGTCGTCGACCCCGGTCCGCAGCCTTCGCCGCAACGCCTCCGGCGCGTGACTCGCGGCGATCGAGCTGCGGGCGAGGTGGGCCAGCTCAACATCCGTGAACCCGAGGTGGTCGCGCGCAAACGAGTACTGGTCGTTCAGCCGCCGTCCGGAGATGAGCGGGTCGTCGGCGGCGAGCGCGACCCGGACCCCTGCATCGACCAGCCGCCGCAGCGGCACCTCGGTGGGTGAGTCGTAGACACCAAGCGACACGTTCGACCAGGGCGAGACCTCGAGGGCCACATCACACGCGGCCACCAGCTCGAGCACCGCGGGATCCTCGACGCTGCGCACGCCGTGCCCGATACGGGTCGCCCCCAGCGACTCCAGGGCGGTCCGGATGGACTCCGGCCCGAGCAGCTCGCCGGCGTGCGGCACGGCCGACAGGCCGGCCGAACGCGCGATGCGGAAGGCCGCGGTGAAGTCCCCGGTGCGCCCGCGGCGTTCGTCGTTGCTCAATCCGAAGCCGACGACCCCCGCGTCCGAGTACCGGGCGGCCAGCCGGGCCAAGGTGCGGGCGTCGAGCGGGTGCTTGGTCCTGTTGGCAGCAACGACGACGCCGATCCCGAGACCGGTGGCCACGGCCGCCTCCCGCGCGGCGTCGAGCGCGAGCTCGAGTGCCGGCGTCAGCCCCCCGAAACGGGCGGCATACCCGGAAGGGTCGATCTGGATCTCCAGCCAGCCCGAACCCTCCGACTGCTCGTCCGCGGCGACCTCGTGCAGGAGGCGACGGACGTCGTCCTCGGTGACGAGCACGGCCCGGGCCGCGTCGTAGAGCCGCTGGAACCGGAACCAGCCTCGCTCCCGCGCGGCGTCGAGGTGCGGCGGATGTTCGCGTGGATCGCGGAGCAGCGCGTCGGGCAGGTGCAGTCGGTGCCGCCCGGCCAAGTCGAGCAGCGTCGAGTGCCGCATCGAGCCGGTGAAGTGAAGGTGCAGGTGCGCCTTGGGCAACCGGGCCAGGTCGCGTCGCGCCGAGTCGGCGCTCAGTCGCGCGCCTCGGCGAACAACTTCTGCAGCCGGGTCACACCCTCGACCAAGTCATCGTCGCCGAGCGCATACGACAGCCGGAGGTAGCCGGGGGTCCCGAACGCCTCACCGGGGACGACGGCCACCTCGATCTCGTCGAGGATCAGTTCGGCCAGCTCGGCGCTGGTGCCCGGTCGACGGCCACGCAGCTCTCGACCGAGCACTCGCTTGACCGAGGGGTATGCGTAGAAGGCGCCGAGCGGCTCGGGGCAGATGACGCCGTCGGCCTCGTTGAGCATCCGCACCATCGTCTGCCGCCGACGGTCGAAAGCCGACCGCATGTGCGCGACCGCGCTCAGGTCGCCGGAGACGGCGGCGAGCGCGGCTACCTGCGCGACGTTCGAGACGTTGGACGTCGCGTGCGACTGCAAGTTGGTCGCCGCCTTCACGACGTCGACCGGCCCGATCAGCCAGCCGACCCGCCAGCCGGTCATCGCATACGTCTTGGCGACACCGTTGACGACGACACAGCGCTCCGCGATCTCCGGCACTGTGGCCGGGATGGAGGCGAAGCGGGCGTCGCCGTAGACGAGGTGCTCGTAGATCTCGTCTGTCACGACCCACAGGCCACGATCAGCTGCCCAGCGTCCGATGGCCTCGACCTGTTCGGGCGGGTAGACCGCCCCGGTCGGGTTGCTGGGCGAGACGAAGACAAGGAGTTTGGTGTGGTCGCTGACGGCGGCCTCGAGCTGGTCGATGCTGGCGAGGTAGCCGGTCGACTCGTCGGTGTGCACCTCCACCGGCACCCCGCCGGCGAGCCGGATCGACTCCGGGTAGGTGGTCCAGTACGGCGCGGGAAGCAGGACCTCGTCGCCCGGGTCGAGCAGCGCGGCGAACGCGTTGTAGAGCGCGTGCTTGCCGCCGTTGGTGATGAGCACCTGGGCCGCACTCACGGCATACCCGGAGTCGCGGAGGGTCTTGGCGGCAACCGCGTCGCGCAGCTCCGGCAACCCGCCGGCCGGGGTGTACCGATGCCAACGCGGATCGCGGGCGGCCGCGATCGCCGCCTCGACGATGTAGTCGGGCGTGGGGAAGTCGGGCTCGCCGGCCCCGAAGCCGACCACCGGCCGACCGGCTGCCTTGAGCGCCTTGGCCTTGGCGTCGACGGCGAGCGTCGCCGACTCGCTGATGGCCGCGATCCGGGCGGAGACGCGTCGGTGGGCGGGGGGGACCTGCGGTTCGGCACTCATGGCCGCCATGCTCCCAAAGTCCGGCCGCTGCAGACCACCGCGGTCCTGCCCACTGCGGCGGATCGGCGTGTCACCGCTGCTGCTGTCAAGATCGCGAGCTGGTCCGGCGGTTCGACCCGGCAGTCGCGGGTCGCGTACACTCGACCCCTTGGTGGCTCTGTCACCGTGCGCCAGCATGCCCGCGGTCACCTCACTCGCGGGAACGTCGGCGGACGTCGGTGCCGCCGTAGGGCCGTAGCTCAATTGGCAGAGTCCCGGTCTCCAAAACCGGTGGTTGTGGGTTCGAGTCCCTCCGGCCCTGCCCCGCGAGCACCATCCGATCCCGCGACCTGCGGGAACGGCAGACGACGACGAGAGCTGGTGAGCAAGACGTGACAGAGACGCCGACGGCGGAGCGCGGCCGTGCGAGCGCCGGGAAGAAGCGTCCGTCGCTGTTTGCCCGAATCGGGTTGTTCCTTCGCCAGGTTCGCGCCGAGCTGCTCAAGGTGGTCTGGCCGACCCGCACCGAGCTCATCACCTACACGATCGTGGTGTTGGTTTTCGTTGCGATGATCATGGTCTATGTCGGCTTCCTCGACCTCGGCGTCTCGAAGCTGGTGCTCGCAGTCTTCGGCAACTAAGCACGACAGTCGCCGTCAACGACCTCACAGAGAAGAGAGCCCGCCCCGTGACCGAGTCATCGTTCGTCTCCGGAACGACCACGGAGGAGACCTCGCCCGAGGTCGACCCGGTCGTCCCAGTGGACGAGGCGGCCGCGGCGGAGCTCCTCCCCGCCGACGATGCCGACGACCCGGTCGCCCGGCTCCGCGAGACGCTGCGGGCCCGGCCCGGCGAGTGGTTCGTGGTGCACAGCTACGCGGGGTACGAGAACCGCGTCAAGACCAACCTCGAGAGCCGGACGTCCTCACTCAACATGGAGGACTACATCTTCGAGATCGAGGTCCCGCAGGAGGAAGTCGACGAGATCAAGAACGGCCAGCGCAAGCGGGTCCGTCGCAACCGATTCCCGGGCTATGTCCTGGTCCGGATGGAGCTGACCGACGAGTCGTGGTCGGCGGTGCGCAATACGCCCGGCGTCACCGGATTCGTCGGCCACCTGCACCAGCCGACTCCGCTCACTCTCGACGAGGTCGTCAACATCCTCGCGCCCGAGGTGGAGAAGCAGTCCGGCGTGGCGACCAAGGCACCGGTCGAGGTCCTCGACTTCGAGGTCGGCGACTCGGTCACCGTCATCGACGGTCCGTTCGCGACGCTGCAGGCGACGATCCACGAGATCAACCCGGACAGCCAGCGGATCAAGGGACTGGTGGAGATCTTCGGCCGCGAGACCCCAGTTGAGCTGTCGTTCTCCCAGATCCAGAAGAACTGACCCGCACCACCGATCGCACCTCTCCCTCGCACCAAAACCGCCACGAAGGACCGTCATGCCTCCGAAGAAGAAGCTCGCAGCGATCATCAAGCTGCAGATCCAGGCCGGCCAGGCCACCCCGGCGCCGCCGGTCGGCCCTGCCCTTGGCCAGCACGGCGTCAACATCATGGAGTTCTGCAAGGCGTACAACGCCGCGACCGAGTCACAGCGCGGCAACGTGATCCCGGTCGAGATCTCTGTCTATGAAGATCGCTCGTTCACGTTCGTCACGAAGACGCCGCCGGCTGCCCGGCTGATCCTCAAGGCGGCCGGTATCGAGAAGGGGTCGGGCGAGCCGCAGAAGACCAAGGTCGGCAAGCTCACCCGGGAGCAGGTCCGGGCGATTGCCGAGCAGAAGATGCCCGATCTCAACGCCAACGACCTGGACGCCGCAGAGAAGATCATTGCTGGCACCGCCCGCCAGATGGGCGTCACGATCACCGATTGATCACCCGCCCCGGAGCCGATCGGATTCGGGACACTGTTTGTCTGCAACACCCATGTATGCGATGCCGCATATGTGACCGCCGTGGGAGGGCCGCGCTGGCCCGTAGGACCACACGCTCGAACAGGAGACCGCATCATGCAGCGCAGCAAGAAGTACCGCGCCTCTGTCGAGAAGATCGACGCCACAGATGTGTACAGCCCGCTCGAGGCCGCCCGGCTCGCAAAGGGGACCTCGACGACCAGCTTCGACGCCACCGTCGAGGTCGCCCTGCGGCTCGGTGTCGACCCGCGCAAGGCGGACCAGATGGTTCGTGGCACCGTGAACCTGCCACACGGCACGGGCAAGACCGCTCGTGTCCTCGTCTTCGCCACCGGCGAGCGCGCCGAGGACGCGCGTGCGGCCGGGGCCGACATCGTGGGCTCGGACGAGCTGATCGCCGAGGTCGAGGGCGGCCGGCTGGACTTCGACTCGGTGGTCGCGACCCCGGACATGATGGGCAAGGTCGGCCGGCTCGGTCGCGTCCTCGGCCCCCGCGGGCTGATGCCGAACCCGAAGACCGGCACTGTCACCAATGACGTCGCCAAGGCGGTCTCGGACATCAAGGGCGGCAAGATCGAGTTCCGGGTCGACCGGCACTCCAACTTGCACTTCATCATTGGCAAGGTGTCCTTCCCTGACGCCGCCCTGGTGGAGAACTATGCGGCCGCGTTGGACGAGGTGCTGCGGCTCAAGCCGTCGGCAGCGAAGGGTCGCTACATCCAGAGGGCCACGATCTCGACGACCATGGGCCCGGGCATCCCGGTGGACCCGAACAAGACCCGCAACCTCCTCGTGGACGAGGCGACCGAGGCCTGACCAAGGCAGGCCGAGCGAGCGAACGACCACGTGAGCGGGGGACGCGACCGACGCCGGACGAGGTCGCTCTCCGTGCATCCGACCGGCCTCGCCGCGGCGGCACTGTCGCTGGCCCTGGCGCTCGCCGGGTGCACGAGTGGCTCGGGCGACGGGTCACTCGCCGACCAGACCGACCGGTCCACAGCCTCTGAGTCCGCCGCGAGCTCCTCGCCAGTCACGAACCCCGAGGAACTGTTCATGCGGGTGTCGGCCGCGGCCAGCGAGGCGGGCAGCGTCCGGACATCCTTCACCAGCGCGTCCGCCGCGGGTGATGTCTCGGGGGAAGGCCTCGTGCGCTTCGGGTCGGACTACGCGGCTGACCTGACGGTGTCGGCGCCGGGCGGGACTGCCGCCGGCGCGGGTGGGCTCCGTGCGGTGATCGTGGACGAGACGTTCTACCTGCAGGGCGGCAGCGAGATCGGTTTGCCTGCCGGCAAGACCTGGATCTCGCTGACGGCTGCCGACGACAGCCCGCTCGCCACGTCGTTGGCCCCGCTCGTGACCGCGCTGGCCACGGCCGGCGACATGGAGCAGAGCTTCGCCGCGCTCAGGGCGGGGACCCAACTCCGCGTTGACGGCCAGGAGGACATCGACGGCGTCGCCACCACCAAGTACGTCGTGACTGTCGACGTCGCCCAGGCCATCACCGTCGCAGGCTCGGCCGCCGGCCAGTTCCAGGCGCTCGAGGACTTGGGGGTCGCTGCCTTTGACTACGCGATCTGGGTCGGCGATGACGATCTGCCGCGGCAATACGAGCATGTCCTGGACATCGGCGGCGGCACCACGACTCGAGCGAACTACACCGACTGGGGCACGACGGTTGCGATTTCGGCACCACCGGCCGAGCAGGTAGCCTCTCTGGCCGAGTTGCTCGGCACCGGCTGAGCCGCGTCACGGCTGAACACCACGGGGATCGCTGTCATGAAGAAGACGTTTGTTTGGTGCGCCATCGGCGCGGCCGGGCTGGGACTTGTCCTGACCGGGTGCGGTGGCGCCGTCGGTACGGCGACCACCGATGTGGCGAAGGCTGTCGAGCTGAGCGACATCCTTCGCGCGTCCGAGACTGAGTCCCGCGAGGCAGGCTCTGCGCGCTTCAGCATGACGGTCGATGCATCGGGCCAGGAGATCGGCGCCGAGGGCGTCATCGCATTCGGCCCCGACACGCAGGCTATGGAGGCGGAGTACACCGGTCCCGGACCGGACGGCACCGCCCTGAGTTTCGTGATGCGGCTGGTCGACGGTGGCATGTACCTGTCCGCGCCGGGGCTGTTTGGCTCCGACCAGTGGCTGGACTTGACTGGAGCCGGCGACATGTTCGGCCTCGGCGACCTCGCCGAGCGGCTGGAGGCCGCCGGCGACCCGACGGTCGGACTCCACTCGCTGGAGCCGTACGCCGACCTGGTCGAGGAAGGCACCGAGATGGTCGACGGCGAGATGACGACCAGGTATCGCGTCCAGCTCGATCTCGAGGCGATTGTCGACGCGCCGGGTGCGCTCGAGGGCGCGTTCGAGAATCTCGGCCAGGCCGAAGCCGTCGAGATGCGGCTCTGGGTTGCCGAGGATCAGACCGTTCGCAAGGTCGAAGCCGACATGTCCGTGATGGACGAAGACGTGGCCATGACCCTGCGGCTGTTCGACTGGGGGACCGACGTCGACGTCGAGGCCCCGCCCGCCGACCAGCTCCTGGACCCGAGCGATCTCGGAATCCCCGGACTCACTGGCTGATCGGCGGCTCCGTTCCCGATTTGGTGGCGGCGAGCGGGTACCCGTAGTCTTTGCGACGCCGAAGACCGCTGGTCGGCGTCGGGGTTCGCATCTGATGGTGCGCGCATCCGCCGCTGGAAGGCCCCGCATAGCGGGCGACCCGCGCAGGTGATCTGGACGCCTCGTCGTCGCTGACGCGATCGACGACACGCCCCGAGCGCCGCGCGCCGGGGCGTTTCGTATGCGCGGCCCCGCTGGATCCGCGGTCCGCAAGGCGGCATGACCTGAAGGGAGCCTGAGTCCAAGATGGCGAGGCCTGACAAGGCAGCAGCCGTTGCCGTGCTGACGGAGGAGTTCCGAAGCTCGAGCGCCGCGGTGCTGACCGAGTACCGCGGGCTCACCGTGGCGCAGCTCAAGGAGCTGCGCCGCTCACTCGGTGGGGCCACCTCCTACGCCGTGGTGAAGAACACGCTCACCAAGATCGCCGCTAGGGACGCCGGCGTCGAAGGTCTCGATGACCTGCTCGCCGGTCCGTCGGCCATCGCCTTCGTCAAGGGCGACCCGGTCGAGGCGGCCAAGGGGCTGCGTGACTTCGCCAAGGCGCACCCGCTGCTCGTCATCAAGGGCGGTGTGCTGGACGGCCGTCCGGTCACCCCCGACGAGATCAAGAAGCTGGCCGATCTCGAGAGCCGCGAGGTCCTCCTCGGCAGGCTTGCGGGAGCGATGCAGGCGTCGTTGACCGGCGCCGTGTCGTTGTTTGCCGCGCCCCTGTCGCAGACCGCTCGACTCCTCGATGCCCTGCGGCAGAAGGCTGAGCAGGACCCGAGCGTCCTGGCCGGTGGCATGGAAGTCCCGGCGGCCGACGGTGCCGCCAACACGCTGGCCACCGATGAGCCGGCCACAGACGAGGCAGCCATCGTCAAGACCTCGACGAACGCCGAGGACACCGACTCCGCCGAGGTCACCGATGCTGCAGACGCAGCCGAGGAGACCACCGACGCGCCAGCCACCGACGCCCCTGGCCCGGCACCCGCCGAGGCAGCGGCCGAGGAAACCACCGAGGGCTGACCGCCCGACCCACCCGCAACCCTGGGTCGGGGGTGAAGCCCCACCCGGAACGATCAGGAAGGACACGCCGACATGGCGAAGCTCAGCACCGTCGAGCTGCTGGATGCGTTCAAGGAGATGTCGCTCCTCGAGCTCAGCGAGTTCGTCAAGCAGTTCGAGGACACGTTCGGCGTCACCGCGGCCGCTCCGGTTGCCGTCGCTGCTGCCGCCCCGGCCGCCGCTGGTGGCGACGCCGGTGCTGCCGCCGTCGAGGA
>JBEVHX010000104.1:0-8550 GCA_040510995.1 Candidatus Nanopelagicales bacterium
GACGGCACGCACACCACGATGCGCGGCTTCGCCAAGTGGCGCCGCTTGTGCACCTTGCGGATGAAGTAGCGCAGCATGCGCTCTGTCGTGTCGAAGTCGGCGATGACGCCGTCCTTCAGTGGTCGGATCGCCACGATGTTGCCGGGCGTGCGGCCGATCATCCGCTTCGCCTCGGCGCCGACCGCCAGGATGCCGCCGGTATTCTGGTTGATCGCGACGACGGACGGCTCGTTCAGGACGATGCCGCGACCACGGACGTACACAAGCGTGTTCGCGGTGCCGAGGTCGACGGCCATGTCGCGACCGATGAACGAGGTCGAGTTCTTCCCCATCAGGGCGGGCAGGCCTTTCGGTTCGCTCGGACTTCGGACGCTTCCGATGCTAGTCGCGGGCCGTCCCGCAACGGCCCAGCCGCGCCAGGCTCACAGCGAGGGGAAGAAGAGCGCGACCTCCCGGGCCGCGGACTCGAGGGAGTCTGAGCCGTGCACGATGTTGTTCTGCACCTCGAGCGCGAAGTCTCCCCGGATGCTGCCGGGCGCGGCCTTGACCGGGTCGGTGGCGCCGGCGAGCTGCCGGAACGCCTCGACCGCGCGCGGCCCTTCGACCACGGCGGCGACCAGCGCCCCCGACGTAATGAACTCCACGAGGCTCCCGAAGAACGGCTTGTCGGTGTGCTCGGCGTAGTGCTGCTGCGCCGTCTCGGCGTCCAGCGTTCGCAGCTCGAGCGCCGCGAGGCGCAGGCCCTTGCTCTCGACGCGCGACAGCACTTCGCCGATGAGCCCGCGGGCGACGCCATCGGGCTTAACGAGGACGAGGGTGCGCTCGATGGGAGATGGCACGGCTGGTCTCCTGGGGCTCGGTGCGGACGGCCGCGGCTGATTCTGCCCGACTGCCGTCTCAGGTGAGCAGCAGCAGGTCGAGCCGACGGGTGCTGACCCCAAGACCGACCACACCCATCAACGCCAGGTAGAGGGCAGAGGCCCACAAGCCCGGATGCACCGCGCCGGTGGTGAACGAACGGACCAGGTCGACGCCCTGGTACAGCGGGCTCCACCGGACCACCGGCTGCCAGGCCTCTGGATAGGTCGACAGCGGGAAGAATGTGGCCGACAGGAAGAACAGCGGGAATGCCACGAGGAGGATCCAGCCGAAGTCGCCCGGCGACCTCATGAACGTCGTCGCCGCCATTCCCACGCCGGCGAACGCGAACCCGATGAGCAACGCGGCCGGCAGCACGAGCAGGGCCCACCACGAGGACACCAGCCCAAGCGCGAGCATCACGGCGAGGAACCCGGCGGAGTAGATCAGGCCGCGGCCGAGTGCCCAGCCAATCTCCCCGACGGCGACGTCGCGCGTCGTCATCGGCGTGGAGAGGACGGCGTCGTAGATCTTGGCGTACTTGAGCTTGAAGAAGACGTTGTAGGTCGAGTCGAAAATGGCGCCGTTCATCGCCGACGCGGCAAGCATCGCGGGCGCGACGAACTCGCGGTAGCTGACGGCCTGCCCGTCGGGACCAATGACGTCGCCGACCATGGCGCCGAGCCCCACACCGAGCGCGAGCAAGTAGAACAGCGGCTCGAAGAATCCGCTCACCAACGTCAGCCACGCGTGGCGGTAGACCCGGACGTTGCGCTCCACCATTGCACCGGCGCGGCCGCCGCTCCAGCCGACGGCCGGGACGACTCGAAGGGCGCCCGCGATCGCGGAGGCGGTCACGACCGCAGCCTCCGGTCGAAGGCACGCATCGCGAGCAACGCGCCCACGCCCGCGTATGCCAGCAGCACACCGACGTGCACCAGGTCGACCCAACCGATCGTCCCCAGCGTGAGGTCACGGGTCAGCTCGACGCCATGGAAGAGCGGGGTGAGCCACGCGACCCACTCCAGGAGATCCGGTAGCTGCGACACCGGGAAGAACGTCGCCGAGAAGAGGAAAAGCGGGACGACGACGAATCGGTAGACGAGGGCGAACCGCTCCGCGTTTTCGGTCGAGGCCGCCAGCGCCATGAGCGGCGTCGCGAAGGCCAGGCCGACCAGCGCGGCGGCGACCACCGACAGCACGCCCCACGCGCTCGGCACCAGGCCGAAGACAGCCGCCACCAGGAGCAATCCGGCCCCTGCCATGGCCGCGTGCGTCGTGATCCACGCGAGGTGCCCGAGGAAGACCTCGCGCACGCCGAGCGGGGTCGCCAACATCGCGTGATAGGTCTTCCACCACTTGATGGCGCCCAGCACGTTCCAGGTCGCACCGTCGTTCGCCGTCTGCATCGCGGCGCCTGCTATCAGACCGGGCGCGATGAACACGGCGTACTCGACGCCTAGGTCGGCATTCGCACGCGTGTCGACCAATGCCCCGAGGCCGAATCCGAACGCGAGTAGACCGACGGCCGGAACGACGAACGTCCCGATCAGCTCACTGCGCAGCACCCGCCGGAACACCCGTGCCCAGTACAGATATGCCGGCCACGCAAGCGCGATCTTGCCGGCCGTAGCCCGCCGATCGGGCAGAGTCTCCGGGCTCATTCGACGAGCGAGCGTCCGGTCAGCCGGAGGAACACGTCCTCCAACGTGCTCCGCCGAACCAGGACGCTGGCCGGTTTCAGCCCGCGTCCGTGGACCGCGTCGGCCGTCGCATCCGCGTCCCTGGTGTAGAGCAGCAGACGGTCCGGCAGCACCTCGACTCGTTCGGCCAGGGCCTCGACGGCGGCCGCATACGAGCCGTGGTCATCCGCGAAGCGGAGCTCGACAACCTCACGGCTGGAGTGTTCGGCGATGAGCGACGCTGGCGAGCCGGAGGCCACAATCCGGCCGCCGTCGATGACGACCAGCCGATCGCACAGCTGCTCCGCCTCGTCCATGTAGTGCGTCGTCAGGAGCAGCGTCACCCCCTGCTGCTTGAGCCGGAACAGCCTCTCCCAGACGACGTGCCTGGCCTGCGGGTCGAGCCCGGTCGTCGGCTCGTCCAGCAGGAGCAGCTCCGGGTCGTTGATGAGCGAGCGCGCAATCGTGAGTCGGCGCTTCATGCCGCCGGACAAGGGCTCGACCTTCTCCGATGCTCGGTCACCAAGCTGCACGAAGTCGAGCAGCTGGAGGGCCCGCGCGCGGACCACTGAGCGGGACAGCCCGAAGTACCGTCCATAGATCATCAGGTTCTCCAGGACCGGCAGCTCCTGGTCGAGGTTGTCGTCCTGCGGGACGACGCCGAGCCGGGCGCGGATGCGCGGGCCATCGATCGCCGGGTCGAGGCCGAAGATCCGCAACGACCCCGCGGTCACCGGCGACACGCATCCGATCATGCGCATTGTCGATGACTTCCCGGCTCCGTTTGGCCCGAGCAGGCCGAATGCCTCGCCTCGCTCGATGATGAGGTCGACCCCGTCGACCGCCACGAAGCCACCGAACCGTTTGGTCAACTCGTGGGCCTCGACCAACGGCTGACCGGCCCGGGTGCTCATCGCAACGACCGTATGCGACGACGCCGACGGCATTCGACCGGTTTCAGGTGCGCCCCTCGTCCCGATTGGCACCGCCTCGAGACGCCTGCATGGTCTCGGCGCGGCGGCCGAGCACGATGGCCAGCACCCAGAGGCAGGCGAAAACCGCGCCCAGGAAGAACATCACCGGGACCACGAAGCCGAGCCCGATCGCGAGCACCTGGACCAGGCTGCCCAGGACCAGCCCGACCCGGCTGCGCAACAGTCCGGCCGCGACGATGGCGAGCACTCCCGGCGCGACAAGCCACCACGCCGCCGCGCCCTCGACATCACTGAGCTGTACCGCGACTGGCACTGCGAGCAGCAGGACGACGGCCTCGAATGCCAGGACGCTGGCGCACAGCGTCCTCACGACGGAGGATCCGCCGTCAACAGCGTCCGGGCCTCGCCCACGGTCACCACTGACCCGGTCACCAGCACACCGGCACCGCCGAGCTCGCCGGAGCCCTCGGCGAGTCCGACCGCCACGTCCAACGCGTCCGGCAAGGAAGACGCAACCGTCACCCGGCCGGAGCCGAAAACATCCTCGGCGATCGACGCCAGGTCGGCGGCGGGCAGAGCGCGTGGCGAGGAGTTCTGGGTCACGACCACCTCGGCCAACACCGGTTCGAGGGCGAACAACAAGCCGCGGGCGTCCTTGTCGGCAAGGATCCCGACGACGCCCACCAGCCGGTCGAAGGTGAAGGCATCCCCCAGCGCGTCGGCCAGCGCGACCGCCCCGGACGGGTTGTGCGCGGCGTCGAGCAGGACGGTTGGGCTGCGCCGAACCACCTCGAGCCGCCCGGGTGACGACGCCATCGCGAACCCGTCCCGGATCACGTCGAGGTCCAGCCGGTCTCGCCCGCCGCCGAGGAATGCCTCGACCGCGGCCAGCGCAACCACGGCATTGTGCGCCTGGTGCGCGCCGTGCAGCGGAAGCAGGATCTCGTCGTACTCCCCACCAAGCCCGCGCAGCGTCAACAGCTGTCCGCCCACCGCAATCGCCCGATCGAGGACGCCGAACTCCAGGCCTTCACGCGCGACCGTCGCCTCGACCTCGGCGACCCGGCGCAGCAGCACCTCGGCCACGTCGACTGGCTGTTGGGCGATGACCGTGACCGACCCCGGCTTGACGATCCCGCTCTTCTCCACCGCGATGTCGACGACCGAGTCGCCGAGGTACTCCTCATGGTCGAGCGCAACGGGGGTCACGACGGCCACCTGCCCGTCGACGACGTTGGTCGCGTCCCAGGTTCCGCCGAGGCCGACCTCCACGACACCGACATCCACCGGTGCCTCGGCGAAGGCCGCATACGCCATCGCGGTGAGCACCTCGAAGAACGACAGCGGTGGGCCGCCACGAGCAGCGCTCTGCTCGTCGACGAATGCGAGATACGGCGCGACATCGTCATAGGTGTCGACGAACCGCTCTGCATCAATCGGCTGGCCGTCCAGGGCGATGCGCTCACGCACGGTCTGCAGGTGCGGCGATGTGTAGCGGCCAACCCGCAGGCCGAAGGCACGCAGCAGCGACTCGATGATGCGCGCGGTCGACGTCTTTCCGTTCGTTCCGGTGACATGGATGACCGGGTATGCGGCCTGCGGCTCGCCCAGCAGGTTGGTGAGGGCACGAATCCGGTCGAGCGACGGCTCGAGCCGACTCTCCGGCCAGCGCGAGTGGAGCTCCTGCTCGACCCGGCGGAGCTCGAGGTCCGCTGGCTCCGTCACGACGCGAGTCTATGGATTTGCACGGATCCTTAGGATTCCGGTCATGCGGGAGAACGGCGGCGTGCCTGAGAAGCCCAGCCTCGACGGCCTGGAGCAGCGTTGGGCCCGACGCTGGGAGGACGACGGCACGTACCGCTTCGACCGCACCCGGACGCGCGACGAGATCTACTCGATCGACACGCCGCCGCCGACCGCGAGCGGCTTATTGCACGTCGGGCACGTTTTCTCGTTCACACACACCGACCTGATCGCCCGCTACCAACGCATGCGTGGCCGCGAGGTCTTCTACCCGATGGGCTGGGACGACAACGGGCTGCCGACCGAGCGCCGGGTCCAGAACTACTACGGCATCCGCTGCGACCCGCTGCTGCCGTACGACCCGACGTTCGAGCCGCCTGCCGAACCCCCCAAGCAGCAGGTGCCCGTCTCCCGGCGCAACTTCATCGAGTTGTGTCTGCGGCTGGCTGCGGAGGACGAGCAGGCCTTCGGGGAGGTCTTCCGGTACCTCGGCCTGTCTGTCGACTGGAACCACAGCTACCAGACCGTCGACGCCGGATCCCGGGCCGCCGCGCAGCGCGCGTTCCTGCGAAACTTCGCGCGCGGCGAGGCCTACCAGGCGGAGGCGCCGACGCTGTGGGATGTCACGTTCCGGACCGCGGTCGCGCAGGCGGAGCTGGAGGACCGCGAGCGCCCAGGCGCGTACCACCTGCTCGCGTTTCACCGCGGTGACGGCGGCGACGTCCAGATCGACACGACCCGGCCCGAGCTGGTGGCCGCCTGCGTCGCGGTGGTCGCGCATCCTGACGACGCGCGCTACCGGTCGTTGTTCGGGTCAACGGTGCGCACTCCGGTGTTCGGCGTCGAGGTGCCCGGGGTGGCGCACGCCCTCGCCGAGCCGGAGAAGGGCACCGGCGCGGCGATGGTCTGCACATTCGGCGACCTCACCGATGTCACCTGGTGGCGCGAGCTGCAGCTCGAGACGCGCGCGATTGTCGGCTGGGACGGACGCATCGCGGCTGACCCACCGCCCGGTCTCGACTCGGCGGCTGCCGTCGAGGCGTATGCGGCAATCGCCGGCGCGACCATGCACACCGCCAGGGAGCGGATGGTGGACCTGCTGCGCACCAGCGGCGAGCTCATCGGCGAACCGCGCCCGATCACGCACCCAGTCAAGTTCTACGAGCGAGGTGAGAAGCCCCTCGAGATCGTGACGACCCGGCAGTGGTACCTGCGCAACGGTGGTCGCGACCCCGACCTGCGGGCGCGTTTGGTGGCCCGCGGCCGAGAGCTGTCCTGGCACCCGGCGTTCATGCGGGCGCGCTACGAAAACTGGGTCGAGGGGCTCAACGGCGACTGGTTGGTCTCGCGACAGCGCTTCTTCGGGGTGCCGTTCCCGCTCTGGTATCCGCTCGGCTCGGACGGCCAGCCGAACTACGACGAGCCGATCCTCGCGTCAGAGGCGGCCCTGCCGGTGGACCCGTCGTCCGAGGCGCCCCCCGGTTTCGCCGAGCACCAGCGCGGTAAGCCGGGTGGCTTCATCGGCGATCCGGACGTCATGGATACCTGGGCCACGTCATCTCTGACCCCACAGATCGCGGGCGGCTGGGAGCGCGACGCCGACCTGTTCGGCCGGGTGTACCCGATGGACCTGCGCCCCCAGGCCCACGACATCATCCGGACCTGGCTGTTCGGCACGGTCGTGCGCGCCGACGCCGAGTTCGATGCGCTGCCGTGGGGCAACGCGGCGATCTCCGGTTGGATCCTCGACCCGGACCGGAAGAAGATGTCCAAGTCCAAAGGCAATGTCGTGACCCCGATGGGCCTGCTGGAGGAGCACGGCTCGGATGCCGTGCGCTATTGGTCGGCGAGCGGTCGGCCGGGTACCGACACCGCCTTCGACGTCGGTCAGATGAAGATCGGCCGGCGGTTGGCCATCAAGATGCTCAACGCGTCGAAGTTCGTGCTCGGGCTCGGAGCCGCCGACGAGCCGACGGCGGTGTTCGACCCGCTCGACCGGGCGATGCTGGCGCGGCTGGCCGACGTTGTGCAGCGCGCAACATTGGCCTTCGACGGTTACGACTATGCCAGGGCGCTGGAAGCGACGGAGACGTTCTTCTGGTCGTTCTGCGATGACCACCTCGAGCTGGTGAAGGACCGCGCCTACGGCAGCCGTGGGCCGCAGGCGGCAGCCTCGGCCCGGGCCGGTTTGAGCCTGGCGCTGTCGGTGCAGCAGCGGCTGTTCGCGCCGGTCCTGCCGTTTGTCACGGAGGAGGTCTGGTCCTGGTGGCAGGAAGGTTCGATCCACCGAGCGCGGTGGCCGTCAGCGGACGAGCTGCGCGACGTCGCTGCTGACGGCAACCCCGCGTTGCTCGACGCGGTCGCGACCGTCCTGGTCGAGCTGCGGCGAGCCAAGAGCGAGCGCAAGCTGTCGATGCGGGCAGAGCTCGCGGGCGCGGCGGTGCGCGGGCCGCGGGCGGGCCTGGCGTCGGTCGCGGCGGACGACCTGCGTGCCGCGGGCCGGATCGTGGGCCCGCTGACGTTCTCCGACAACGGAGATGCGCTGACCGACCTGACGGTGGACGTCGACGTCGCCGACGCGGGACGCTGAGAGGTCCGCTCGAGCAACAGGGCCCCGAGTCAGGCGCTCTTCTCGCGGCGCTCCCGCTTCGGCGCCTCGCGAGGCACCAGGGTTGGGTTCACGTTGTCGAGGACGACCTCGCGGCTGACCAGCACCTTGGCGACGTCCTTGCGGGACGGCACGTCGTACATCACCGCGAGCAGAACCTCTTCCATGATGGCTCGCAGGCCTCGAGCGCCAGTGCCCCGCAGGATGGCCTGGTCGGCGATCGCCTCCAGCGCGCCGTCGTCGAACTCGAGCTCCACGTTGTCCAGGTCGAACAACCGCCGGTACTGGCGGACCAGCGCGTTGCGCGGCTCGACGAGGATCTTGATCAGGGCCTCGCGGTCGAGGTTGTGCACGCTGGTGATCACCGGCAACCGGCCGATGAATTCCGGGATCATCCCGAACTTCAGCAGGTCCTCGGGCATGACGTCGGCGAACACATCGGTTGCATCGATGTCGGACTTGGAGTGCAGCGTGGCGCCGAAGCCGATCCCGGTGCGGCCGATCCGCGACTCGATGATCTTCTCGAGGCCCGCAAAGGCTCCTCCCACGATGAACAGCACATTCGTGGTGTCGATCTGAATGAACTCCTGGTGCGGATGCTTCCGACCGCCCTGCGGCGGAACCGACGCGGTCGTTCCCTCGAGGATCTTCAGCAGCGCCTGCTGGACGCCCTCGCCGGACACATCCCGTGTAATCGACGGGTTCTCGCTCTTGCGCGCGATCT
>JBEVHX010000105.1:0-17874 GCA_040510995.1 Candidatus Nanopelagicales bacterium
CCGGCCACGCCGTCGTCACGGCGCCACTCGGCGACGCACCCGAGGTCGTCCAGATCGTCGTCGATCGCTGCTTCGCGGCACGGGCCAGGCTGGAACGCGGGGCTGCATAGGCGTGCGCATCGTGCACGCGGTCGAGTGAGCGGACTGGTCGCCGGCTGCGGCCTACGCTCGACCGGGTGGACGTCCTCCTGACCACCGAACGACTGACCCTGCGGCGCTTCACCAGCGACGACGTGGACCTGCTCGTCGAGCTCGACAGCGACCCAACAGTCATGCGCTACATCAACGGCGGAGACCCCACGCCGCGCGAGGAGATCAATGACGAGATCCTCCCGGCCTGGCTCGCGCACTACGAAAAGTGGGACCGCCAAGGCTTCTTCGCCGCCGAGGTCGACGGTGAGTTCGTCGGCTGGTTCCACTTGCGGCCGGCGATGCACACGCACGTCGACGAGGAGGGCGTCCTCGAGCTCGGGTATCGGCTGCAACGCTCAGCCTGGGGCCACGGGTATGCGACCGAGGGCAGCCGAGCCCTCATCGACCTCGCCTTCCGCGAGCTTGGCGTGGACCTCGTCGTCGCGGACACCATGGCCGTCAACACGTCGTCCCGTCGGGTGATGGAGAAGAGCGGCCTGCGCTACATACGCACCTTCCATGCGGACTGGCCCGTGTCGATCCCGGGCGACGAGCACGGCGACGTCGAGTACGCCATCACCCGCGCCGAATGGCAGGGCAACCGGCCGGTCTGAGGTGAGCGGGTGCAACGCGCCCGCGTTGCCTGCGTAGACAGCTCCCGGGCGTCTACGAAAGCGTTCGGACAAGACTCAGCTCGCCAGGACGCGCGCCTTCTCCCTCTCGACGTCGAACTCGGGCGGCGGCCACACCGGGTTGATCCGCTCGAGGTGCTCGAGCAGCAGCTTGGAGATTGCCCAGTTGCGGTACCACTTGCGGTCGGCCGGGACGACGTGCCAGGGCGCGACGTCGGTGTTGGTCTTGTCCAGCACGGCTTCGTATGCGGCCACGTAGTCGTCCCAGTGCAGCCGCTCGTCGACGTCGGCCGGGTTGTACTTCCACAGCTTGGTCGGGTCGGACAGCCGCTCCAGCAACCGCTGCTTCTGCTCGTCCTTGGAGATATGCAGCATCACCTTGATGATCGTCGTTCCCGAGTCCACAACGTGTTGCTCGAACCGGTTGATGAGCGTGTACCGCCGGCCCCAGACAGTGCGCGGCACGAGGTCGTGGACCCGAACGATCAGCACGTCCTCGTAGTACGAACGGTCGAAGACGGTGATCTGCCCCGGCGTCGGCAGCCTGCCGCGGAACCGCCACAGGAAGTCGTGCTTCTTCTCCTGCTCGGTCGGTGCCTTGAAGGCGTGCGACTGGACGCCTACCGGCTCGAGCATCCCGATGACGTGTTTCATCACCCCGCCCTTGCCCGATGTGTCCATCCCCTGGATGACCATCAGGATGCGACCGGCGTCGGCGTCGCGGCCGTCCGCATACAACCGCTCCTGCAGATCCGCCAGCCGAGGCGCCCAGTCGGCGATCTGCGCCTCGGCGGCCGCCCGGTCCTTGGGGCCGCCCGGGGTCGACCGCGGTTCGAGGTCGGCCAGCCGCACCGGTACCGAAGGTGCGCGCAGCAGGTCCCCGACTTTGACGTCGAGGAGCTCGGCCTTGCCTGACTTCTTCTTCGACTTCTTCGCCATCGACGTCCTCTCAGGTGCCGCGTATGGCAGCCTGCCTGATCGTGGAGATCTCAGGGATCTTTTCCGGCCTGTTCGCGGGCATCGTCGTCGGCGCACTCGCCCGGTTGCTGGCCGGCGGGTCGCGACCCGTGGGCTGCCTGCTGACCATCATCATCGGGCTGCTCGGCGCAGCGCTCGGCCTGGCGCTCGGCGCGTGGCTGGACTGGGGCTTCTGGCTGACGTTCCTGGCGCAGATCGTCATCGCTGCCCTCATCGTCATTCCGTTCGCCCGCATCCGTGGCTGGGACTGACCGCGAGTCAGGCCATCCGGGCGAGTGCGACCAGGCGGCTGACCGCCCGCAAGTACTTCTTGCGGTACCCACCGCGGAGCATCTCGGCGTCGAAGAGCCGGTCAAACGGGACACCGGATGCGACCACCGCGACGTCCCGGTCGTACAGCCGGTCCGCGAGCACCACGACCCGGAGCGCCGTCGCCTGATCGGGGACGGGCACGACATCCAGCAGATGGACCCGCTGCACACCCTCGACGAGGGCGCCGTAGCGACTGGGGTGCACCTTCGCGAGATGCGTGAGCAGTGTGCCGAAGTCGTCCAACGTCGTTGCGTTGTTGGCCGACGACGCCGCGGCCAGCACCTCCGTCGAAGTCCACGGCGGCGGCGCGGCCGGCATACCTCGATGGCGATAGTCCTCGCCGTCGACCCGTACGACGTCGAAATGCGCAGCGAGCCCCTGGATCTCGCGCAGGAAGTCGTCCGCGGCGAAGCGACCCTCGCCGAGCGCGTCCGGCAGCGTGTTCGAGGTTGCGGACAGCCGAACCCCTGAGTCCGCGAGCCGGCCGAGCAGCGTCGACATCAGCACCGTGTCGCCGGGGTCGTCGAGCTCGAACTCGTCGATGCACAGCAGTCGGTAGGCGGTCAGCGCCTCGATGGTTGCCGTGAACCCGAGGGCGCCCACCAGGTGGGTCAGCTCCACGAACGTGCCGAAGGCCTTCGGCGCCGGCGCCGCGTGCCAGAGCGACGCCAGCAGGTGCGTCTTGCCGACCCCGAAGCCGCCGTCGAGATAGACGCCGTTCCGCCCCTCGGGGGGAGCCGGCGCGCGTCGGAACAGTCCACGCCGCGGCCGCGCTTCGGCGAAGCGTCGACCGAAAGCGTCGAGGGCCGCGACGGCCGCCGCTTGTGTCGGCTGCGCTGAGTCAGGCACGTATGTGGAGAAGCGAACCTCCGAAAAGCGGGGCGGGGGCACGAGCTCGGCGAGCAGCCGTTCGGTCGGCACCCGCGGGTCACGGTCGGCCAGTCGCTCGGGCACGCGCGCAACCCTATGAGCAGCCCCAGCGGCTGCGAGGATCGCCGGTATGCGCCGACTGCTCCCATCGCCCGCCGACGACGTCGACCTGTATGAGGTCTATGCCTATCCCGAGGCGCCGCCACGCGGCTGGTGGCTGCGGGCCAACATGGTGGCCACGGTCGACGGGGCGACCTCGGATTCGGCCGGTCTGTCGGGCGGCATCTCGAGCGAGGCGGACAAGCAGATCTTCCGGGTGCTGCGGGGCCTGGCCGACTGCGTGGTTGTCGGAGCGGGCACAGTCCGGGCTGAGGGCTACCGCGCGGCCGACGTACCGATCGCGATCGTGTCCCGCTCACTCGACCTCCCGTTCGAGTCAAGCCTGTTCACGGGACGGCATCGGACGATCGTCATCACCTGCGAGTCCGCGCCGCCGGACCGGCTCGCCTATGCGCACGAGGTGGCGGACGTGATCGAAGCCGGCGGGGACGACGTGGACCTCGTCGACGCGTGGGACGGCTTGGTCGACCGCGACTTCAGCCGGCTGCTGACTGAGGGCGGGCCGCTGCTGCTCGACCAGCTGACGCAGGCCGGCCTGCTCGACGAGATCTGTCTGACCACGTCCCCGCGACTGGTCGGCGGCGATGCCCACCGAATCCTCGATGGCGCCTGGCTCGAGGACCCCGTTGCCCTTGACCTGCACAGCCTGTTGGAGCACGAGGGCGTGCTGTTCGCGTCCTACCGAGGAGCAGACTGAGCGACCCGCAACGCCCACACCACGAGCGGGATCTGCAGCGGGAGCCGGGCCGTGGTCAGGACCTTGCGTGTCGTCGACCCACCTCGCCACGCATCGATCGCCATCTGCACGTTGCCGGTGAGGAGGGCGACGTACAGCCCGGCCATCGCATACCCGCCGGTCCGACGGGTTGCCGGGATGCCGACCGCCACCGCACAAGCGATCTCGGCCGCTCCTGACCCGTAGATCCACGGCCGCCGCGGCCCAAGGATCGGCGGGATGAGCGGCTCGTAGACCTTCGGTGCGGCGAAGTGCATCGCGCCGGCACCGGTCATGAAGATGGCAAGGGCAACGGCCGATCGGTCCGGCATATGTGCATGATCACGAGTTGGGTGCGCGAATCGCACGGTTAGGCTCGATTTCGGCACCCAGATCGTGATCACCGGCAGACTGGACCGGTGCACCTGCCTGTCATGCCGCCGGTGAAACCCATGCTCGCCAAGTCGGTCTCCGGCGTGCCCGACCCGGCGACGACACCCGGCGGCCTCCTGTTCGAGCCGAAGTGGGACGGCTTTCGCTGCATCGTGTTTCGCGACGGCGACGAGGTCGAGCTCGGCAGCCGTAACGAACGGCCACTGACCCGCTACTTCCCCGAGGTGGTCGCCGCCGCCCAGCACGAGCTGCCGGATCGATGCGTCGTCGACGGCGAGATCATCCTTCCGCGCGGTGACGTGCTCGACTTCGAAGCGCTGCAGCAGCGCATCCACCCCGCGGCGTCGCGGGTGAACATGCTCGCCGAGACGACACCGGCAGCCTTCGTGGCATTCGACCTGTTGGCCCTCGCTGACGAGTCGCTGATGGAGCGTGGATTCGGCGTGCGTCGGGCCGAGCTCGAGCGGGTGCTGGCCGATGCCGCCGGCTCGGTGTTCCTCACGCCGGCCACCGCTGATATCGAGGTCGCGCAGCGCTGGTTCGAGCAGTTCGAAGGTGCCGGTCTGGATGGCATCGTGGCCAAGCCGGTGCGGGCCGCATACGCGCCTGACCAGCGGGTGATGTTCAAAGTCAAGCACGAGCGGACCGCCGACTGCGTCGTCGCCGGCTTTCGCTGGCACAAGTCCGGCGACATCGTCGGCTCACTGCTGCTCGGCCTCTACGACGACGAGGGTCGCTTGCAGCACGTCGGGGTCTGCGGTGCGTTCCCGATGGCGCGTCGGGCCGAGCTGGTCGAGGAGCTCGCGCCGTACCGCGCGGAGGGTGATGCCGACCATCCCTGGGGGCAGTGGGCAGCGGGCATCACCGCCTCCGGCGAGAAGGAACGGCTGCCCGGAGCGGTCAGCCGGTGGAACGCCAAGAAGGACCTGACATTTGTGCCACTGCGACCTGAGCTGGTCGTCGAGGTCGCGTACGACCACATGGAGGGGTCCCGTTTTCGGCACACGGCCCAGTGGCGGCGATGGCGGCCGGATCGCGACCCGCGCTCGTGCACGTACGAGCAGCTGGAGCGCCCGGTCAGCTACGACCTCGCGACGGTGCTGGCCGGGGGCGCCTGAGACCAGCACTAGGCTCCCGACGTGTTCACGATCATTGCGGTGACCGAGAAGCAGCTCACCGCGCACGATGTGCAAAGGCTGGCTCACCTGCACGACCCCGATCCGGTGATCGTGCATGTCGTGGTGCCCTTCCACGAGGGCGGGCTCGTCGAGTCGCTGGACGACCTTGCGCTCGGTCATCGGCCAGGTGATGACGACGTGCCGGACGCCGACCAGGAATCGGTGGCCTCGGACGCCGCGGCAAGCTCGGTGCAGGCCTTGCTCGCCGGGGGTGTGAGCGAGGCGTTCGGCACGACTGCACCCTCGGACCCGGTGGTTGCGGTGCGCGAAGTGGCCGACCGGGTTCAAGCCGACGAGGTGTGGGTGTTCACCGAGCCGCATCTGATCCAGGACAGCTTCCGGCGCGACTGGGGCAGCCGGATCCGGCGCGAGGTCCCGCTGCCGGTGCTGCACGTCGTGGCCGGCACGGATCGGCTGCTGAGCTGAGTGCAAGGTTCGGCCCGACCGGATCGTCCGGCAGCGGGCGGGCCGGGGGTCAGTCGCGCTCGAAGTCGTAGTCTCCGTATGCGCTGAAGTCGAGTCGCGGAGCGGGTCCGATGGCGGCCCGCAGCGCCTTCAGCAGCTCCGGATCCTGCTGCTCCTCGTTCGTGAACTGCAGATCCTTGCTCATGTCGCCCCCCTTGCCGGGAACTGGGTCGCAGTCCCCGAGAAGAGACTCCGCCCGTGGCGCTGATACCGACAGCGGTGATTCGGACGGACTTGCCCGTACGGATGGCCGATCGGGGTCAGCCGATCCGGGGCGCGACGGTTACCTGAGGTCGGTGTCCCGGCTGGGCTGCACCCGCTTCGGCTCGCCCGGCATCTTCGGGTACTGCGGCGGGTAGGGCATATCGCCCTCGCCGGTGTCCTTCTCGTCGCGTTCGTACCACTCCAGCAACGGCGTCAGGTCGTGCACCACGTCGTCGATGCCCGTGTGCAGGTCACCGAGCTCCGCGAACCGGCCCGGCGCGGTCACCACCGTGAAATCCTCCGGCGCGACCTCACGCAGTTCCGACCAGCGCAGCGGCATCGACACCGGCGCATGCGCCTTCGGCCGCACCGAGTAGGCCGACGCGATCGTTCGGTCCCGGGCGTTCTGGTTGTAGTCGAGGAAGATCTGCTCGCCGCGCTCCTCCTTCCACCACTTCATGGTCACGAGATCGGGCCGCCGCCGCGCCATCTCGCGGCCGAAGGCGATCGCCGAGTGCCGCACCTCGGTGAAGCTCCAGTGTGGCTGGATCCGGACATATACGTGGATGCCGCGGCCGCCCGAGGTCTTGGGTCAACCGATCCAGCCAAGCTCGTCCAGTAACGACTTCATCAGCTCGGCCGCCTCCACCGCGTCCTTGAAGTCGGTGCCCGGCTGCGGGTCCAGATCGAGCCGAAGCTCGTCCGGCGCCTCCACGTCGGTCTTGCGCACCGGCCACGGGTGGAAGGTGATCGTTCCCAGGTTGGCCATCCATGCGACGACGGCCAGGTGGTCGGGCGCGACCTCGTCCGCGGTGCGGCCGGACGGGAAGGTGATGTGCGCCGTCTTCACCCACGGCGGCGCGTGCTTCGGTACCCGCTTCTGAAAGAAGGCGTCTCCATGCGGGTCGGTCCGCGTCGCCTGCTTCACACCAGGGTGCACTCCGTCCGGCCAACGCTCCATCGTGGTCGGTCGGTCCCTCAGCGCCCGCAGGATGCCGTCGCCGACCGAGACGTAGTACTGGACCAGGTCGAGCTTGGTCAGACCGACCTCCGGGAAGTAGACCTTGTCCGGATTGGTTACACGCACTGTCAGGTCGTCGATGTCCAGCTCGGTTGCGGGCGTCGGCATACGACTCAAACTAGCGTGGAGCCATGACACACAAGATCGGCGACGGCGAGTACGCCGTGCAGAAGTCCGACGAGCAGTGGCGCGCCGAGCTTTCCAAGGCGGAGTACCACGTGCTGCGCCAGGCGGGCACGGAGCCCCCGTTCATTGGCGAGTACACGGACACCACGACTGAGGGCGTCTACTCCTGCCGGGCTTGTGGGGCGGAGCTGTTCCGCTCGGACACCAAGTTCGACAGCCACTGCGGCTGGCCGTCGTTCTACGACCCCGCGAACAGCGAGGCGGTCGAGCTGCTCGAAGACCGGAGCCTGTTCATGAAGCGGGTCGAGGTACGGTGCCGGCGCTGCGGGTCGCACTTGGGGCACGTGTTCGAAGGCGAGGGGTACGGCACTCCGACCGATCAGCGCTACTGCATCAACTCCGTGAGCCTGCAGTTGGAGCCAGCGACCGGCTGAGGGGCCGCGCGGTCATGGGTTTCTACGGCGAGCAGATCTTGCCTCGCATCTTCGACCGGTTGTGCAGCTGCGCCTCGGCCGCCGAGCTCCGGCGGCGTACCTGCCGAGGACTGGAAGGGCGCATCGTCGAGATCGGTTTCGGCTCCGGGCTCAACATCGAGCACCTGCCCGCCGCGGTGGAATCCGTCGTCGCGGTCGAGCCGTCGGAGACCGCATGGCAGCTGGCCACCCGTCGGGTCGAACGCTCCGTCATCCCGGTGCGCCGCGTCGGTCTGGACGCGCAGACCATCCCGCTCGACGACGACTCGTGTGACGGTGCGCTGTCCACCTGGACCATGTGCTCGATCCCCGACCTCGAGCTGGCCCTGGCGGAGGTCCGCCGGGTGCTGCGACCAGGCGGCGCCCTGCATTTCGTCGAGCACGGTCTGGCACCGGACGAGCGCGTCCGGCGGTGGCAGCACCGTTTGAATCCAGTGCAGCAGCGGCTGGTCGGCGGCTGCCGCTTGACCCGGCCGATCACCAGCCTGATCAGGGGGGCAGGCTTCGAGATTCGCGAGGTCGAGGAGTTCTACCAACCGGGCGGACCGAAGTTCATCGGCGCCGAGTCGCTCGGGGTGGCGGTCTCGCCCTGATCACTGGTGATGCGCGTGCCCGTGCATGTATGCGTGCGTCAACGCGTGCCCTCGGCCGCGGGCGATCAGCGCACGGTTCACTGGAACGGTGACAACGAACGCCACCGCCAGCGAGACAGCGAGCGACCCCCAAAACAGCCAGTCCAGCAGGCCCGCGTCCATCGCGCCTGGCACCACCAGCAGCACCGCGTTGTCGACGAGCTCCATGGTGAGGATCGACAGCGTGTCCGCAAGCAGCACCACGACGAGCGCCTGGCGGATCGGCACACCGGCTCGCACCACCGGGGCGAACGACAACAGGTAGCCGAAGAAGAACGCGAGCACCACGGCCAGGGCAATCGACGGTGCGTTGCCCCAGCCCCACCAGGTGGCGAGCACCATGCCGAGCACCTCGCCGATCGCGCAGCCGGTCAGGCAGTGCGTCGTCGCCGAGACCGCCTGTCGGGTCAGGTCGCTCACCAGCCGCCATCCTTCCTGAGATACCCCCTCAGGGTATGCCGGATGTCAAGCGGGGCGCCAACCGGGCTCAGGGCAGCGACCCGACGATCTCTGCGACCGGGCGCCGGCGGCCGGTGTAGAACGGGACCTCTTCACGCACGTGCAGCCGCGCGCGTGACCCCCGCAGGTGTCGCATCAGGTCGATGATCCGGTGCAGCTCGTCGGCCTCGAACGCGAGGATCCACTCGTAGTCGCCGAGCGCGAACGAGGCCACGGTGTTGGCCCGGACGTCCGGGTAGTCGCGTGCCATCACGCCGTGCTCGGCCAGCATCGCCCGACGCTCCTCGTCCGGCAGCAGGTACCAGTCGTACGAACGCACGAACGGGTAGACGCACACGTACTGCCGCGGCGTCTCGTCGGCGAGGAACGCCGGCACGTGGCTCTTGTTGAACTCGGCCGGCCGGTGCAGCGCGGCCGCTGACCACACCGGCACCAACGCCCGACCGAGGCCCGTGCGGCGCAGCCGGGAATATGCGTCCTGCAGTACGTCGGAGGACTCCGCGTGCCACCACACCATCAGGTCGGCGTCATGCCGCAGGCCGCTGACGTCGTAGACGCCGCGGACCACGACGTCCTTGCCGGCCAGCGCGGCAAACAGGTCCTCGACCTCCGCGCTCAAGGCGGCCCGATCCTCAGGCAGCGGCGAGGCCGCCCGGAAGACGGACCACATGGTGTACCGGATGACCTGGTTCAGGTCGCGTGGCTTAGGTCGCGAAGCAGCCGGGTCAGCCATGGCCCCATTGTCGCCGCTCGCCGAGTCGGCGCAGCAGATGCCCGGCTGCGCGCTCTGCGCTCGCGATGCAAGCCGGCACCCCCACCCCGTCGTATGCGGCGCCGCAGACGGCGAGCCCTGGTGCCGCCTCGACGGCACCGCGGATCCGGTCGATGCGGTCGATGTGTCCAACGGCATACTGCGGCAGTGCCCCGCCCCAGCGGTTGACCACGGCGTCGACCGGCGGCCGCTCGAACCCGGTGACCTTCGCCAGGTCGGACAGGGCCACTGATGCCAGCTCCTCGTCGGACCGTTGCAGGTCTCCCTCCTCACGGTGCCTGCCGATCGACATGCGGACCACCGCCCGCTCCGGGTCCTGCGCGCGGACCCACCCCCACTTCGACGATGAGAACGTCGCCGCCTTCACGGTGAGACCCTCGAGGGGCGGTACCAGGAACCCGGTGCCAGCCAACGCCCCGTTGCCGGTCGCCGGTAGCACGGCGGTCACGATCGCGACGCTCGCATACTCGATCGCAGCGAGGTCAAGGGCCGCCGACGGGAGCACCCCGGCGAGCAGCCGCGCCGCCGGAGCAGCCGGCACCGCGAGCACCACCGCATCTGCACGCAGTTGTAGAGCCGACCGGCTCTCCCCCACGACCACCTGCCACCCACCGTCAGGTGTGCGACTCAGCTCACGAACGGTTGAGGCCGTCCGGATCTCCACCCCGTCCGCGCGCAGCCGCGCGGCGACCGCTACGGGCAGCCCTGCGAGACCACCCCGCAGGGTTGCGAACAGCGGACCGGCGCCGGTTTGCCCAGCCACCTGCCGGGCCGCAGCAGTCAGGAGTGAGCGCTCAACGCGGATTGCACCGGCCAGCTGCGGCAGGGCTGCGTCGAGGGAGATCTCGTCCGCGTGCCCGGCATAGACGCCGCCCAGCAACGGCTCGACCAGCCGGTCGACGACCTCGCGACCGATGCGCGTCGCGACCAGGGCCCCGATCGCGATGTCGCCATCGACCGGCGTTGGACGCCACACGTGGTCAAGCGGGATCCGTAACAGTCCGCGCCAGGACAACACCTGGCTGGCGGCGAGCGCCCGCAGGTCGGTCGGGATGCCCATGACCAGGCCCCGGGGCATCCCGCGGAGCACACCGCGGGTCCACACCGCCGCCCCCTCGACCGTTGGATGCTCGATCTGGTCACCGAGCCCGACTGCCTCGGCGAGAGCCAGCCCCTCGGGTCGCCGGGCAAGCATGGACTCCGCACCGGCGTCAACGGTTCGGCCGCCGACCTCGGTCAGTGCGAGCTTCCCCCCGATCGACGTGGCCGCCTCGAGAACGGTCACGCGAAGCGCCGGCCCACCGTCGCGTAATAGCGCCCAGGCCGCAGCCAACCCGGAGATGCCCCCGCCCACCACGACGACATCGATCCGGGGAACAGACCGGTCACGCATGGATCACAGCCTCGCAGAGCCGGAACCGTGACCGGCGTCACGCCGTCCCAGCGGACGAGCCGTCGCGCCAGCGAGGCCGGAGCAAGAGGGGACGCTCATGACAGGCACGCGGAGGACGAGCAGCGCCGGCGCGATCCTGGCCGGCACCATCGTCGCCCTGGCACTTCTCACCGCCTGCGGCGCCGGTAGCGATGACAGCAGTGAGAGCCCCGGCGGCGGCAGCGGCCATAACGTCGCCGTTGACCAGGACCCGGCCCGAGCCGCGGCTCCTGAAGCGGGGACCGTCGAAGCCGCACCGGCGGATGGCGACACCACCACCATCACGGTGGCGACCCAGGACGACACGCTGCTCATCAGGACCGCGAGCGTGCAGGTCCGCACCGACGATGTCAGCGACGCGGTGCACAGCGTCGAGGAGCTGGCGACGGCGCTGCAGGGGACGATCACGTCCTCACAGATCAGCGCGGCCCCGGACGAGGACGAAAGCCAGGCGCGGGCCACGCTCACCATCCGGGTTCCGGAGGAGCGCTTCCGCGAGGCGATGCGTTCGGTGGCCGACCTCGGCGAGGTGCTCGACCAGAACGAGAACGCCCAGGACGTGACGACCGAAGTCGTGGACGTCAATGCTCGGGTCAAGAGCCAGCAGGCCAGCGTCGAGCGCGTCCGCGCCCTTCTCGCCGAGGCCACGACGATCGGTGAGGTCGTGTCTGTCGAGGCCGAGCTGGCCCGCCGGGAGGCGGACCTGGACGCGCTGCTATCCCGGCAGGCGACGCTCGCCGACCAGTCGGCCCGCGCCACCATCGCCGTTGAGCTCGTCGGCCCCGAGGCCGTCGTCGCGCAGCCCGACGAGGAACGCGGCTTCCGCTACGGCCTGGCGCAGGGGTGGGAGGCGTTCGTCGCCAGCGGCGCCATCCTGCTCACCATGCTCGGCGCGGTGCTGCCCTTCGCAGTCGCGGGCTTGCTCATTCTCGGCGTCACGCTCGCGTCTCTGCGTGCACGATCTCGACGATCCGCGTGAGCACATCGGGGTCGGAGCCGGGCAGCACCCCGTGGCCGAGGTTGAACACGTGCCCTTCCAGGTCCTCCGCGTCGCGGAGCACCTGACGCACCCGGGAGTCGACCGCCTCCGCCGGCGCGAAGACAACAGCCGGGTCGAGGTTGCCCTGCAGTGCCTTGCCCGGGCCGACCCGGCGGGCCGCATCCGGCAGCGCGACCCGGTAGTCGACCCCCACCACGTCCGCGCCGGCCTGGCCCATCAGACCCAAGAGCTCGCCAGTGCCCACGCCGAAGTGGATCCGAGGCACGTCGAGGTCCTCGAGGGACCTGAGCACAGCGGCCGAGTGCGTCATGACGTGCTCGCGATAGTCGGCGACCGGCAGCGCCCCGACCCAGGAGTCGAACAACTGCACCGCCGAGGCACCGGCATCCACCTGCACCCGGAGGAAGGTCGCCGTGATCTCGGCCAACCGGCCCAGCAAACCGCGCCACCGGACCGGGTCTCCATACATCAGCGCCTTGGTGCGCTCGTGGTTGCGCGACGGTCCGCCCTCCACCAGGTATGAGGCCAGCGTGAACGGCGCACCAGCGAACCCGATCAGGGGCGTCGCGCCGAGCTCGGCCACCAGGTCGGCGACCGCCTCGGTCACATAGGGCACATCCGTCGGCTCCAGGGGGCGCAGCCGGGCCAGGTCCGACTCCGTGCGTATCGGCGATGCGATCACCGGCCCGACGCCGGGCACGATGTCGAGGTCGACCCCGATCGCCTTCAACGGCACCACGATGTCGGAGAACAGGATCGCCGCGTCAACCCGGTGCCGACGCACCGGCTGCAGGGTCAGCTCGACGACAAGGTCAGGCGTCGACGTTGCTGTCAGCATCGCGACGCCCTCCCGGGCCTTGCGGTACTCGGGCAACGAGCGGCCAGCCTGCCGCATGAACCACACCGGCGTATGCGGCACCGGTAGCCGCCGGCAGGCTCGCACGAACGCGGAATCGGCGGGGGTCAACGCATCCTCGGTCGGGTTCGACATCTCAGCCCGGATGCTTCCACAGCTTCACCCGGCGGCGATCAGGACGACCCCGAACAGCGCAGCCGCCACCCCAAGGTCCTGGACGCGCGTCAGCCGCTCACCCAGCACCGTGCGCGCCAGCGCCACCGTGGCCACCGGGTACAGCGAGCCGAGCACCGCGACGACCGAGAGCAGCCCTTCCCGCGAGGCCAGCGCATACAGCCCATTGGCGGCAACGTCAGCGAAGCCGACGAAGGCCACCATCGGCAGGTCCGAGCGACGCATACCCCCCGCCGACCGGGTCACGGCGGCGACCACGAGGACGATGACCACCGATGTCGCGCGCTGGGTCAGCAGCGTCATCGTCACGCTCGACTGTGCGCCTTCCGCGACGAGCCAGAGGACGACCCCGAAGCCCATGGCGGCGACCAATGCCAGGATCAACGCCCGCCAGCCACCGCGCGCCTCGTGGTGCTCGACCGCGCGTACTTCCGGACCGCTCGCCAACACAACCCCGACGACGGCGACGACGATGCCGAGCAGCTGCCAGACGCTGGGCCGCTCCCCCTGCACCAGCCCGATCCCCACCGGCACCACGACGCCAGTGGCCGCGATCGGCGCGACCACACCCATGGTGCCGATCGCCAGCGCCCAGTAGAACGCCACCAGCGCCAGCATCCCGACCACGCCCGCGGCGACCGCCCAGGGCAGGTAGGCCCGGTCGTCGTGGACGGCACCGACCACGCCCGCAAGCACGAGGACAGCACCGAGCGCGAACATGAGCGCGACCCCGACCACCGCGAATGGTCGGATCCGGCGGCTCAGGAGTCCACCGAAGAAGTCCGCCGTCCCCCACAGCCCGCTCGACAGCAGCGCGAGCACTGCTGTCATGGGGCTGGGCTCACGGTCGCTCCCTCGGGACTTCCATGTGTCGCAGCCTACGAAGCGCCCGGTCATAGGTAGCCTGCGAGCATGGTCGGCCCCTTGGGTCACAGGGACTCAGACGGAACATCGACGGACTTCCACCGGGCTGTCGAGTCCTTGCGCGCGGCCCGGCTGCGGCCCGAGGTGGTGCTGGACGAGGCGCCGGCTCCGCAACGACTCGCCCCGTATGCCGTCGCGATGACTGCGGACGTGCTCGTCGGCGACGAGGAGCTCGGGTCCGGCCGGTTCGTCCTGCTGCACGACCCCGCTGGTCACGAGACCTGGGAGGGCGTGTTCCGGGTGGTGACCTTCGTCCGGGCGCCGCTGGAGCACGACTTGGCCGCGGACCCAATGCTGCCCGGCGTTGGCTGGGCGTGGCTCAGCGAAGCGCTGGACGCACGCGGCGCCGCATACACCGCCGCAAGCGGGACGGTCACCCGGGTCTCGTCGGAGAGCTTCGGCGCGATGGCCGACCGGCCGCCCACCGCCGAGATCGAGATCCGGGCGTCCTGGACCGCGCTCGACCTCGACCTCGGTCGGCATCTGCAGGCCTGGGGTGAGCTGGCCTGTACGGCCGCCGGCCTTCCGCCGTTGGCCCCCGGGGTGGTCGCGATGCCGACACCCCGCCGTCGGTGAGAACGCCGCCCTAGGCTGCCCATGTGAGCGCCGCCGAGGCTGACGAGCTGTCCGGCTCCGACGCCGTCCCGCTGCTCGAGCCCCGTGAGGGGCTGCCGAACGTCACGACCACCCCGGAAGACCTGTCCGACGTGGTGACCCGGCTGCGCGCCGGGTCCGGTCCGGTCGCGGTCGATGCTGAGCGGGCGTCGGGCTACCGATACGGCCAGCGCGCGTTCCTGGTGCAGCTGCGGCGGGCGGGTACTGGCACCGTGCTCATCGACCCGGTGCCGCTGCCCGACCTCGGCGCAGTCTCCGACGCGATCGCCAGCCAGGAGTGGGTCTTGCACGCGGCCGCGCAGGACCTGCCCTGCCTGGCCGACCTGGGGATGCGGCCCTCTGTGCTGTTCGACACAGAGCTGGCCGGCCGCCTGCTCAACCTGCCGCGGGTCGGCCTCGGACCGCTGGTCGAGAACGTGCTCGGGTATGCGCTGGAGAAGGGGCACTCGGCTGCCGACTGGTCGACCCGCCCCCTGCCCGAGCCGTGGTTGCGCTACGCCGCGTTGGACGTCGAGGTGCTGGTCGAGCTCCGGGACGAGCTGGCCGGCCGGCTGGCGCTGGCCGGCAAGCTCGACTGGGCCCTGGAGGAGTTCGCCGCGATCGCCGCGGCCCCGCCGCACACGGTCCGGCCGGAGCCGTGGCGGCGCACGTCCGGGATGCACCGCGTCCGCGGCCGCCGACCGCAGAGCCTGGTCCGGGCGCTGTGGGAGGCCCGTGACGAGCTCGCCGAGCAACGCGACATCGCTCCCGGCCGGCTGCTCACAGACGCGGCGATCGTCGAGGCGGCACTCGCGGCACCGCGGTCCCGGTCCGCTCTCGACCGGCTTCCAGGCTTCCACGGCCGCGGTGCCGAGCGGTTCCTCGAACACTGGTGGCGGGCGCTCGAGGCCGCCTACCAGCTGCCGGAGGACGAGCTGCCGATCGCCGCGGCTCCGAACGAAGGACCGCCGCCAACACGCGCCTGGGCGGAGCGAGACCCGGCCGCGGCTGCCCGGCTGGTCGCAGCACGTACCGCTGTCGCCGCCCTGGCCGACGAACACGACCTTCCGTCAGAGAACCTGCTGGCCCCCGACCTCGTGCGCCGGCTGTGCTGGGAGCCACCCGACCGGCTGACCGAGGACGTCGTCGCGGAGGAACTGGCATCCATGGGCGCGCGGACCTGGCAGGTACGGATCACGGGCGGGCCGGTCGCCCGCGCGCTCAACCGGCTTCGCACCCGCGGCGAGGCGTGACCGGGACGACGTCGATCGGGGCCGCGGTCCGCGATGCGCTGGTCGCAGTCGCCAACCCGGCCAAGGCCGGCGACATGCAGGCCTACATGAAGTCGTCGATGCCGTTCCTCGGCGTGCAGAAGCCCGCCCGCACCAGCGCACTGCGGCCGTTGCTCTCCGCATACCGACCGAGCACACGTGCCACGTGGGAAAGCGACGTCCGTGCGGTTTGGGACGGTGCACAGTTCCGGGAGGAGCGGTATGCCGCCATCTCTTTGAGCGCGGTCCGGGCAGCCGACGACTGGCAGGACGTCGGGACGCTGGCCCTCTACCGGCACCTGATCACGACCGGCGCCTGGTGGGACCTGGTCGACGAGGTGGCCGTTCGCCGGGTGGGGCCGATCCTGCGCGCGGACCGCGTCGCGGTCACGCCGGTCATGCGCGCGTGGGCAGGCGAGGAGGACCTGTGGCTGCGCCGGACGGCGATCATCTGCCAGGTCACGGCTCGCCGAGACGTCGACCACGCGCTGCTCCGCGAGGTCGTCGACGTGAATGCCGCCGACCGGAGCTTCTTCATCCGCAAGGCGATCGGCTGGGCGCTGCGCGACCACGCTCGATACGACGACACGTGGGTCCGCGCGCTGCTCGACGAGATGGGCGACCGGCTGTCGCTGCTGTCCCGCCGGGAGGCGGAAAAGCACCTCTGACGAGCACGCGGTCGTCCGGCGCACGCCAGGGTCACGCGCACCTGAGTTTCCGCTCGTTGTTACCCGCGAGTAGCATCGCGGCCATGACCGCTCCCCGCACCCTCAACGAGGTCGTCTTCGTCGACGGCGTCCGCACCCCGTTCGGCAAGGCCGGGAAGGGCGGACTGTACGCCGAGACCCGCGCCGACGACCTCATCGTCGTGCTCATCCGCGAGCTGCTCCGGCGCAACCCGACGCTGCCTGCCGAGAGAATCGACGAGGTCGCCATCGCGGCGGCCACCCAGATCGGCGACCAGGGGCTGACGCTCGGCCGCGTCGCCGGGCTGCTGGCCGGGCTGCCGAGGAGCGTTCCCGGCTACTCGATCGATCGGATGTGTGCCGGCGCGATGACCGCAGTCACGTCCGTCGCCGGCGGCATCGCCGTGGGCGCATACGACGTGGCCATCGCCGGCGGTGTCGAGCACATGACTCGGCACCCGATCGGCGAGGGGATCGACCCGAACCCGCGCATCGTCGCCGAGAAGCTGGTCGACCCGGCCGCGCTCAATATGGGGATGACCGCCGAGAACCTGCACGACCGGTTCCCGCGCCTCACCAGGCAGCGCGCCGACGAGTTCGCCGTGCGCTCGCAGGAGCGACTGGCCAAGGCGTACGCGGACGAAAAGATCCAGCCGGACCTCGTGCCGGTGGCTACCCGGTCCGCCGAGGGGGGATACGGGCTGGCCACCGCTGACCAACCGCCGCGACCAGGCACCACGGTCGACGGCATCGCCGACCTCAAGACCCCTTTCCGACCACACGGTCGGATCACGGCCGCCAACGCCTCGCCGCTCACCGACGGAGCCACCGCGTCGATCGTCGCGTCCGCTGACGTCGCGACGGAGCTTGGGCTGACGAAGAAGATGTCGCTGGTCGGCTTCGCGTTCGCCGGCGTCGACCCGGAGGTGATGGGCGTCGGACCAGTGCCGGCGACCGAGAAGGTGCTCGCTCGCACCGGCCTGTCGATCGACGACATCGGCGCGTTCGAGATCAACGAGGCGTTCGCGGTGCAGGTACTCGCGTTCCTGGACCACTTCGAGATCGCAGACGAGGACCCGCGGGTCAACCCGTACGGCGGCGCGATCGCGGTCGGCCATCCGCTGGCGTCCTCCGGTGTGCGCCTGATGACCCAGCTGGCACGACTGTTCGAGGACAAGCCCGGGGTCCGGTACGGCCTGACGACGATGTGCGTCGGGCTTGGCCAGGGCGGCTCGGTCATCTGGGAGAACCCGCACTACGACGGTAAGGATGCCTGAACCTCACATGACCTCCACCGAGCAGACCGCCATCGAGCAGTTCCCCGACGAAGTTGTCACGAAGGCACTCGTCCGCTACGTCGACTTGCCGTTGCACGCAGGCACGGCCGCGCTGATCACGCTGGACAACGGGCACGACCACACCCGGCCGACCACCTTCGGCCCGGGTGGGCTGGCG
>JBEVHX010000106.1:0-3708 GCA_040510995.1 Candidatus Nanopelagicales bacterium
GCGCCCGCAGCCGCTGCGCCGCCGGCACCCGCACAGGCCGCCGCGCCGGCTGCCGCCCCTGCTCCTGCAGCGCCCCCCGCTCCCACTCCGGCGCCGGCCGCAGCGGAGGACTCGGATGTCGTGTCCTACGTCACGCCGCTGGTCCGTCGTCTCGCTCAGCAGCAGGGCATCGACCTAGCGACCGTCAAGGGAACCGGTGTGGGAGGTCGCATCCGCAAGGAGGACGTCCTGAACGCCGCGGCTGCCGCATCCGCCCCCGCGGCTGAGCAGCCCGCCGCTGCGGTCGCATCGGCACCGGCACCCGTCGAGATCTCGCCGCTGCGTGGCACCACGCAGCCGATGTCTCGCTTGCGCAAGGTGCTGGCCGAGCGAGCCGTCGCCTCGATGCAGGCCACGGCACAGCTGACCACCGTGGTCGAGGTCGACGTCACCAAGCTCGCGAACTTCCGCGACAAGGTGAAGAACGACTTCGTCGCCAAGACCGGCGACAAGCTGTCGTTCCTGCCGTTCTTCGCCCTGGCCGCAGCCGAGGCGCTGCAGTCGAACCCGGTGATCAACGCCACCGTGGACGGCACCGACATCGTGTACCCGGCGAGCGAGAACCTGTCGATCGCGGTGGACACCGAGCGGGGCCTTCTCACGCCGGTGCTGCGCGATGCCGCGACGAAGAACCTGGCGCAGATCGCTCACGAGATCGCCGACCTCGCGGCCCGCACGCGCGACAACAAGCTCAAGCCCGACGAGCTCGCCGGCGGAACGTTCACGCTGACGAACACCGGCTCGCGTGGCGCTCTGTTCGACACCCCCGTCGTCTTCCTTCCGCAGTCGGCGATCCTCGGAACCGGTGTGGTGGTGAAGCGGCCGGGGATCGTCTCGGTCGACGGCAAGGACGCGATCTCGGTGCGCTCGTATGTGTACCTGGCGCTCTCTTATGACCACCGTGTCATCGACGGTGCGGATGCCGCGCGCTTCCTGGGCGCGGTGAAGACACGGCTCGAGGCTGCGGCCTTCGAGAGCCAGCTCGGTATCTGACATCGCTAGGGCTGCTTCGCGAGGTGAACATCGCGAAGCAGCCAGCGGTCGTCGTCGAGCATGACGACGACGAGCTGCGACGGGGTCGCCCCGTCCACGGCGTCCACCCGCAGCACAGCCATCCCGCCGAAATCGTCCAGGAGGCTCGTGCTGCGCTGCGACTGATCGAGATCGACTGCGCCCGGGTCGACGGGCGTCGCAGGGTCGAGCATCACGTCGGCAAGGCAGGTCGGATCGCCCGCGCAGGCGGCTCGCGCCGCAAGGAGCAGATTCGCCACCTCGACGAGATCGGCAGGGGCGGCCTGTGCATCGCCGCCGACAGGACTCGTCCGGGTGTCGGCCGTCGGCGCGGGCGTGGTCGCCGGAGCAGTCGGGTCGACGCGTGATCCGTGAGTGTCAGCCGTTGCCGGCCCGCCGACCCCGCTGGGCCACAGTAGCCCGGTCACCAGCACAGCCGCAGCAGCACCTGCGGCCAGCAGCCAGGGCTTTCGCGAACCCTCTCGCGGTCGTCTGAGCCGGCGCCAGACGCCGGTCGTGGCGCGAGACACCACGTCTGCGAGATCAGCATCGACGTGGCGAGCGAGGGCCTCGACCCACGTCGTCGGACGCGCGTCGTCGTCGATCGCCGCGACCGGCTCACGATCGAGGGTGAACAGGTCACGCGCTGCCCGAGGACCCAGCAGCGAGGTCGCGAGCGGCTCAGGATCGGCGATGGCGAACAGCTGCTCCTCGATCGTGCGCAGATCGTGTGCCGATCGTCGTTCGCTCTCCAGGGCCTGGACCGCGCCGGCGAGGGCGGCATTGCATCGCGGGTCGGGGTCGAGCGACTGCAGCAGCTGAGACGTGTGCGCGGGGGCCGCAGTGTCGGAGACATCGGTGACGAGGACCGGCCGACCCGCGTCGGTGAGCCACCACTCCCCCGTCGCCTGCGGCTCGATCAAGAGCTCGCCGATACCGCGGATGAGACTCACACCGAGCGTGACGACCTCGCCGACCGACAGCGGCACCCTGCTCGCGGCTCGCCGCACGACGAAATCCGCCACCCGTTCCACGCAGAGCGGCAGCGCGAGGCTGTGACCGTCCGCACGACGGACGACCTCCAGCGGCGAGAGGATGTGGCCCTCCGGGTCGGCGACCCACCCCGCCCACCCGTCTGCGAACTCGCTGACGTCCACCAGCACCCTCGACTCGCCGCCCGCCATCCTGACGAGCATCCCCGGCCAGGGAACGTCGTCGATGCCGACACGCCTCACCGGTCGATAGGGCGCCAGCAGGCGTTCGTCCGCTTCGGTGGTCACATCTCGAGTGTCCGCAGCGGAGACGCCCGCGACCGTGCCCTTGCCGTTCGGTGGACAACCGGCTGCCTTCGCTCCTGCTGTGGAGGAACAGTGTGTCGTCCCGGGGAAAGGTACGCTGGGACCATGTCCGCGCGCAGTACCGCACCAGAGAAGCGGCCCGGCTTCTTCTCTCAGCTCAGAAGCCTCTACACCTTCACCCACAAGTCGTACCGATGGCTCCCCTTCATGCTGGTGGGGGTCGTCCTGCTGGGAATCGCCGTCGGTGTCGGCGTGGGTCTGCTCATCCCTCCTGTCGCGATCTGGAGCGTCATCCTGTGGGGAGTCACCGGCCTCATGGCCGGCATCCTGGCCGGCCTCATGGTGATGACCCGCCTCTCGACGCGCGCGATGTACAAGCAGATCGACGGGATGCCGGGAGCGGCCGGTCACGTCCTGTCGACCTCGCTCGGCCGCAGCTGGCAGTCGAGTGACATGCCGGTCGGGGTCAACCCCAAGACACAGGAAGCCGTCTATCGAGCCGTCGGCCGCGGCGGAGTCGTCGTCGTCGGCGAGGGCGCCCGCGGACGCCTCACACGTCTCGTGAACGACGAGCGCTCGAAGGTCACGCGTGTCGCGTCCGGCGTGCCGGTCACGGTGATCTACATCGGTCACGGCGAGGGCGATGTGCCGATCTCGAAGCTCGCCTCGACCATCAAGTCGCTGCCGAAGAAGATCGACCGTGCCACGATGGCCGCCGTGATCAAGCGCATCGACTCGGTGTCGCAGTCGCTCGCGTCGATGCCGATTCCCAAGGGCATCGACCCCACGAAGGTCCGCGCGCCGCGACCTCGCTGACGTCGAGCCGCTGACGTCGTCCGCTGACGCGGTCAGGCCCGGAGCAGCACCGTTCCGGCCGCTTTGTCGTGGACGCCGCGGTTGTCTGCATCCCAGATCACCGCGGGGATCACGAGGATGAGCAGCAGGCTGCGGACGATCGGTCGCCACAATCCGGGCCACCCGCCGGTCACTCGCTGCACGCGCATGCCGAGCAGCCGATGACCGGGGCTGCCGCCGATGGTGGGAATGAACAGGCACTGCACCACGACGAAGATGAGCGACGTCGCGAGCGGATCGTACGAGAAGAACGCGATCGAGATCAGTACCGCACAGCCCCAGTCGACGATGATCGCCCAGACGCGCCGACCGAGCGTCGCGAGGCTCCCCGGGCCCGCTTGGGGCAGCCCCAATCGCTCTCCAGGGTAGGAACCGGGTGCGAGTGCGTCGGGCATGTCTCCAGCGTATCCAGCCGCATGTAACAAACCGGAAATAAAGGTGTCACTACCGGGCAATCCCCTCCGGGTACGTTGCCAATCAAGCCCGCGCTGCGGGTGGCGAACCC
>JBEVHX010000107.1:0-17436 GCA_040510995.1 Candidatus Nanopelagicales bacterium
CCCCGTAGACCCCCCCCGCCCCCCCCCCCCCCGGCGGGGGGTTTTCTGGTGCCGGGGGGGGGCGCAGCCGACGCCCCCGCGCGCCGGGGCCCCACCCGGGGGGGGCCGCGGGGGCCCCGCGGCCCACGGAGACAGACTGCCGCGGCCGGTGATGGGTGTGCCCGCTCTCGCCCAGCCGCCGCGCCGAAGCACTCGCACCAGCGGCGCATGACCTGGGCGCGCTCGTGGTCCCGGTGCACCACGACAAGAGGCGCAGGCGGGACCGTTTAGGCATCGCGCAGGTCAGCGGCCCGTGTGACCGTGGCAGGCGTCCAGGCCAACTCGTCGGGCCCCCGCAGCGCTCCACGCGTCGGGGTCCGCGCCAGGTCGACGTCGAGCGGTACGTCCGCGAAGTGGCGCCGTTCGAGCCCGGTGAGCAGTGTCCGGCGGTCGATCGGCCTAAGGTCGAGACCGTGCGCCCCCCGCGCCGGCTTGTGCACGTTCCCGTGGCGACAGTCGTCCTGGTTGCCGGCCTGTTCATCCCGACTACCCCAGCCGAGGCCGGCGCAGATCCAGGCACGGTGGTCGCGCTGGTCAACGGCGAGCGCGCCGCGGGCGGGTTGGCGCCGGTCTCGGTGCGAGGTGATCTCAGCTCCGTGGCCCTAGGTTGGTCGCAGCACATGGCTGAGACCGGCCAGCTCGCCCACAACCCCAACGTCTTCGGCCAGATCACGGGATACCTGACCGCGGGGGAGAACGTCGGGTATGGGCCGAGCGTGGAGCGCATCCACCAGGCTTTCATGGAGTCGTCGCCGCACCGGACCGCGATTCTCAACGGCGCTTACACCGAGATCGGCGTGGGAGTCGCCGTCGATGGCCGCGGTGTGGTCTGGGTGACGCAGGTGTTCCGGCAGCCGATCAACGCGCCGCCGGCGCCCCCGCCGCCACCCCCACCAGCGCCCACGAAGGCGGCGCCTCCCCGGCCAGCTCGGTCGTCGTCGCCGCCCGCCCCACCGCCGGCTCCTGCGCCGACACCGACGCCGGAGCCACCTCCGCCTCCGCCCCCACCGCCCGCGCCGACGGTGACGCTTCCCGACCTGAGCGGGTGGCTGCCGACGATCGCGGCGCCGATCATCGGCTGGGTGGTGATGATGGCCACGGAGGTCACCGTCGCGGCGAACCAGACGCTGTCTCCGGCCTGACGGTGCTCAGGTGGTGAACCTGCTCACCTGTTGACTCAGGTCAGGCGGAGACGGCGTTGTCCGCTTGTGGCCGTGGCGTGGCCGGCAGGGACTGAAGGTGGGCGAGTACCTTGACGCAGGCCTGCCCCAGCGCCGCGAACTCCTCTGGGCTCAACTGGTCGACGAAGTGCTCGCGAACACCCGTGACATGGGTCGGTGCGGCTCCAACCAGCACCGACCACCCGTGATCGGTGAGAACGGCGAAGAATCCGCGACGGTCGCTCGCGCACTCCACCCGGGCTACGAGCCCGGCCTGCTCGAGCCGGGTGATCTGGTGGGAAAGCCGGCTGCGCGAGGACAGGGCACGGTCGGCTAACTCGCTCATCCGCAGCCGGCGGTCGGGAGCCTCGGAGAGCCGCACGAGGATCTCGTAGTCGGCAAGGCTCAGGCCGTGCGCGCTCGCCAGCTCCCGCTGAAGTCGGTCGTCCAGGAGGAGATGCATCGAAACCCAAGCCCGCCACGACCGCTGCTCGTCCTCGGAGAGCCATCGAGTCTTCGCCTGCGGGGCCCGGCGGGATGCTGCCATGGACGCGAAGGATACGCGGAGTCCGCGAGATAGTTGAAGCGATCACTAGGTGAGCCTAGTCAGCCTGCATCTCCCACAGCTTGACCCCGCCGGTGACCCCAGCGCTGTTCGGGACGATCGTCGCCTTCGGGCCGATGTCGGCCTTGATGAGCTTCGCGTTGCCGCCGCCGAGATAGATGTGGTCGTAGAACAGGAACGTGTCGTATGCGGCCAGTGCCTTCACGACCCGTCGTTCCCAGCGCTCCTGACCGATGCTCTTGCGAGCTTCGTCCCCGATCTGCTCCTCGAAGGTCTCGCCCTTACGGAATGGGGCATGACCCAGCTCGAGGTGGGGCTGCAGTCGTCCGTGCGAGAACAACGCCGTGCCGCATCCGGTGCCAAGCGTGAGGACGAACTCGAAGCCCTTGCCCTGAGCCACCGCACAGCCCTGCACGTCGGCGTCGTTGGCCACCTTCGTCGGGGCGCGAAAGGCTTCGTCGAGCGCCCGCGCGAGGTCGAAGCCGCGCCAGAGCTCGCTGAGCACGGGGTCGGGGCCTTGTCCGGGCTTGCGCCGGGAGAGGTTCGGCGTGAAACCCACCACGCCGTCGCGCAGCAGACCTGGGAAGCCGACCGCGACCCGGTGCGCCTCCGGCAGCGGCTTGACCATTTCGAGCAGCGTCTCGATGAGGACGTCAGGCGGGCACGGGTAGGGCGTCGGGACGCGGACTCGCTCGGTCAGCATGACGCCGTCCGCGTCGAGCACGGAAGCCTTGAGGCCGCTGCCCCCGACATCGATCGCGAGCGTGCGGACGTTCTTTGGCCACGTCTTCGCTGGCATGGGACGAGCCTAGGCTCGCCGGCCGTGTCACGGGCGCGATCCAGGGATGGTCACGGAACGGTGAGAATGTCGGCTCCGGCCGGCGTCACTGCCACCGTGTGCTCGAACTGCGCGCTGCGCCGAAGATCCTTGGTGACGACGGTCCACCCGTCGTCCCAGACGTCATAGTCGATCGTGCCCAAGGTCAGCATCGGTTCGATGGTGAATGTCATGCCGACCTCCATCACCGTCCTCGCGCTCGGCTCGTCGTAGTGCGGGATGGCGAGGCCGGAGTGGAACGCCTCGCCGATCCCGTGCCCAGTGAAGTCGTGCACGGTGCCGTAGCCGAAGCGGCGCGCGTACGTCTCGATGACCCGGCCGATGACGCTCACCTCGCGACCGGGTGCGACGGCGCGCACGCCGCGCATCAAGGCATCCTGAGTGCGATCCAAGAGTGCACGCGAGGTTTCGTCCACTTCGCCCACGGGGTAGGTGGCATCGGTGTCGCCGTGGACGCCGTGGATGAACGCGGTCACGTCAATGTTCACGATGTCGCCCTCGACGAGCACCGTCGAGTCGGGGATGCCATGACAGATGACCTCGTTCACTGACGTGCACAGGCTCTTTGGGAATCCGCGATAGCCGAGGGTCGACGGGTACGCGCCGTGGTCGCACAAGAACTCATGACCCACACGGTCGAGCTCGTCAGTGGTGACACCCGGCCGAACGTGGCTGGCGGCCGCCTCCATCGCCTGCGCGGCGAGCCCGCCGGCGATGCGCATGCGCTCGATGGTGTCGGTGTCCTTGACGTCGCCGCCGATCCAGGGTGTCGGACGGGCCCTGCCGACATACTCCGGACGCGTGATCATGGGCGGGACGGAGCGGATGGGCGAGATCGTTCCGGGGACGAGCACCGCCATGTCTGCGAGTGTAGGGAGCGCACCGAGACGGGTGGCTCTGGAGGAATCATGGATGAGCGGACGGGCGGACCCACCGAGTACTACTGGTGCCTCACGGATGGCAAGGTTGTCGAGGCCGGCGGCTGCCGTCATGCGGACCGACTTGGTCCGTACAGCACCGTGCAGGAGGCGCAGGAAGCGCTCAGCAAAGCGGCCAAGCGCAACGAGGAGTGGGAAGGCGACGAGCGTTGGAAGGACGACTGACTCGCCCTGACGCACGAGGACCCGTCGCCGTGACCGGCGACGGGTCCTCGACGGATGCTGCGCGGTTCAGGCCTTCTTCGCCGTGCGGCGAACAGGTGCCTTCCTTGCGGTCGTCGTGCGGGCAGTCGTCCGCTTGGCTGCGGTCTTGCGCGTCGTCGTCTTCTTGGCGGTGGTCTTGCGGGCTGGTGCCTTGCGGGCGGTCGCCGTCTTCTTGGCGGTCGCCCGCTTGGCGGTGGTCTTCTTCGCTGGTGCCTTGCGCGCCGTGGTCTTCTTCGCGGCGGTCTTCTTGGCGGGTGCCTTCCGCGCGGTGGTCTTACGCGCCGTCGTCTTCGCGGCAGTTGCGCGCTTGGCTGTGGTCCGCTTTGCCGCTGTGGCCTTCTTGGCGGGCGCCTTGCGCGCAGTCGTCTTGCGGGCGGTGGTCTTCTTCGCGGTCGATTTCGCGGGTGCGCGTTTCGCCGCGGTCTTCTTTGCCGGCACTCATGCCTCCTGGGACATTGGGTCCGACACGTCATCGGACGCTTCCAGAACAAAACGATGACACTGCTTGTGCGATTGGTCACGCATTCGCGACAACTCGTTTCGTCGTGTCAATCGCACAACAACCGGCGCTTCTGCTACGCGGTGACCAGATGACGACTTCACTGCGACTTGGTGGGATGCGTTTCCTGTTGGCACACAACAGAAACGACTTTCAGCGGAGACCGGTGTGAACCACGGCACCGACCTTGCGTTGACAAGTGGGACGGATGAGATGACTTTGCGACGAAAAAAAAACCTTCGTGTCTTCGGTGTCGTCTTCGTGCTCACGTCCGTTTTGGTGACAGCGGCGCTGCTGACATCGGTTGCACGTGCGCACGCGCAAGCACCGTTGAACCTGCCCGGACAGATCACCGATCCGGTCGGCGCACTCGAGGGCCGTGAGGACGACGTGCAAGCGGCACTCGACCGGTTGCAGCAGGAGGAACAGGTACAACTCTTTGTCGCCTTCGTCGACGACTTCGACGAGATGGATGCCGAAGCCTGGGCGGACCAGACGTCAACGCTGAGCGGCCTGGGTCTCAACGACGTCCTGCTCGCGGTCGCGGTGAACGCTCGTCAGTACACATACCTCACACCCGAGAACTTCGGCCTGACAGCCGAACAGATGGCGGACATCGCGACCGGGGATGTCGAGCCGAAGCTGACCAACGATGAGTGGGCGGACGCAGCGATCGCGATGGCCGACGGCATGCGCCGCGAGCTGGGTGACGGCGGGGACGGCGGCGGAGGGTTTCCGTGGCTGTTCATGGTGCTGGTGCTGGTGGTCGTGGGCATCGGGACCTGGTTCTTCCTCCGACGCCGGCGACGCCGTGCAGGCGCAGCTGCTGGCCCGGACGGTGAACCAGCCGACCCGCTGGCCGGGTTGTCGACCGACGAGTTGGACTCGCAGGCCCGGCGGCTGCTCGTCGAGACTGACGATGCACTGAAGACCAGCGAGCAGGAGCTCGGCTTTGCCACCGCGGAGTTCGGCGAGTCGCAGACGGAGCGCTTCCAGGCAGCGCTGGTGGAGGCGCAGGCTGCGCTGTCAGCGGCCTTCCGCACGCAGCAGGCGCTCGACGACTCCAAGCCGGAGGACGAACCTACGCGTCGGCGGATGTTCTCGGACATCATCCGGTCATGCACCACGGCCAACGAGCGCCTGGACGTCGAGGCAGACGCGTTCGACGAGCTTCGTGACCTGGCGGCGAAGGCGCCCGAGCTGTTGGACCAGATCGAGGCCCGCGCGACGCAGCTGGCCGAGCGGCTGACAGCCGGTCGCGACCGGCTGGCCGCGATCGAGGCCGCATACGCGCCGACCATGACTGCCGCGGTCGCGGACAACGCGACCCAGGCCGAGCAACGGCTGGCCTTCGCCACGGATGAGGTCGCCGCGGGCCGCACTGCGCTCACCGGGGCCGAGACGGGGATCGCGGCGGTGCATGTTCGCGCCGCCGAGGACGCTGTCGGCCAGGCCACGCAGCTGCTCGATGCCATCGACACTCTCGAGTACTCGGCGCGGAAGGCGGCCGACGACCTGCCAGCTGCGATCGCAGACGTCGAGCAGGACCTGACAACGGCACGCAGCATGCCGCAGACACCCGAGCTGCAGGCGGCGGTCAGGGCGGGGGAGGCCGCCTTGGCTCAGGCTCGGTCAAGTGCGACCGCGGACCCGCTGTCCGCGCTCTCGGCACTGGACCGCGCGGAGGCGGAGTTGGAGAAACAGTTGTCCGCCTCCCGCGATCGCGCCGAAGCGGCGGACAAGGCGAGGCAGCTCCTGGACCGTGCGCTGCTGTCGGCCAGGTCCGCGATCCAGGCCGCGAACGACTTCATCACCACCCGTCGCGGTGGCGTGGGTGCGGAGGCCAGGACACGCCTGGCGGAGGCGCAGCGGCACCACGACCACGCGGTCAGCATCGCCGGCACTGATCCGGCGACCGCGCTGCAGCACGCGCGAGCCGCTGACTTCCTGGCCCGACAAGCACTCGAACAGGCGCAGAACGACGTCGGGCAGTTCAGCCAGGGCGGTGGTCAGGGCGGTGGGTCCGGGTTCCCCGGCGGTGTGGGCGGGGCGGTTCTTGGCGGGATTCTGATCGATTCGCTGCTCCGCGGTGGCTTTGGCGGCGGCGGGGGGTTCGGTGGAGGATTCGGCGGGGGAGGAGGATTCGGCGGCGGAGGTGGTCGTGGCCCCGGCAGCTTCGGTGGGTCGGGATCGCGTGGACGTTCACGCGGAGGTGGCCGTTTCTGAGCCGCACATCGGCATCTGGTGTATCGACAAGTCCGCACATTGAGAAAGGCGACGGCCCATGGCAGACAAGCAGTCAATCTTCGGACGCATCTCGCAGCTCACGAGGGCAAACATCAACTCCATGCTCGACTCGGCTGAGGATCCCGAGAAGATGCTGGACCAGATGATCCGGGACTATAGGAACAACATCGCCGAGGCGGAGGAAGCGATCGCGACCACGATTGGCAACGTGCGGCTGCTCGAGCAGGACACCGTGGAAGACCGCTCTGCCGTCACCGAGTGGGGCAACAAGGCCGCGGCCGCGAGCGCGAAGGCCGACCAGCTGCGCGCGGCCGGTGACACGGCGGACGCCGACAAGTTCGACAAGCTCGCCCGGGTGGCCCTCGAAAAGCAGATCCAGTTCGAGAGCGAGATCAAGGACGCCGAGCCGGCCATCGCTTCGCAGAACGAGATCGTCGCGAAGCTCAAGTCCGGCCTCGAAGGCATGAAGGGCAAGCTCAGTGAGCTCCAGAGCAAGCGGGACCAGCTGGTCGCCCGGGCAAAGCTCGCGGAGGCCCAGTCCAAGGTGCACGACGCGGTCAAGAGCGTGAACATCCTGGACCCGACAAGCGAGGTCTCACGCTTCGAGGAGAAGATCCGGCGCGAGGAGGCCAAGGTGCTCGGGCAGACCGAGCTGGCCGAGTCCTCACTCGACGCACAGTTCGAAGAGCTCGAGGACGCGGGCGCAGACGCGGAGGTCGAGGCACGCCTGGCTGCCCTGAAGTCGGGTGGCTGATCAGCCAGCCGCGCAGCCTCGTTCTGCGCATGACCTGCCCGACGCGAGCAAGCTGGTCGTCGGAATCCTCGGTGGGACCGGGCCGCAGGGCGCGGGCCTAGCGCTTCGGCTCGCGCTCGCCGGTCAACAGGTCGTCATCGGGTCGCGTTCCGCGGCGCGAGCTGAAGGCATCGCCACCGAGATCGGCCACGGGGTCCGCGGCGCGGACAACGCGACCGCTGCGCTCGAGGCCGACATCGTGATCGTCGCTGTGCCCTGGGAAGGGCATCGCACAACGCTTGAGGGGCTACGTGCCCAACTCGCCGGAAAGGTCGTCGTCGACTGCGTGAACCCGATCGGCTTCGACAAACAGGGCGCATACGCGCTGACCGTGCCCGAAGGATCGGCCGCCCAGCAGGCCGCCGCGGTGCTGACAGAGAGCACAGTCGTCGGTGCCTTCCATCACGTGTCGGCCGTGCTGCTCAACGAGAGGAGCACTGACCAGGTGGACTGCGACATCCTCGTCGTCGGCGACGACCGCGATGCGACCGATCTCGCCCAGGCGCTCGCCGATCGCATCGACGGCTTCCGCGGCGTGTATGCGGGCCGCCTGCGCAACGCTCACCAGGTGGAGGCGCTCACCGCGAACCTGATCTCGGTGAACCGGCGATACAAGGCGCACGCCGGCGTGCGCCTCACCGACATCTGACCGGCCCACCCAACGGCGACGTGTCAGGCGTTCCGCGCCAGCGGTGACGCGCTGCGCCTGAGACGTCAACCCAACGACGACCTCGACGACCTGTCAGCCGTTCCGCGCGCCAGGGCACGGAACGGCTGACATCTCACAGCGAGGTCAGCGGTAGGCGTGATCCGCGTCGGGGTAGGTGCCCTCCCGGACGTCGGCGGCCCACTGCGAGACCGCCTGCGTGAGCACGCCGCGCAGGTCTGCATACCGCTTGACGAACTTGGGCCCCGGGCCGGGCGTCAGCCCGGCGAGGTCCTGCCACACCAGTACCTGGGCGTCGCAGGCAGAGCCCGCACCGATGCCGATCGTCGGGATCGACAGCGATGCGGTGACCCGCTCGGCCAGTTCGGTCGGCACGACCTCGAGCACGACCGAGAATGCGCCCGCCGCCTCCAGCGCCTTGGCGTCGTGCAGGAGCAGCTCGCCGGACTCGCCGCGTCCCTGTACCCGGTAACCGCCGAACACGTTCACCGACTGTGGCGTCAGACCCAGATGCGCCATGACCGGGATACCGGCGGCGACGAGCGCCTCGACCTGTGGAAGAACCCGCGCGCCGCCTTCCAGCTTCACCGCGTGCGCGCCCGCCTCCTTCATGAACCTGGTCGCGGTCGCGAGCGCCTGCTCGGGCGAGCTCTGGTACGACCCGAACGGCAGGTCGGCGACCACCATCGACCGACGGGTACCGCGCACGACCGCGGCGACCAGCGGGAGCAGCTCGTCGACCGTCACCGGGAGGGTCGAGTCGTGGCCGTAGACGACCATCGACGCCGAGTCGCCGACGAGCAGCACGGGGATGCCGGCGTCGTCGAACAGCTGCGCGGTCAGGGCGTCATAGGACGTGAGCATCGGCCAGCGCGAGCCGTTTTCCTTGAGGGCCGCGATGTCGTTGACCGTGATGCGGCGCACGGACGCCGCGGGAGAGAGCTGAGTGCTCATCAAGACCTCCAGCCTCGAGGCCCCGTTCGGGGTCCCCGGACGACATCAATGGTCGCACGTCGGGGCGGGATTGCCACGTCCGTGCTCGAGGCGTAACATCCCGTTGTTTCGATACGGCACCGTATCGGTTCGAAACACACTCTTGGAGCTGTTCTTGTCCACCGAGTCCGCGACGCCCGAATCGACTGACCTCAACCCACGTCGTTGGGCGATCCTGGCCGTCCTCGTCACCAGCCTGCTCGTCGTGGTGCTGGACAACACCGTCCTCAACGTTGCGCTGCCGACCATCCAGGAGGAGCTGGGAGCCAGCCAGGAGGAGCTGGTCTGGGCGATCAACTCCTACACCTGCGTCTTCGCTGCGTTGCTTTTCACGTGGGGGGTGCTCGGCGACCGTTACGGTCGTAAGCGCATCCTGATCATCGGATTGCTCTCATTCGGGCTTGCCTCCCTCCTCACGGCGTATGCGGCCGACCCGCAACAACTGATCATCTTCCGGGGTGTGCTGGGTGCCGCGGGTGCATCAGTGCTGCCCGTCACGCTCGCGATCATCACCGTAGTGTTCCCGCCACACGAGCGTGGCAAGGCAATCGGCATGTGGGCGGCCGCCGTCGGTGGCGCGGTGGCGATCGGCCCGGTGCTCGGCGGCGTACTCGTGGAGAACTTCTGGTGGGGCAGTGTCTTCCTCATCAATGTGCCGATCGTGATTCTTGGCGTGATCGGGATCTGGCTGCTCGTCCCGGAGAGCAAGAACCCGCGGCCCGGCCGCCTCGACCCGCTCGGCGTCGTCCTGTCCGTGAGCGGCCTGCTGCTGTTGACCTTCGGCATCCTCCGCGGCGGTGACAGCGGCGAATGGGGATCGATCGAGGTGCTCGGCCCGCTTGTCGGCGGGGTCGCGTTGGTGGCCGTGTTCGTGTGGATCGAGTGGCGCAGCGACCACCCGTCGCTGGACCTGTCGTTGTTCCAGATCCGCAGCTTCTCAGTGCCGCTCGCCGCCGTCTCGCTGTCCTTCGCCGCGCTGTCCGGAACCCTGATCTTCCTGAGCTTCTACCTGCAAATCGTCCGGGACTTCTCGGCCCTGCAGGCCGGACTCTGCATCCTGCCGGTGGCGGTTGGCCAGCTGCTGGCCGCGCCGCGCAGCGGGAGCATGGTCTCGGCGTTCGGGGCGCGTCGGGTGATCGGGGTCGGGCTCTCAATCGTCACCGTCGTCTTCGTGGGCATCGCATTCCTTACGACCGAGACGCCGCTCTGGATCGTGCTGGTCTTGTTCTTCTTCCTCGGGTTCGGCCTCGGCAACGTGATCGCGCCCTGCACCACGCGGATGACGCTCGCCACGCCGCCGGCGCGTTCGGGGGCGGGGTCCGCGGTGCAGAACACCCTCCGTCAGGTGGGCGGCGCCCTCGGCATCGCGGTGATCTCCTCCGTGGTCGCCGTGGTCTACTCCGACCGGATCGCCCCAGCGTTGTCCGGCCTGCCGCCGAATGCGGCCGGCGCCGCCGAGGACTCGGTCGGCGCGACATACGAGGTCGCCAAGCAGATCGGCGGCGACGCGGCAGATGCGCTGCGCGCGGCCGGCGCACAGGCGTTCCTGACGTCTTTGCGCTGGGGGGCGCTGATCTCGGCAACCCTGGTTGTCCTGGCGCTCTTCCTGGTCGTCTGGCGGCTCCCGGCGAAGGCCGAAGCGGTGGACTGGGCCGGCGGCTCTGGGGGCGCTGGTCGCCCACCCGGGCCAGGGTCGCGGACGGACCATGAGGATTCGTCGGGACGGGCGCCCGTCACCGCGCCGGATCGCGAGTGACCGTGTCAACCCGCCCGTCTGTGACTCCCGCTGCCCGCCCGTCTGTGACTCCCGCTGCCCGCCCGCCTGTGACTCCCCCTACCCGCCCGCCTGTGACTCCCCCTACCCGCCCGCCTGTGACTCCCCCTACCCGCCCGCCCGGGAGACCGCGCAGCGAGGGCGCCGACCGTGCGATCGTCGAGGCGACCTTGGACCTGATCGCTGAGCACGGCTTGACCGGCCTTTCCGTCGAGGCGGTGGCGGCCCGCGCAGGTGTCGGGAAGGCGACGATCTACCGACGTTGGTCCGGCCGGGATGACATGATCGCCGACGCGCTGGCCACCCTGAACGACGACATGCCGGAGGAGTTCCCGGGGCGCTCATTGCGCGACCAGATGGTCGCGATGCTCGAGCACGTCGGCGGGCGCGGGACTGCGACCCGCAGCGGGCGGATCTTTCCGCGGATGATGGGCTACAAGAAGTCCCATCCGGAGTGGTTCGCGCTGTTCCAGGAGCGCGTGCTCGAACCCCGCCGGGAGCGCGTTCGTCGGCTGCTCCGCTCCGGCATCGCCGCCGGCGAGCTGCGGTCCGACGTCGACGTTGATGTCGCCGCTGTGATGCTGTTCTCGCCGATGATCTACCTCAGCGTCTATGGCGCCCGTGGCGAAGGTCGGGTTCGCCCCGGCCAGGCCGAGTCAGTCGTCGACCTGCTCCTGCTCGGTCTCGCGCCGCGCTGAGCGCTCACGCCAGCGGTTGGTGATCGGCAGTCGCCGGTCCCGACCGAAGGAGCGCAGCGAGATCTTGGGGCCCGGTGGGTATTGCCGTCGCTTCCACTCGGCAGCGTCGGTCATCTGCAGTACCCGCTCGACCAGCGAGCGGTCGAAGCCGGACCCAACCAGGTCGTCGACGCTGCGATCCTGCTCGACGTAGTCGTCGAGTACATCGTCGAGCAGCGGGTAGTTCGGCAGCGAGTCGGTGTCGAGCTGTCCCGGCCGCAGCTCGGCCGAGGGCGGTTTCGTGATGCTCGACTCGGGGATCGGCGGGGTCTGCCCGCGCGCGAGCGCATCGGCGTTGCGCCATCGCGCGAGCTCCCACACGGCCATCTTCGCGACGTCCTTGAGTGGCGCGAACCCACCGACCGCGTCGCCGTAGATGGTGCTGTAGCCGACGGACAGCTCGCTCTTGTTCCCGGTCGCAAGCACGAGATGGCCTTCGGCGTTGGACAGGGCCATGAGTGTCGTGCCGCGCACCCGGGCCTGCACGTTCTCCTCGGCGAGTCCGGTCAGCCCGAGCTGATCCACGAAGGCGCGAACCATCGGCTCGATCGGGACGACTCGATAGCGGCAGCCGATGCGTTCTGCCAGGTCGGCCGCGTCTGCCTTGCTGTGCTTCGAGCTGTATGCGCTCGGCAGGCTGACGCCGTGAACGTTGTCGGCGCCGAGCGCGTCGGCGGCGATCGCTGCGCACAGCGCCGAGTCGATCCCGCCGGACAGCCCGAGAACGGCCGTGCTGAAGCCGTTCTTGCATGCATAGTCGCGCAGACCGACGACCAGCGCGGTGTACACCTCCGCGTCGTCACCGAGCCTGGTCTCCTCGAGTGAGACCGTGCGCTCGTATGCCGGGACGGGTCCGTCGCCGACGACAACATCGGGAGTCGTTGCCGCCGTGCGCCCGGGCAGGTCGAGGTCGACGATGGCGATCTCGTCGACGAACTGCCGAGTGCGGGCGAGCACTGCCCCGTCGGGGGACACGACCAGGGAGTCGCCGTCGAAGACGAGCTCATCCTGTGCGCCGACCATATTGACGTAGGCCAGCGCGCAGCCGGCCTCGGCGGCTCGGCGGCGCACCAGGGCGAGCCGGACGTCGTCTTTGTTGCGCTCGTACGGCGATCCGTTGGGGACCACGAGCAGGCCGGGGTGCAGGGACGCATACTCCGCAACGGGACCCCCGTCTTGCCAGAGGTCCTCGCAGATCGCGAGGGCCACGTCGATGTCGTGCACGCGCACGATGCAGGGCGACGTCCCCGCTACGAAGTACCGGAACTCGTCGAACACGCCGTAGTTCGGCAGGTGGTGCTTCGCGTAGCGAGCCTTGACATCACCGTCGTGGACGACGGCCACCGCGTTCTGCGGCGCGTGCCGCGGCTGGCCGACCTGGTCGGCTGCGCCGTCCACACGATCCAGGTAGCCGATGACGACCACCAGGTCAGCATTGCCATCCGAGACCAGCCTGCTGGCCAGGTCGCGTAGGGCCCGTCGTGAGGACTCGATGAAGGACAGTCGCAGCGCGAGGTCCTCGATCGGGTAACCGGTGAGGAACATCTCGGGCAGCACCATCACGTGCGCGCCATGCTCGGCGGCAGTGCGCGCGCTCGAGAGGGCCAGTTCGAGGTTGCCGCGAAGGTCGCCGACGGTCGGGTTCACCTGGGCGAGCGCAAGTCGGAGCTGGGCCACACACCCAGGCTAGTGATCAGGAATGCGGACCATGGCGGGGTCGGGGAGCGTCCTGCGACACGTCTTGCAAAACCGCCAACGTCTACCTTCGCTGCCTGGAATGTCAAGGACCCTTGACATGCACGGCGAGGATCCTCGTCACAGGATCGTGTCGGGTGGCCGCGCGGGCGCGCCATCGGATTCGATGACTTCGACACGTAACCAACACGAAACATCGCGCGGACAGGGTGGTCGTCGTGGACAAGCAGATGGAGTTCGTGCTTCGCACCATCGAGGAGCGCGACATCCGCTTCGTGCGGCTGTGGTTCACCGATGTGCTGGGCTTTCTCAAGTCGGTTGCCGTGGCGCCGGCCGAGCTCGAAGCGGCCTTCAGCGAGGGGATCGGTTTCGACGGCTCGGCGATCCAGGGCTTCGCGCGGGTCTATGAGTCCGACATGCTCGCCAAGCCCGACCCCTTGACGTTCCAGGTGCTGCCGTTGCGTTCGGAGTTGCCCGGCTCTGCCCGCATGTTCTGCGACATCTTGATGCCGGACGGCACGCCCTCGTATGCGGACCCACGCTTCGTCCTCAAGCGCGCGTTGTCCCGAGCGGCCGACCTCGGGTTCACCTTCTACACCCACCCGGAGATCGAGTTCTTCCTGCTGGAGAAGCGACCGATCAAGGGCGAGCTGCCGGTGCCCATCGATGCCGGCGGCTACTTCGACCACGTACCGCATCAGTCGGGGCAGGACTTCCGCCGCACCGCGATCACGATGCTCGAGGCGATGGGCATCTCCGTGGAGTTCAGCCATCACGAAGGTGCGCCCGGCCAGAACGAGATCGACCTGCGGTATGCGGACGCCCTGACCACCGCCGACAACATCATGACCTTCCGCCTCGTGGTCAAGGAGGTGGCGCTCGAGCAAGGCATCTACGCCTCGTTCATGCCCAAGCCGTTCACCGAGCACCCCGGATCCGGCATGCACACGCACCTGTCGTTGTTCGAGGGTGACCGCAACGCATTCTTCGAGGGCGGCGCCGACTACCAGCTGTCCAAGGTTGGCCGGGCCTTCATCGCCGGGCTGCTCACGCACGCCCAGGAGATCACGGCGGTCACCAACCAGTTCGTCAACTCGTACAAGCGGCTGTGGGGAGGTGGCGAAGCACCCGCATACGTGTGCTGGGGCCACAACAACCGGTCGGCGCTGGTCAGGGTACCGATGTACAAGCCACAGAAAGGGCAGTCGACCCGGATCGAGGTCCGGTCACTCGATGCGGCCTGCAACCCGTACCTCGCGCTGGCCGTCCTGTTGTCCGCGGGCCTCAAGGGCATCGAGGAGGGCTACGAGCTGCCGCCGGGTGCCGAGGACGACGTGTGGTCGTTGTCTGAGGCCGAGCGTCGGGCGCTCGGCATCGAGCCGCTGCCGCAGAACCTCAACGACGCGATCCGGGTGATGGAGCGCTCTGAGCTGGTCGCGGAGACCCTCGGCGAGCATGTGTTCGACTTCGTGTTGCGCAACAAGCGACAGGAATGGCAGGACTACCGCTCGCAGGTCACCGAGTTCGAGCGGGACCGATACCTCCCGGTCCTGTAGAACCCCGCGCGTCTGGACGTTGGCGGGGTGGGGAGGCAGGCGCCCCAACGCCTCGAAGGTCCACGTTCGCGGAATGGATCTCAGCGACAATGTGCTCGGCGAAATGCGGAACCACACCTATCAGGTGAGACCACTCCTCGGGGTGGTCGCCAACGTAGATGTCGCGCGCCCGCTGGAGCACCGGCCGCTGCTCGATAGGTAGCCGCTGGAGCGCCCAGTCCGCCGCCGCGTCCTTTGATGTCACCTCGCCGGTGGCCAGCGTGCGCCAGATGCGCGCGAGGGTCAGTACGACGTTTCGGGTGTCGTCCTCGATCTCGTCGAGAAGTTGCGGGACGCCGGCGACCACTGATGCGCGCAGATCGTCGTGCGGCACGGGATCGAGCACGTGACGTGGCGGGGGTCCTATGAGCGGGGCGTCGCCGGCCAGCACCATGGTGAGGAGGGTCGCCAGGTCGGTGCTCGGCTCGGGTACCGGGATCTCACCTCGCTCGTATGCGTCGCGCAGCCATTCGCCATAGAGGAACTCGCACATCGGCGGGTAGCGCCATGGGCGGACCGCTGACTGCACCACGATGGTCAGCTCGACCGGCCTGGCCGGGCCTCGGCTTGCCCGTGACCCAGAGATCTCGAAGAGACCCTCGACCAGCGCCCGGCGGTCGATCGCGGTCGTCGGCTGCCGCGTGACCACCAGCATGTCCAGGTCGCTCAGCGAACGGAGCCCGCCCATCACCGCCGAGCCGTGCAGGTAGACGCCGATCACATCGGACGCCAGCACTGCGCCCACGGTTGTGAGCACCGCGTCGGTCTGCCTGCTGTCGACCGCGTACGTCATGCCGTCGACCCTAGGCACCCCGCCAATGTCCACATTCGCGCAGCGGCGCCGAGGCTCTACGTTAACCCGGTGAGCGCAAGCACGCCGGAGGCGGGTCAGCGGGCGGCGACTGTCGCGGGCCGGCTCGCCCGGCTCGGCTTCGCGGACGCGGCAAGGGGCGCGCAGCTCGCATCGACCTCCGGCCTCGCGGACGTCGACTGGCTGGATGCACTCGCCGATGCCGCCGACCCGGACCTTGCGCTGCGCTCCCTGGTGCACCTGCTCGAGGCGACCAAGGACGACGAGCTGCTGTCCGCCGTCGACAGCGACGACAACCTGCGCCGACGGCTGGTCGCTGTGCTCGGCGCCAGCGAGGCGCTCGGCGCCCACGTGGCCCGGCATCCCGGGCACTGGCACGACCTCGCCGACTCCCAGATCGGCACCCGACCGCACGCCCGTGCTGTGCGAACCGCCATGCTGGCTGCGGTCGGCGCCGACCCGCAGCGCAAGTCACCGGTCGCGCACGAGTCCGATACCGGGGTGCTGGACCAGCTGCGGGTCGAATACCGACGCCAGCTGCTCGGGATAGCCGCGCGCGACCTGACCGGGTACGTGCTTGTCGACGGAACCGCCGCGGACCTGTCCGACCTGGCTGCCGCCACCCTCGAGGCCGCACTCGCAATCGCGCGCGCCGAGGTCGGCAAGGACATGGCCTCGACGACCCGGCTGGCGGTCGTCGCGATGGGCAAGCTGGGCGGACACGAGCTCAACTACGTGAGCGACGTCGACGTGGTTTACGTCGCCGAGCCGGCCGCGGGCAGCGAAGAGACCAACGCACTGGTGGTGGCGACCCGGCTGGCCTCGGCGATGCAACGTGCCTGCTCTGCGGTCACGGCCGAGGGCAGTATCTGGGAGGTCGATGCTGCGCTCCGGCCGGAGGGCAAGGCCGGCCCGCTCGTCCGCACCCTCGCCAGCCACGTCGCGTACTACGAGCGATGGGCGTCCAGCTGGGAGTTCCAAGCGCTGCTCAAAGCGCGGCCGGTCGCAGGGGATATCACCCTCGGTGCCGCCTACATCGACGCGCTGGCGCCGCTGGTCTGGGAAGCCGCCGCGCGACCCGATTTCGTCGCCGATGTGCAAGCCATGCGGCGCCGGGTCGAGCAGACGATTCCGGCGCGCGAGGCCGACCGCCAGCTCAAGCTGGGCTGGGGCGGCCTGCGCGACGTCGAGTTCGCCGTTCAGTTGCTGCAGCTCGTGCACGGTCGCGGCGACGTGTTCCTGCGGTCCGGCACGACTCTGGAAGCTCTCGAGGCGCTGTCCACCCACGGCTACGTCGGCCGCTCCGATGCGGCCGAGCTCGACCGCGCATATCGCTTCATGCGCACGCTCGAGCACCGGATGCAGCTGCAGCGCCTGCGCCGCACGCACCTGGTGCCGGAGGACGACGCTGACCTGCGACGGATCGCGCGGTCAATGGGGCACCGCAGCGATCCGGTGGTTGAGCTCACCCAGGAATGGCGCACGCACCGCTCCGAGGTGCGCCGCCTGCACGAGAAGCTGTTCTACCGACCGTTGTTGCAGGCGGTCGCCCAGCTGGACGCCGGCGAGGCGCGGCTCACGCCGGTCGACGCCGAGATCCGGCTCGAGGCGCTCGGCTACGCCGGTCCGTCGGACGCGTTGCGGCACATCGAAGCCTTGACTCGTGGGGTGAGCCGGCGTGCTGCGATCCAGCGCACATTGCTGCCGGTGCTCATGGGTTGGTTCGCGCAGTACCCCGACCCAGATGCCGGTCTGCTCGGCTTCCGTCGAGTCAGCGACGCGCTCGGCGCGACGCCGTGGTACTTGCGACTGCTGCGGGACAGCGGGGTCGCGGCTGAGCGGCTCGCGCGGGTGCTGGCCACGAGCCGGTTTGCGACCGAC
>JBEVHX010000108.1:0-7613 GCA_040510995.1 Candidatus Nanopelagicales bacterium
AGGTGCGAGGTTGGCGCAGCTCGCCGTACTGTTACGAGACGACTATGGGCACGTGGGCGGGGGGGGCGGCGGTGAGCCGCTGGGCGTGCTGGGCGGTCTGGCGCGACCGGGCCGACGTCGCAGCGACCGCGTCGGACGTTGCGGCGAGGTCGGCGAGCAGCACCCAGCCATCTTCGCGCCCGGCACCGACAGCCGGTGATCCTCCCTAGGGTGCTGACATGACGACGTTCGATGTGGCCCAGTTGATCAGCGAGCTCACCCTCGAGGAGAAGGCCAGCCTGTGCCAGGGCTCGGACTTCTGGCACACGGCGGGTGTGGAGCGGCTGGGGATTCCCCGGATCACGCTCTCCGACGGTCCGCATGGCCTTCGGATGCAACCGGACGAGGCCGACCACGTGGGGATCTCCGGCAGCCTGCCCGCCACGTGCTTCCCGACCGCGTCGGCGCTGTCGTCGTCGTGGGACGTGGAGCTGGTGCATCGAGTCGGCGAGGCGATCGGGCGGGAGGCCCGCACGCAGGGGGTCGACGTCGTTCTGGGCCCGGGCATCAACATCAAGCGGTCCCCGCTCTGCGGGCGCAACTTCGAGTACGTGTCCGAGGACCCGCTGCTGTCCGGTGCGCTCGGTGCGGCCATGGTGGACGGCATTCAAAGCGTTGGCGTCGGCACGTCACTGAAGCACTACGCGGTGAACAACCAGGAGACCGATCGCCTCCGGGTCAGCGCGGACGTGGACGAGCGGCCGCTGCGCGAGATCTACCTGAAGGGCTTCGAGCACGTTATTCGCCATGCACAGCCATGGACGGTTATGTGCGCCTACAACAAGGTGAACGGCACGTATGCGTCGCAGCACCGCTGGCTGCTGACGGACTTGCTGCGGGACGAGTGGGGCTTCGAGGGTGTCGTCGTCTCCGACTGGGGCGCGGTCGACGACCGGGTTGCTGCGGTGGCGGCCGGCCTCGACCTGGAGATGCCCCCCAATCTCGCGGAGAGCGCGGCCCGGATCGTCGCCGCCGTCGGCGCTGGCACGCTGGACCACGCAGTGGTGGACCTCGCGGCGACCCGGATGCTGCAGCTGGTCGAGCGAAGCCAGCAGAAGGCCGGCATCGTCGTCGCGGACATGGATGATCACCATCGGATCGCTCGGGAGGCCGCTCGGGACAGTGCGGTGCTGCTACGCAACGTCGAAAACATCTTGCCGCTGCACCTCTCTCCGACGAGTCGACTCGCTGTGGTCGGTGAGTTCGCCCGGACCGCGCGCTACCAAGGCGCCGGCAGCTCACAGGTCAACCCGACCCGGCTGGACATCGCTCTCGACGAGATCCGTCGCCTCGCACCCGAGGGCGCTGAAGTCACGTTCTCGCCGGGTTTCGGGATCGTGCCGAGCGACGTGGACGAAGCGCTGCGCGCGGAGGCGGTCGTTGCGGCCGACGATGCCGACACGGTGGTGGTCTTCTTGGGCCTGCCGGCGTCAGCGGAGTCCGAGGGCTTCGACCGCAGCCACATGGAGCTGCCGGCGAACCAGCTCGAACTGCTGGACGCGATCGCGGCGGTGAACGAGCGGGTCGTCGTCGTGCTGGCCAATGGATCCGCCGTGCGGGTCGCCGACTGGAAGGACCGGACGTCCGCCATCCTCGAGTGCTGGCTGTCCGGGCAGGCGGCCGGCGGTGCGGCCGCGGACCTGCTGCTCGGTATCGCTGCACCGTCGGGGCGGCTCGCCGAGACCCTGCCGCTGCGGCTGGAGGACAGCTCCTCCTTCCTCAACTTCCCGGGCGACTCGGGTCATGTGCGCTACGGCGAGGGGATCTTCGTCGGCTACCGCGGGTACGACGCCGCCGGGCAGGAGGTCAGCTATCCCTTCGGGCACGGCCTCACCTACACGACGTTCGACTACGCCGACCTCGCGGTCGACCTGGCCGGGTCCTACACCGGCGGCGACTTGTCGGTGAGCGCCACCGTGCGGGTGACGAACACCGGCAGCCTGGCCGGCAAGGAGGTCGTGCAGCTCTACGTGCGCGCCCTTGAGTCGTCGGTTGCGCGCCCGGTGAGGGAGCTGATGGCGTTCGCGAAGGTGTCCCTCGAGCCAGGGGAGTCGCGCACGGTGCCGCTGATGCTGGATGGCAGCGCGTTTGCGTACTGGTCGGTCGTCGCCCACGACTGGGTTGTCGAGTCCGGCCGCTTCGAGATCGCTGTCGGCCGCTCCTCGCGCGACCTGCCGCTGCGCAGGGAGGTGGTCATCGTCGGGTCCGACCTGCGCGTCCCGATCACCGCGGACTCCACGCTCGAGGAGTGGCTCGCCGACCCGACGGCGGCCGCCGCCCTGCGCGCCGCGTTCGGGACGAACCCGGACGGGTCACCGGCCGGCCTGCTGGCCGACGAGGACTTGCTCACGGTCATCGGCAACTTTCCGCTGAGCCGGCTTGCCGCGTTCCCCGGGATGGGGATCGACCGGGCCACAATCGATGTGCTCCTCAAGGAGCTGGGCGGCTGACGTCACGGTCGCCTCAGCCGCGTCCGATCGCCGTGGAGTCGCAGGCACCGAGGGGTCGGGGCGTTGTCCGTCATGGCCGCTGAGTGAGTCAACGACGGCAGGCGTCGATCACGTCGCCGAACCGCTCGATCGCGGGGGAGTCCCAGATGCCGACCAGGCTCACGATGACATGCTCGACGCCGACCGCCTGGAGTCCGCGGGCGCGCAGCACGTGGTCGTCGACGGTCCCCGCGGTCACGCGTCTGGACCACTGCGCATGCTGGCGTGGCGGCTGACGACGCTCAACCTCGCTGCTCAGCTCAGTAGCGTCGCCAGCGACAAGCACGGTTCCGAGATGTGTGACTTCGACATCGGCTGGGTCGCGCTCGAGATCGGCGCAGTGCCTGCGCAGCACTTCGACCTTGTGGCGCACCGTCTCGACGTCACCGAACAGGTTGCAGGCATCCGCATACTGCGCAGCGAGTCGCAACGTGCGCCTCTCGCCCGACCCGCCGACCAGCATCGGCACTCGCCCGGCCAACGGCCGCGGGTATGCCATTGCCTCAGGCACGCTGGTCACCGATCCGCTGAACGACGGGCTGCCCTTGCCCCACATCAGCGGCAGCACCCGCAACGCGTCCTCGAGCATGGTGTACCGCTCGGCCACCGACGGGAACCGCCAGCCGTAGGCGTGGTGCTCGTCGGCATACCAGCCGAGACCGAGACCGCACCACGCGCGGCCGCTGCTGAGCACATCGAGGGTGCTCACGATCTTCCCGAGGTGCGCGATGTTGCGGTAGGTGACGCAGTTGACCAACGCCCCGAGCGTCGTGCGTGAGGTGGCGCCCGCCAGGTACCCGAGTGTCGTCGTGCTCTCGAGCATGTCGTCCCACGCCCGGCCGTTCTGCGGGATCTGGCGCATGTGGTCCATCACCCAGATGGAGTCGAAGCCGGCGGCCTCGGCCCGGCCGGCCACATCCCGCACGCGGTCGCGAAGCTCGGGCGCACCGCCGGGCGCGTCCCACGACGACAGGTGCAGCCCGAACCGCAGCCGCCGCCCACCCAGATCTGCCTTCGCCGCAACGGCTTCGGCGGCTCGCGCGGCAGCCGCAACCGCAGCCGGCACCATCCGCACCGCCTGAATCGGGAGCACTTCGTCGTAGCCCTCGTCCTCCAGGAGTGCGCGCTGCTCGGCGAAGTTGCGCTGCTGGTGCGCGAGCACGCCCGCGGGAACGCGGTGATCGCGCGCCGCGTTGCGACGCCGGCATTCGGCGGCCGGTGTATCGAATACGACAGCGACGGTCGGCACTCGGCGCCGGTGCGCCAACGACATCCAATGCCGTCGCCGGTCCGGCTCGAGGCCGAGCGTGTCGACGACGGTCGTCAGGCGACGACCCATCCGGGCCGCGACGATCCGGTCGAGCAGATCGAACGCGTCCGCCGATGCGGCCAGGTCGTGCTCGCTCTCGCCGACGAGCGCCCGCAGCCGATCCGAGGACACCACCTGGTCGGGGGCGAAGTGTTCGCTCGCCCAGACCGACTTGCCAGAGGCCGAGGGGCCGACCAGCACGACCAGCGTCGGATCGGGTAGTCGATGCGCATCGGCTGTCACGTCGGGTCAACCGCGCGGCGACTCGGGAGACTCGATCGGCATCGGGATCTCGAGGCTGACCATGCCGCGCAGGTCGAGCCAGGCCCGGTCGTGGCTGCGCACCAGCCGGAAGACGACACCCTCGCAGTGCGGACAGCGCGCGATCATGCCGTGCGCGTCGAAGTACAGGTGCACCTCGCCGAGTGCGTCGACCGCCCCGCACGTGACGCAGCGGCCGTGCGCCGCGGTCACGTCCACCGCGAAGATCTCACTCAGCGCCCCGGCCGCCGTGTTGCCGTCGAGCATCTGCGTCATGGGCCACCTCCGGTGGGTCCGAATCGTTCAGTCCGTATGCGCTCGGGTGGGTGGCCCAGGTCGACGAGCAGGTTCGCGGTGGTCTCGACGAACCCGGTGGGCCCGCAGACGTACGCCAGCGGATGATCGGCCGTCGGCATACCCCACCGCTGGAGCAGGGCTCGGTCGATGCGAGCGACCGGCTCCGACCAGCCGGGCGGCGCCGACCGCGTGTAGCGGAACGTGACATCGAAGCCGTCGTCGGGCGCGTGCAGCGCGGCAAGCTCGTCGCGGAAGAACACGAGGTCAGGAGTGCGCACTGAGTACAGCAGCTGGAACGGTGGTCGGATACTCGCCTTCGACCGGGCGCGGACCATCGCCATCAGCGGCACGATCCCGCTGCCGCCACCGAGCAGCATGACCGGAGCGGGGACGTCCTCGGTCCAGACAAACCAACCGCCGATCGGGCCGCGGACCTCCAACATGTCGCCGGCCTGAACCACATCGGCGAGGTACGGGGAAACCTCACCGTCGGACAGCCGCTCGATGGTCAGCTCGACCCGACTGTCGTCCGGGGCGTTGGCGATGGAGTAGGAGCGTTGCGCCGAGTATCCGTCCGGCGCGGTCACCCGCAGGTCGACATGCTGGCCAGCGTCATGCCCGGGCCAGTCCGGGACAGTGAGCCCCAAGGTCCGGGCGATCGGCCCCTCGTCGCGCACGTCGGTCACGGTCGCGACTTGCCACCTCAGTCGCCCCAGTACCGCTGTTCGCGCCATGGGTCTCCGTAGTTGTGGTAGCCGAGGGTCTCCCAGAAGCCGGGCTCGTCGTCGCTGCGCAGCTGCAGCTCGCGCAGCCACTTCGCGGACTTCCACAGGTACAGGTGGGGAACCAGGAGCCTGGCCGGGCCACCGTGCTCCGGCGCAAGCGGTTCGCCGTCGTACGCATACGCGACCCAGGCCTGGCCATCGAGGAGGTCCTCGAGTGGCAAGTTCGTGGTGTATCCGCCGTAGGAGCTCGCGACTACGAAGTCGGCGGCCGTGTCGAAGTCGGCGAGCAGGGTGTCGACCGAGACGCCGTTCCAGTGGGTGCCGAGCTTCGACCACTTGGTGACGCAATGCAGGTCTGTCGTGACGTCCTCGTTCGGCAGCGCACGGAACGCCTTCCAGTCCCACGTCTGCGCGCGGCCGGACTCGTCCACGACGCGCAGCTCCCAGGCCTCGAGGTCGACCCGCGGGGTTGGCCCCGCAGACAGCACCGGGAAGTCCTCAACCAGGTACTGGCCGGGCGGGAGCTGCGGGTCCACGGTGCGACGTCGGCCGGAGAAGCCGCGCGAGATGATGTTCATCGCTCGTCCGTCACGATCGGCAGGGTCGTCATCGTCGCGTCCGCCGGCGCCGGCCTGCGCCGCCGGATCAGCACGGCCACCAGCGGGAACACCGCCACCGACAGCACGCCCCCGCCGACGAGCGCCGCGGCATTGGACGGCAACATCACTCCGTCGCGCTGGCCGATCTCAGCGATCGCGACAAGCAACGGGAGAGCTGTGGCGGAAAGGAACATCAGCTGAACCCGTTCGCTCATCGGCAGCACCCCGCGGTAGACGAACAGCGCCGGCAGGCCCCGGACGAGCAGCAGCAGCACGAACACGGCGATGGTCCGCTCAGGAGCATCAAGGATCGCGTCGACATCCAGCTTCATGCCGGACCAGACGAAGAAAACGGGGATGAAGATGCCGTGTCCGACGATCTCGAGCTTGCGTTCCAGCTCGTGGATGTCGCCGGGTGCCCACCGGCGCAACACCATCCCGGCCAGGAACGCGCCCAGCACGATGTCGATTTCGAGCTCCTCGGTGAGCAGGAGCAGCGCGATCAGCAGCAGCACCGTCAGCCGCAGAGTGGCCTGCGAGGTCGCGTTCTCGTTGGCCAGGACGGTCCGCCCGATGACGTTGCCTCGCACGAAGCGTGGGATCTGGGTCAGCGCCCAGACCACGATCGCGACCGCCACGATGGCCAGCAATTGGACCCAGGTCTCGTTGGCTCCGAGAAAGAGCGCGATCGCCAGGATCGGCCCAAGCTCGCCGACGGTGCCGGCGGCGAAGATGTAGCGACCGAGCCGGCTCGCAAGCATGTTCTGCTCTTTCAGCATCGGGAGCAGCGTGCCGAGCGCCGTGGTGGTCAGTGCGATGGCGACCGGGACGAACGCCTTCACCTGCCCGATAACCTCGAGCAGCCCGACGACCATCAGCGACAGCACGATGGTGATGCCCCACGCGATCAGGGCGAGACGACCCGGCTGCGATCGCATGAGCATCGCGTCGAGCTCGAAGCCCGCCAGGAGGAACAGGAAGCCGAGTCCGAGGTTTCCGATCAGCGCGACCGGCACCGGGTCGGCGAGCCCCAGAAGCTCCGGGCCGATCAGCACCCCACCCAGGAGCAGCACGACGACACCCGGCACGAACCCGCGGAAAAGCGCGGCGAGCAACGGCGTGACCGTGGCGACGATGAAGATATAGAAGAGGGCCTGGAAGGCGTCGATGAGTTCCATGGTCAGGCCCGATCGGCCTGTGCGTTCTGTGCTGCCTCGCGTTCCGCCTGCTCGGCGCGCTCACGGAGCCGGTCGCGGATCTCGTCGGGCGTATAGGCCCGGCGCTTGCGCTCCGATCGAGCGATCGCGACGCCGCCGGCTGCTACACCCGCGATGCCGGCCAGTCCGAGCCACTTCCACGCCTCCACATCCCTACGCTAGCCAGCCGTGACCTCAACCGCCCTGGGAGTTGACCAGGCAGTCGAGCTGACCCGGACGGGTGACATCTGGCTGTTCCGCGGCCGGACGCTCGCCGACCGGGCGATCAGGGCTGCGACGAATGCCCCGGTCAACCACGTCGGTATGGCCGTGGTGCTCGAGGACATGCCGCCCGTTGATGTGGCACGCCGAGCTCGGCCAGTCGCTGCCTGACGTGTGGACCGGCAAGCATCATCGCGGCGCCCAGCTGCACGTGCTCGCCGACGCGGTGCGGACGTGGCAGGACAAGTACCGGCAGGACGCCTTCTTGCGGCAGCTCGGCGGTCGAGTGACGCCGCCGATGGAGGATGCTGTGCTACGGCAGATCGCGCTGTTCAACGGCACGCCGTTCCCGTCGACCGTGTCGTTGGGTCGGCGCTGGCTCGGGGGCCGAGCCGGACGGCAGGCGTCCCTGGAGACGGTCTACTGCGCGGAGCTGGTGGCCAGTGCGTACGAAGCCATGGGTCTGCTGCCGCCCA
>JBEVHX010000109.1:0-21983 GCA_040510995.1 Candidatus Nanopelagicales bacterium
CCTCGATGTCGAAGGCGCCCCGACCCGCGACGTGGAAGATCCGCTCGCGCAGCTGAGCGGGGCACGAGCGGTGGTTGGGGCAGCGGATGTCGGCGTCGCCCTCCTTCTCGTACGCCAGCGTTGTCCCGCACTCAGGGCAGACCGTCGGCATCACGAACTCCCGCTCGCTGCCGTCACGCAGGTCAACCACCGGGCCGAGCACCTCGGGGATGACATCACCCGCCTTGCGCAGCACGACGGTGTCGCCGATGAGCACACCCTTGCGCTTGACTTCGGACGCGTTGTGCATCGTGGCCAACTCAACCGTCGAGCCGCTCACCTTGACCGGCTTCATCATCGCGAACGGTGTCACCCGGCCGGTCCGCCCGACGTTGACCTGGATGTCGACCAGCTTGGTGGTCACTTCCTCGGGCGGATACTTGTATGCAGTCGCCCACCGCGGCGCCCGTGATGTCGAGCCCAGCCGCCGCTGGACAGCGATCTCGTCCAGCTTGACCACGACGCCGTCGATCTCGTGCTCGACCGAGTGCCGGTGCTCGCCGTAGTGCGCGACGTACCCGAGCACGTCGTCGATCGACTCGAGCACGCGCGCCCGGTCGCTCGTCGGCAGGCCCCAGCCGTGCAGGGCCGCATAAGCCTCTGACTGACGCTCGATGTCGAAGCCGCGGCGCGCGCCGATGCCGTGCACCACCAACCGCAGCGGGCGGGTCGCGGTGATGCGCGGGTCCTTTTGCCGCAACGAGCCTGCGGCCGCATTACGCGGGTTGGCGAACGGCGGCTTGCCGGCCTCGACCAACGACGCGTTGAGGTCTGCGAACGCCTCGACCGGGAAGAACACTTCGCCGCGCACCTCGACAACGTCGGGCACCGTGTGCCGGCCAGTGTCGGCCAGCCGGTCGGGGATACCGACGATCGTGCGCACGTTCGGAGTGACGTCTTCGCCGGTGCGGCCGTCGCCGCGGGTCGCCGCGCGGGTCAGCCGCCCCTTCTCGTACACGAGGTTGACCGCCAACCCGTCGACCTTGAGCTCGCACAGATAGTGCAGATCGGCGTGCGCGTCACGCTCCACCCGGGTCGCCCATGCCCGTAGCTCGTCCTCGGTGAACACGTTGTCGAGACTGAGCATCCGCTCCAAGTGGTCCACGGCGGTGAACAACGTCGAGTACGTGCCACCCACCCGCTGGGTCGGTGACTCCGGCGTGCGCAACTCTGGGTAGCGCTCTTCGAGCGCCATGAGCTCCCGCAGCAGCACGTCGTACTCCGCGTCGCTGGCCGTCGGCCGGTCGAGGATGTAGTAGCGGTACTGGTGGTCGTCGATCTCCGTCGCCAGCGCTGCGGCCCGCTCGCGGTCGGCCGCCGGCACTCCATCGACCAGCTGGTCACTCATCGGTGTCGTCCAAGCGGCGGGCGACCTCCCGGCACCACCGCATGGCCTCCCGCGCGTATGCGGCGTCCGCGCCAGCAAGCCCACAGGTCGGCGTCACCACGACATCGTGCTCACGGATGGACAGGCCCAGACGGCGGAAGAGGTCACTCACCAGCGCGACGCTAGCGCCGACGTCCGACGGGCCTGCGCTGGGCCGCGTCGACGGCACGACGCCGGCCATCAGGATTCCCCCGGCCTCCAGGATGGTGCCAAGTGCTTGATCGGCAGAGCTGCCCACGGCGACCAGGTCGACGGACAGCGCCCCCGCGCCGGATCGCCAGAGGAGCTCGACCGGAGGATTGCCCGCGCAGCAGTGCGCGGCGACGCCAGCAGCCCACTCGAACGCCGCGGAGAAGACCGTCGAAAGGGCGGTCTGCACGATGGACTCCTCGACCGCCGCCACCCGACCGCGTCCGCTCGGGGTCGGCAGTGCCCCGTCGAGCACGGCAGGCAGGGACGGCTCGTCGAAAGCCACGATGAACTGCGCATGTGGGATCCGCCGCCGGAGGTCCGCGAGATGGAGACCAACCCCCTCAGCCAGGGACTGGACGACCTCGCGGACCGCTCCCTCGTCACTGACCGCCCGCCGGCCGGAGGGCAGCTCGGTCTCGGCAAGCAGGGTCCACGGACCGCAGACCTGCACCTTGACCGGCCCCCTCCACTCGGCGCCGAGCTCCTCGAGAGCGTCCAGATCTTCGCGCAGCCATGCCCGGCCACGACGCATGTCGGCTCCCGGGCTGTCGGCGAAGTGCCAGCCTTGCGCCCCCCATTCCGCTGTCAGGTCCACGAGCATCGCGAGCCCGCGGCCCACCAGGTCGGCGCCTGGACCCCGCTGCGGTAGCTCGGGGATGTGCGGCACGTCGAGCTCGCCGAACACGACCCGAACCGCTTCACGCACGTCGGTCCCGGGCAGCGACCCGACCCCCGTGGCCTGGATGCGTTCGAACCGGCGACTCATCGGGTGGTTGCGAAGGCCGGTTCCGGTGACGTCCGGTCGATGGTGGCCGACCCCATCACCCGGGTGCCCTCATACAGGACGACGGCCTGACCCGGGGCGACGCCGTGCACCGGCTCGTCGAGGTCGACGATCAGGCGTTGGTCGACGTATGCGGCCCGCGCCGGCACCGCCTCGCCATGCGCCCGCAGCTGGGCGGTGGCGCAGACGAGATCGGACGGAACCGGGCCACACCAGCGCACGTGCACCCCCTCAACGCGGCGCACGGACAGCGCCTCGTGCGGACCGACCATGACCGTTCGGTCGGCCGGCGAGATGGACAGGACGTAGCGCGGCCGACCATCGGCTGCGGGCCGCTCGAGGCGGAGACCGCGTCGCTGACCAACCGTGAATGCGTGCACCCCGTCGTGCCGGCCGATCTCGGCGCCATCCCGATCGATGATCGCGCCGGGGGCGGTGGCCAACCGTCCACTGAGCCAGCCGGCGGTGTCCCCGTTGGGGACGAAGCAGATGTCGTGGCTGTCCGGCTTGCGCGCGACCGCAAGCGCGCGGCGGGCTGCCTCCTCGCGAACGTCGCACTTCAGAGACCCACCGAGCGGGAACATCGACCCGGCTAGCTGCTCTGCAGTGAGCACACCGAGCACGTACGACTGGTCCTTCGACGGGTCGATGGCGCGGTGCAGCTCGCGACCGGCGGGCCCATCGACGAGCCGGGCGTAGTGCCCGGTGCAGACCGCGTCGAAGCCCAACGCAAGCGCTCGGTCGAGGACGGCAGCGAACTTGATCCGTTCATTGCAGCGCAGGCACGGGTTCGGCGTTCGACCAGCCGAGTACTCGGCGACGAAGTCGTCGACCACGTCGGCCGCGAACCGCTCCGACAGGTCCCACACGTAGAACGGGATGCCAAGCGCATCCGCCGCCCGGCGGGCGTCGCGTGAGTCTTCGAGGGTGCAGCACCCGCGCGCCCCGCTGCGGAACGACTGCGGGTGCCGAGACAGTGCCAGGTGCACACCAGTCACGTCGTGCCCGGCATCGACCGCCCTCGCCGCCGCGACCGCGGAGTCGACGCCACCCGACATCGCAGCCAACACGTGCATGTCAGTCGCTCCGGGCCGACGCCAGGCCGGCGCGCCGAGCGCGATCGGCAGCCGGGCCGATGGCCTCCGCGAGCTCGGCGACATCCTTCTCGGTCGACGTATGCCCAAGGCTGAAGCGCAGCGACGACAACGCGACGTCCTCGTCCAGCCCCATGGCGAGCAGCACATGGCTGGGCTGCGCGACGCCCGCGGAGCACGCCGAGCCCGTCGAGCACTCGATTCCCCGAGCATCGAGCAGCAGCAGCAGGTCGTCGCCCGCGCACCCCGGGAAGGACAGGTGCGCGTTGCCGGGCAACCGCCCGGCGGGGTCCGGGTCGCCGTTGAGGACGACGTCGGGAACCTCGCGCCGAACCGCGTCGACGAGCTCGTCGCGAAGCGCCGCGATGCGTGCCGAGCGTTCGCCTCGATCGGCCACGGCGACCCGCGCGGCCGCGGCGAACCCGGCGGCGCCGGGCACGTCGAGCGTGCCAGATCGGACATCGCGCTCCTGCCCACCACCGTGCAGCAGCGGGACCGGCGACCACGCCTTCGAGAGGAGCAGCGCACCGACGCCGACCGGCCCGCCGAGCTTGTGCCCGGACACGGTCATCGCATCGGCCCCGCTCGCCGCGAAGTCGACGTGCAGTGCGCCGGCCGCCTGCACCGCGTCGGTGTGCATCGGTACGTCGAACTCGTGGGCGACCTCCACGAGGGCGCCGAGCGGCTGGACCGTGCCCACCTCGTTGTTGGCCCACATCACGGTGACCAACGCGACGTCGTTCGGGTTGCGCGCCAGCGCGTCGTGGAGTGCGTCGGGATGCACCCGGCCCAGCGGGTCGACCGGCAGCCACTCGACCACCGCACCTTCGGCATCGGCCAGCCACTGGACCGGGTCGAGCACCGCGTGGTGCTCGACCGCACTCGCGAGGATGCGGACCCGGCGCGGGTCCACCGTGCGGCGCTGCCAGAACAAGCCCTTCACGGCCAGGTTGTCCGCTTCGGTCCCACCGGAGGTGAACACGACCTCGCTCGGGCGCGCACCGAACGCGTCGGCGAGGGTCTCGCGGGACTCCTCGACCACGCGCCGGGCCCGCCGCCCCGACGCGTGCAGCGAGGACGCGTTGCCAAGTCGGCCGAGCTCCGCGGTCATCGCCTCGACCGCCTCGGGAAGCATCGGCGTTGTCGCCGCGTGGTCGAGGTACGCCATGAGGGCTCGAGTCTAGGCGAGGGCTCCGTACGCGGGGCTCATCGCGTCGAGCAGCAGGCGGGCAGGCTGCAGCGCGCCCTGATACGAGAAGTGGACTCCGTCCGGCTGACGGGCCAGCACGTTCTGCCCGTCGATGGACGCGAAGTCTGAGTACGCCCCGCTCACGGCGGTCGCCGCATACAGGTCGACGAAGTGCGCGCCCGGGATGGCCTGTGCCGCCCGGGCCACCGCCTCGTTGATCTGGGCGAAGATCCCGCTGAACGTGTTGTCCCGCGCGGTGGGTGGGCCGGACCAGAACACCTGGCGCATACCGCCTGCGGCATACGCCTGCATCACGACCGCAACGCGGCGGGCGTATTCGTCGATCCACGGCTGGGTGCCCCAGCTCAGTCGCGAGCCATCGGGGGCCGTCATGTTCCAGCCGTCATTGCCGCCGAGGATCATCACCACGACCTCGGGGTTCAGCTCGACGTTCTGCTGCTCGGCCTTGACCTGCCAGTTGAAGAAGTCAGGTCGGGTCAAGCCGGTGCCGTTGAACTGCTGCTGAGTGATCTCCGCGACTTTTCTGTCGGCGGTGATGTTGGTCATCTGCTGACCGATGTAGGTGGACAACGAGTCGCCCGTGACCAGGACTCGCAGCGGCGCCTCCGGGGTGGGCGTCCGCACGGACGGGCTGGGAGGCGGCGCTGGGGTCGGGCTGGGTGCCGACGGCGATGCCGTGAGCCGCGGCTCGGTCGGCGGCGGGGCGGAGACCGATGGCGGGGGCGTTTGGGGTGCCGGGTCTGAACCGTTCAGGATGCCCGCGCTGCCGGTCAGCAGCTCCTGCCCGCCCTCAGTGGTCGACTCGGTGTCGAACAGCGCGTCCAGCTGCTCACGCGGGCGGTCAAGGTACGTCGCATGCGCGAACGAGTCGACCGGCTCGGCCACACCGAGGACAAGGGTGCGGGTCAACCCGTCAGGCATCCCGGTACCAGCCCGGACCATGGCGGCGCTGTTGAGAAGCATGGCGGTGACCAGCGCGACCACGACGACGACGAGGACCTTGCCGGCCGGCAGTGTCCGGCCGTGGGCGTGCGCCGCCGGGTGCTCGACCTCGTCGATGAACCGCTCCTCGTCGTTGCGGGAGCGGGTCGGCGTCTGAAGTGCCATGCGGTCAGAACTTGAAGTAGAGGAATGGGGCGACGCCTTGCTCGCCGACGATCGCGTTGATCAGCACGAGCACGGCCCCAAGTATGAGGCCTTGAAGGATGATCGGGCTGGCGCTGAACACGAGTTCGATCCGGTGCCAGAACGCATCGGGGATCCACTGCATGGCCAGACCGACCGTCACCGCGACCAGGACCGGGCCGGTGACCAGCGGCGACGGCCCGCCCCAGTCCAGCAGTCTCCCGAGCACCTCGAAGGCGACGTCGAGATCGGCTGCCCGGAAGAACACCCATGCCAGGCAAACCACGTTGAAGGTCAGCAGACGGGAGCCCCAGACCGCGATCGCCGGCGTATGCGCTCGGCTGGGCGCACGCTGTTCGAGCAGGATCGTGCCGCCGTCGACCGGCGCGCCGCCGCCGCCCGGCCGCAACGTGGGCTGGCCAGCCAAACCCCTCGCCCGTCGCCTCTCGCGTCGCCCTGTCCACCAGCGTTCGAGGGCCAGCCCGCCGCCGTGGATGCCGCCCCACACGACGAACGTCCAGCTGGCTCCGTGCCACAGGCCGCCCAGCAACATGGTGACCATGATGTTGACGTAGGTGCGCACCCGGCCCTTCCGGCTGCCCCCGAGCGGGATGTACAGATAGTCCCGAAGCCACCGGGACAGGGTCATGTGCCACCGGCGCCAAAAGTCCTGCAGGTTGACCGCCGTGTACGGGCGGTTGAAGTTCTGCGGGAACCGGAAGCCCATCAGCAGGGCGAGGCCGATCGCCATGTCCGTGTAGGCGGAGAAGTCGCAGTAGATCTGCACGGCGAACGCGTAGATCCCGACCAACGTCTCCCACGCGTTGTGTGCCTGGGGCGCGCCGAACACCGGGTCCACGATCGACTCGGCCAGGTAGTCCGCGATGATGATCTTCTTGATCAGACCGCCCACGATCAGGAACAGGGCCGGACCGGCCGGAATGTGGCGCGGCGACCGCGGAGCTGTCAGCTGCGGCAGGAACTCCCGCGCCCGCACGATCGGGCCGGCAACCAGGTGCGGGAAGAAGGCCTCGTAGATAGCGAAGTCCATGAGCCCGACGGGCCGGATGACCCGCCGGTATACGTCGAAGACGTAGGACATCGCCTGGAAGGTGAAGAACGAGATTCCGACGGGCAGCGCGATCTGCAGCAGCGGCAGCGGCGCACCGAGCCCCACCCGCTCGAGGGCATCGTTCACCGCCTGGACGAAGAAGCCGAAGTACTTGAACCAGCCGAGCAACCCGACGTTGCCGAGGATGGCGACCACGAGAATCCGTTTGCGCGCGGCGTGGCTGCGGCTGCGCTTGATGGCGACCGCCGCCACCTGGTTCCACAGTGTCGCGGCTGCGAGTAGCGCGCAGAACCACCAGTCGGCGTAGCCGTAGAAGATGTAGCTCGCGATCAAGATGAACGGCTTCCATGCCCGCGGGTTGGGCATGAGCAGCCAGTTCAACGTCAGCACCACGACGAAGAACGCCGCGAACTCGATCGTCGGGAAGATCAATGACGCTGGCCTCCACGATCTGCGTTCAGAATCGTGCCGAATTCGACACGATTCTGAACGCAGACAGCGATTTTGTGATTAGCCCTTGCGCTTGCTGATCTCCTCGGTGAGCTGCGGGACCACCGCGTTGAGGTCACCGACGACGCCGAAGTCGGCCAGCTCGAAGATCGGCGCCTCGGCGTCCTTGTTGATGGCGATGATGGTCTTCGACGTCTGCATGCCGGCGCGGTGCTGGATCGCGCCCGAGATGCCCGCCGCGATGTACAGCTGCGGGCTGACCGTCTTGCCGGTCTGACCCACTTGGTACTGGTGCGGGTAGTAGCCGGCGTCCGTCGCCGCCCGCGACGCACCGACCGCGGCACCGAGGCTGTCCGCGAGCTTCTCGATGATCGCGAAGTTTTCGGCGGAGCCGACCCCGCGGCCGCCGGAGACCACGATCGACGCCTCGGTCAGATCAGGACGGCCGTCCTTGGCCGCGACGACCTTATCGGTGATCGCCGCCTTCTTGGCCGCCTCGGACAGCTCAATGGAGACGTCGACCCGCTCGGCGGCACCCGCTTGGGCCCCGGGAGGCGTGGAGTTCGGTCGCACCGTGATGACCGGCACGCCGTGGGTCACCTTGGACTTCACCAGCGTCGCGCCGCCGAAGACCGACTGGTCGGCCACGAGTTCCGATGAGACCCCGACCGCGTCCGTGATGATCCCCGATCCGAGCCGGACCGCGAGCCGGGCCGCGGCCTCCTTGCCATCCGCGCTGCTGGCAACGAGCACGGCAGCCGGCGACGACTGCTCCACGACCGCCGCGAGCGCCTCTGCGACCGGAGCGACCGGATGCTTGTCGAGCCCGTCACCCTGCACGACGTAAACCTTGGTCGCGCCGTACTCGGCGAGCTTGTCCTTGGCGGTGTCATAACCGTCGCCGACGATCACTGCCGCGGGCTCGCCCAAGGCGCGGGCCAGAGTCAGCAGCTCGAGGGTGACCTTCTTGACGTTCCCATCGGTGTGCTCGACGAGCACGAGAATCTCTGCCATATGAGTAGCCGCTCCTCAGACGAACTTCTGCTCAGCGAGGAACTCGGCAACCTTGACGCCGCCGGCCCCCTCGTCGTTGACCTTGACGCCGGCCGCTCGCGGCGGGCGAGCGGCGAACTCCGTGACGGCGCTCCACGCGCCGGTCAGACCGACAGAGCCGGAGTCGATGCCGAGATCGCTCGCGGTGAGTGTGTCCACTGGCTTCTTCTTCGCGGCCATGATCCCCTTGAACGACGGATACCGCGGTTCGTTGATCTTCTCCACCACAGACACGACCGCCGGCGTCTGCGCGCTGACCACGTCGTAGCCGTAGTCGGCGACCCGCTGGACGGTGACCGTCGAACCCTCCACGTCCAGCTTGCCGGCGAACGTGAGCTGGGCGACGCCGAGGCGCTCCGCGACCATCGCCGGCACGACCGACATCCGCGCGTCGGTCGCTTCCGAGCCGAAGATCACCAGGTCCCACTCCAGCCGCTCGAGCGCGTTCGCGAGCACCGCCGACGTCGCCAAGGCGTCCGAGCCGTGCAGAGCATCGTCGAGAACGTGCAGCCCCTTGTCGGCACCCATCGACAGCGCCTTGCGAATCGTCTCGCCGGCCTTGTCCGGGCCCATCGAGAGAATCGTCACCTCGCCGCCGTTGGCCTCGATGAGCCGCAGCGCTTCCTCGATCGCGTACTCGTCGATCTCATTCATGACGCCGTCGACCGACGCGCGGTCGAGGGTGTTGTCCGTCGGGTTGAGCTTCTTCTCGGCCCACGTGTCCGGGACCTGCTTCACGCATACGACGATGTTCATGAGGCTTAGAGCCGACCTCCTGCAAGGGGCCCGCGCGCTCGCGAGCCGGGTCGTGTTGGTGCGCGGACATCCTGCCAGGCGTCTCGCGGTCCTTCGTCATCGGGTCGCGGAAACGTCGGACGAAACGGATGTTACCCACAAGTAGCAACCGGTCAATTCGGGCCGAGCGGTCTCCTCGGTTTCCATAGGATGCCCGCCGTGCGCGCCCTGCCGCTCCTGCTCACTGGCGAGCGAACCCTCCCCGGAATCTGGCACGAGAACTACTGGTTCCGGCGGCACGAGGCCGGGTATGCGGCCGCAGCGGCCTGGCTGCCGATCGCAGGTACTGTGGTGGACGCCGGGGCCGGCGAGGGGTACGGCGCCGCCCTCCTGCGAATCGGCCGGCGGCACGTGATCGCGCTCGACTACGACGCGGCGGCTGTCCGCCACGCATCCCAGACGTATGCAGTCCCGACCGCGCGGGCGAACCTCGTGGCCTGGCCCCTTGGCGATCGCAGGGTTCTCGCGGTCGTGAGTCTGCAGGTCATCGAGCACCTGTGGGATCAGCCGCGTTTCGTCGCCGAGTGCGGGCGAGTGCTGACGGGCGACGGTGTGCTCGTGCTCTCGACGCCGAACCGGCCGACCTTCTCCCCCGGAGTCGGTCGGGGCAGGCCACCGCTCAACCCCTTCCACGTCAACGAGTACGACGCCGAGGAGCTGAGCGACCTGCTCAGCCGTTGCTTCGCTCGGGTCGATCTGTACGCGGTCTCGCACGGCGGGCGCATCCAGGTATGGGAGGGTGCGCACGGTTCCGTCGTGCAGGCTCAGCTCGCGACAGCGCCGACGGAATGGTCGGCGCCATTGGCCGATCTCGTCCGCAGCATCACGACCGATGACTTCAAGATCACCGACCGCATCAACGGTGACGCGCTTGACCTCCTCGCGATTGCGCGTTCACCGCGATGACGCAGGGCTCCGAGCCGGTCGGCACCTGCTGCATCGTGTTGCATACCCACCTGCCATGGCTGGCGCATCACGGCAGCTGGCCGGTCGGCGAGGAGTGGCTGTACCAGGCCTGGGCATCGTCATATCTGCCCGTCTTCGACATGCTCGAGCGGCTCGCTGCGGAGGGCCGTCGTGACCTACTGACCCTGGGCATCACGCCTATCTTGGCCGCGCAGCTCGACGATCCGTACTGCCTCCGCGAGTTCCACACCTGGCTGGGCTTCTGGCAACGCCGAGCCGAAGGCGTCGCCGACCGATCCGACCCGTCGCTGCGGGGGCTGGGTCGCCGCGAGTTCCGGTCAGCGCGCGACGCCAACCAGCGGTTCGAGACCCGTTGGCGCCACGGTGTCTCGCCGTTGCTGCGCAGTCTCAGCGAGGGCGGGGCGGTCGAGCTGCTCGGCGGCCCGGCGACGCACCCCTTCCTGCCCCTCCTCGACGAGCGCGTCGCGCGCTTTTGCCTCGGCGTCGGTCTCGATGACGCGCTGCTGCGCACCGGCTCGCGGCCTACCGCGATCTGGGCGCCGGAATGCGGCTACCGACCGGGACTCGAGCAGTTGTATGCCGCCGCCGGCGTGCAGCGATTTGTGGTGGACGGGCCAACACTGCTCGCCGCCGGTCGACCGACCAACGCGGCGTGGACGGTCGGTGGCAGCGACGTTGTCGCGTTCGCGCGTGACCTCGACGTGACCTATCGGGTCTGGTCGCCCCGGGCCGGCTATCCGGGCGGCCGCTGGTACCGCGACTTCCACACCTTCGACCATCCTTCCGGTCTGCGTCCGGCTCGGGTCACCTCACGTCGGACGCCGCCCGAGAGCAAGGCGCCGTACGACCCCGAACGCGCGATGGCGGCGGTGGACACCGACGCGCGAGACTTCGTCGACGTGGTGCGGGCCCGGCTCGACGCGCATCGTGCGACGCCAGCCGGTGGCCTGGTCGTGGTCGCATACGACACCGAGCTCTTCGGCCACTGGTGGCACGAGGGGCCGGCGTTCCTCGAGCGTGTGCTGCGGTTGCTGCCGGAGGCAGGGGTTCGGGTCACGACGCTTCGCGGCGCGGTCGAGGCCGGGCACGTCGCGGGGGCTGTCGACATCGGCCCAGGATCGTGGGGTTCGGGAAAGGACTGGCGGGTCTGGAACGGCGCTCTGGTATCCGACCTCGTCGACGACAACGACCTCCTTCAGAAGCGCCTGCTCGATCTCGTTGACCGCCATTCCACGCACCGCGAGCGCGATGCGGCGATTGATCGGGTGGCACGAGAGGCTTTGCTCGCCCTGTCGAGCGACTGGGCCTTCATGGTGAGCAAGGACTCCGCCGCGGAGTACGCGCGCGACCGGGCGCGCGGTCATCGCGCGGCCTTCGAGCGGATCGCGCGCAGCATCGAGCGCAGACAAACAGGCGCCTCGGACCCGAGGCAGTTTTGGCCGATCGATCGGCCCTTCGGGCACGTCGACGCGCGCCTGCTTGCCGCCGCGCCAGCCAAGGCGTCAGCCGCGGGTTGACCAGCACGCGACTGTGACGGCAGCCGCCCTCAAACGTCAGCCCCACTCGGCCGCTGCTGTCCAGCCATCCGCATCCGGATCGTCGACTGCGGGGTCGCAGTCGTACGTCCTTAGTCCGTGGTTCGTCGAGCGGCTGCCTGCGTCTTCCGCGCGATGTCTGCGATCGCGATGCGGGTCGCCTCCTCGGCGGCGTAGATCTCGTCGCGGTTCTTCAGGATCCGCGCTGGAACACCACCGACGACGCTGCGCGGTGGGATCACTCCACGCACGACCGCGTGCGCTGCGAGCACCGAGCCGTGTCCCACCATGGCACCCCGGAGCACGGTCACCTTCGTGCCGAGCCAGCAGTCCGGACCAATGCGCACCGGGGACTTGACGATGCCCTGGTCCTTGATCGGCCGGTGGATATCGGCGAAGACGTGGTCGAAGTCGCAGATGTACACCCAGTCGGCGACGATGGACGTGGCGCCGATCTCGATGTCGAGGTAGCAGTTCACGGTGTTGTCCCGACCGAATACGCACCTGTCCCCTACGCGCAGTGTGCCTTCGTGCGCGCGCAGCCGATTCTCGTCGCCGAGGTGCACCCACCGTCCGAGGACGATGCGGCCGTAGCCCCGCCGCGGTTGCAGCTCGACCCGCCGGCCGATGAAGACGAACCCCTCGGTGACGACATCCGGTCGCCTGATGCGCAGCCAGCAGAACCGCCAGTAGCGCACGAGGTAGAACCAGGTCCAGGCGTGGTGCCGCACCACCCATCGCACGGATGCCCACGTGAAGAACCGGGCTTGACGTTGGTCGCGCGGTGCGATGCCCCGCAGTCGGCGGGCCAGCGATCCCAGCCAGCGCAGCATCAGGGCTTTGTGCCGGTCACCGACACGTTGTAGAAGAACTGCGCCGGCACGACGCGCGCCAGCACCTTGTCGTCGAGAGCGGACAACCGCAGCCAGCCGCGATAGGCGAAGTTCGCCCATCGCCAACCCAGGGCGCCGGGACGCACCGCGCACTCCAAGGTGCGCACCGGCCAGCCGAACCACGAGGCGGTCAGCTCCTCGGTGACTGTGTGGACGTCGACCGCGCCAGCCTGCAAGCAGAGTCGGGCAAGCGCATCGGGGTCGAACGTGTGCAGGTCGACAACCCATTCGAGCGCCGCCGCTTCGGACGAGGCCACGAGTTCATCGGGTGTGCGCGCCCACTTGTTGCGGAAACGCGGCAGCTGCGTGACCCGCGATGCGGTCTTCCAGGTCAGATTCGACAGCTTGCGCGCTACCCAGTCGCCCTTCTCGGTCGGCTCGCCGGCAACCACGAAGCGGCCGCCGGGTTTGAGCACCCGCAGCACCTCCGACATTGCCTGCGCCACGTCCGGGATGTGGTGCAGCACCGCGTGGCCCACGACGAGGTCAAAGCTCTCGTCGTCGTACGGCAGCGTCTCGGCGTCGGCGACCCGGCCTTCGATGTGGAAGCCGAGCTGCTGAGCGTTCAGCTTGGCGACGGCCACCATTCCGGCGGAGATGTCGGTGACGTGCCCTTCGTCGAGGACCCCAGCAAGTCTGAGGTTGAGCAGAAAGAAGCCGGTGCCGCAGCCGATCTCGAGCGCCTTCTGGAACGGCTGCTCGACGTCGCCGGCCACGTGCACGAACCGGTCACGGGCATAGTCGATGCAGCGCTGGTCGAAGGAGATCGACCACTTGGCGTCATACGTCGCCGCCTCCCAGTCGTGGTACAGCTCGTTCGCGAGCTTCGGGTCGTCCCACGCTGCCCGGACGTCAGCGGCCGTGACCTCAGCCGTCATCAGCGCCCCACGAACTCGGCTTTGCCCGGCCCGTGCTCGACGAAGGACTGCATCCCGATCGTGCGATCCTCGGTCGCGAACAGTCCGGCAAACTGCAACCTCTCGAGCTCCAGGCCGCGATCAATGTCGGTGTCGAGCCCCTGGTCGATCGCCTCCTTCGCGGCGCGCAAGGCGTATACGGCTCCTCGCGCGAGGCGGGCCGCATACCCCACCGCGGAGGAGTAGACGTCGTCTGGCGCAACGACCTGGTCGACCAGGCCGATGTGCAACGCCTCGCTGGCATCCACGAACCGACCAGTGAAGATCAGGTCCTTGGCCCGCGACGGGCCGATGAGGCGAGGCAGCCGTTGGCTGCCGCCGGCGCCGGGGATGACGCCAAGAAGGATCTCGGGCTGGCCGAGCTTGGCGTTGTCGCCGGCCACTCGGATGTCAGCACAGAGGGCGAGCTCGCAACCGGCGCCTAGGGCATAGCCGGTGACCGCGGCGACAACCGGCTTCGGGATCCTCGCCACGGCGGTGAAGGACGCCTGGAGGTCCGCACCGCGGTCGACGACCTGTTGATAGGACCAGGGGGCCATCTCCTTGACGTCGGCACCCGCGGCGAAAACCTTGGGGCCCCCGTAGACGACCACAGCGCGAACATCGGCGCGGGCCGACGCCTCGAGTGCACATTCGCGCAGCTCGTCCTGGACCTGGACCGAGAGCGCGTTCATGGGTGGGCGGTCGAGCCGGATGGTCGCCACCGCATCCTCGACCTCGAGGCGGACGAACTCACCCATCTCGCTCACCCACCGTTCGCTCCGTTCCCTCAGTTCCGGTGATCCTTCGCGCGACCCTAGCGAACCGGCAGGATGACCACGTGGACGATCACGCGGCGTCGGTGCCGTGGCCGGGACGCTGGCATCCGTTCGGGGCGACGGCGGCCGACGATGGCATCAACGTCGCGCTCTGGGCGCCGGATGCCACGGGCGTGACCGTGTGCCTGTTCGACGAGGATGGCGGCGAGCGTCGCATCGACCTGACGGACGCCACGTTCCACGTCTGGCATGGCTTTATCCCCGGCTGCGGGCCCGGCCAGCGATACGGGTTCCGGGTCGATGGCCCGTGGGAACCGCAGCGCGGGCACCGCTTCGATGCGAGCAAGCTGCTGATCGACCCCTATGCCCGGGCAATCGAAGGCTCGCTGACGTATCACGATGCGGTGTTCGAGCGCGGACGTGACTCGGCGCCGTTCGTTCCGCGGTCGGTCGTGGTCGGTGCCGATGACTTCGACTGGCAGGGCGTCGAGCGACCGCGAACTCAATGGGCCGACTCGGTCCTGTATGAGCTGCATGTGCGTGGATTCACCCTGCGACACCCCTCCGTCCCGCCCGACATACGCGGCACGTTCGCTGGGCTGGCTCACCCGGCAGTCATCGAGCACCTGGTGAGCCTCGGCGTGACGGCCGTCGAGCTGATGCCAGTGCACCATTTCGTCAGCGAGCCAGAGTTGGTCGCTCGGGGCCTGGTCAACTACTGGGGCTACAACTCCCTCGGCTACTTCGCACCGCATGCCCCTTACTCGTCCTCCGGCACCCGCGGTCAGCAGGTGAGCGACTTCAAGTCGATGGTCCGGGCGCTGCACGCGGCCGGCATCGAGGTGATCCTCGATGTGGTCTACAACCACACTGCTGAACAGTCGGTCAGGGGCGCGACGCTGAGCCTGCGTGGCATCGACGACCGGCGCTACTACCGCCAGATGGACGACGGCACCTATGTCGACTTCACCGGGTGCGGCAACACCCTCGACCTGCGGCAGCCCCGTGTCCTCGGATTGGTCATGGACTCGCTGCGCTACTGGGTCACCGAGATGGGCGTCGACGGTTTCCGCTTCGACCTCGCAACGGCCTTGGCCCGTTCGCTGCACGACGTCGACCGACTCTCCGGCTTCCTGACTGTCATCGAGCAGGACCCGGTGCTGTCCCAGGTGAAGCTCATCGCCGAGCCATGGGATGTCGGGGCGGACGGCTACGCAGTCGGGGAGTTCCCAGTCCTCTGGACCGAGTGGAACGACCGATTCCGCGACACGATGCGCGACTTCTGGCGCGGGTCCGGCAGCCTGCGCGACCTCGGCTACCGGCTGTCCGGCTCGTCGGACCTGTACGGGGACGACGGGCGCAGGCCCTATGCCTCGGTCAACTTCGTGACCGCCCACGACGGCTTCACGTTGCTCGACCTGGTGTCGTACGAGCGCAAGCACAACGTGGCCAATGGCGATGCGAACCGGGACGGCAGCGACAACAACCGTTCCTGGAATTGCGGCGTCGAGGGACCGACAACGGACGAGAACATCCTCGCGCTACGTCGCCGACAGATCCGCAACCTGATGGCAACCCTGGTGCTGGCCACCGGCGTCCCGATGGTGGTCGCCGGTGACGAGATGGGGCGCACCCAGGGCGGCAACAACAACGCCTACTGCCAGGACAACGAGGTGTCCTGGGTCAACTGGGACCTGGCGGCCTGGCAGCGCGACTTCCTGTCGTTCACCCGTGCGTTGGTGGCGATCCGGCGCGAACACCCCGTCTTCCGGCAGCGGCACTTCTTCGACGGGCGGCCGATGCGCGAGGGCGGCCCGCAGGACCTCTCGTGGTTCACCCCGAACGGACACGAGTTCGACCTCGCTGCCTGGAACGACTCGGACCTGCGGACGATCGGGGTCTGCCTGGCCGGCGACGCGATCGACACTCGGGGCCGCCGCGGACAGCTGATCACGGATTCGACGATGCTGCTGCTGCTGCACGCCGGTGACGCAGCACAGGAGTTCGTCCTGCCGGGTGAGCCATGGTCTCGGGATGGTTGGCGGCTGCGCCTCGACACTTCAGCGCGACCCGCCGTCCCGGAGAACCCCGAGGAGCTCGGAGGCGCGGTGACCCTCGAGCCCCGCTCTGTGGTCCTTCTCGAGTCGGGGGCGCCTGGCTGACCGTCGAGCCGCGTCGCCAGTTACCTGTCCCGCCCGATGGCGGCCGGTCCGCTCGGGCTGCGCACGATGGCGACATCTCCCGACTGGTCGGTCCGGAGCACCGCGGCGCCGCCCTCGGCCCAAGCCTCCATGGCTTCCTCCGTCGGGTGTCCGTACGGATTGCCCTGACCGGCGGAGACCACCGCGACCGTCGCGTTCACCGCCGACGGCAGGTCGACCACGAAGTCGGCCGATCCGTGGTGCGGCACCTTCACCACGTCCGCACGGACGTCCTCGCGGGCGAGGATCGCACGCTGCGCCGCGCTCTCGACGTCACCCAGGAGCAGCAGATCGATGCCGACGGACTCGACGCGCATGACGACGCTGGCGTTGTTCGGTACCGACCCCTCCCGAATCAGGCGAGACGGCCACAGAACGGACCAGTGCAGGTGGCCGACCCGGTGCACGGCACCCGGCCGAGCGGCGACGACTGGCACCCGAGCGTCACCCAGGCGACCCAGGACGCGTCTGGCCTGGTCGGCCGGCTCAGCAACGGGTGAGACATGAGCCTCCTTCAGTGACCGCCCGTCGAGCAGACCGGGCAGTCCCTCGGTGTGGTCGGCATGGAAGTGCGACAGCACCAGGACGTCGACCCGCCGGATGCCGAGGTCGTCCAGGCAGCGGTCGACCTGGTCAGGATCCGGGCCGACGTCAACGACCACCGCTGAGCTCGGGCCGGTCGACAGCACGGTCGCGTCCCCTTGACCGACGTCGCAGAAGACCGCCAGCCAATGCGCCGGCGGCCAGCTGCCGCCGTCGTTGCGCAGCCAGACCGTCAACAACCCCGCAGTGACCAGCACGGCCGTGGCGGCGACGCACAGACGGCCGTACCCTCGCACCCTGGCCGAGACGTGGGTCGTGAGCAGCACGACCGTCAGCGCCGCGAGCGCGATCACGGCAGCTCCCGTGAGCCCTGCAGGCACCGGTACCGTCGCCCACGACAAGCCGGCCCCACGATGCGCCACCTCGGCGATCCACCAGGCGAACCCGGCAGCGCCGGCCCCAAGAAGGTCGGCCAGTGGCGGGCACAGCGGTGCCACCACCGTCGCCAGCACGCCGAGCAGCGTGACGGGCGCCACCGCTGGAGCCACCAGCAGGTTGGCGGGTACGGCCACCAGGCTGAGTCGAGGGTCGAGCAGGGCAACCACCGGCGCAGTCACGAGCTGCGCGGCCAACGGCACGGCCAGCGCAGCAGCGACCAGCCGCGGGACTCGGCAGCCCCAAGCCTTGGTCCACCGCGGAGCAAGCGTGACGAGGGCTAGCGTCGCCAGCACGGACAGCACGAATCCGTAGGCCCGACTCAGGAAGGGGTCGACGAACAGGACCAGCAGGACCGTGGTGGCCAATGCCGTGACCGCGCCGCCATGCGCCGAGCGCGACCGCCCCAAGCCGCGACCGATCGCGAGCAACGCCAGCAAGCCCATGAAAGCCGCCCGGATGACGCTGGGCTCGGGACGTGCCAGCAGGACGAAGCCGGCGCAGGCGAACGCAGCGACAGTCGCGGTCACCGGCCCGGCGAGCCGAACCCACCGAGCGATGACGATCACCGCGCCGATGACGATGGCGACATTGGCGCCGGACACCGCCGAGAGGTGGGTCAGACCGGTCGTGCGCATGTCGTCGGCCAGCTCTGTGGGCAGCATGGAGGTGTCCCCGACCACGAGCGCCGGCACCAGGCCCGCCGGACCCGCCGGCAGGCTGTCGACGGTGGCGCGTAGACCCGAGCGCAGTCCGTCCGCACCCGCCAGGTACCACGGTGGCCCGTGGATGCGTACCGGGTCGACCGACGGCCGAAGCACCGCCGAGAGCCGCCCGAACGACTCCGGTGGCCGCAGCGTCCCCGCTGTCCTGATCCGCTCCCCCACCACCAGCTGCTGCCAGGCCAGACCCTCGGCGATCACGAGAACCGGCGATCGCAGGTGCCACGCGCGGCCTCGGGCGCTCACCTGCTCCACGGTGAGCTCGACCCGGTACCGGTCGTCGAGCAGCTCGACCCCCCGGACATATGGCCGGAGCGCGCTGGGATCAGTTGCCACCACGGCCTCGACCCGCACGAACGCCTGCTGCGCCGCGAGTGCCGCCACGGGCCCGGACTGCACGGCATGCATCCGGACCCCGGACATCAGCGTCGCCGCAGTCGCGCAAACCGCGGCGCCCACCACCGCCCAGTACGCCGACGAGACGATCCGTCGCCGGCGATGGACGCGGACGACGAAGCCAAGCGAGGCCGCGCACGCCACCGCACCGAGCAGCACAACAAACAGCGCCCATCTCCACGGCAGCCCGCAGACGAGCCACGTCGTCACCCACGTCACCATGGCGGGGATCACCGTGCGGCGGTCGCCACTCATGCCCCGCTCACACCCGAACCAGGCTCGCCAGCTCGGCGAACGTCGCGTCGCCGATGCCGGACACCTCGTTCAGCTCGTCGACACTGGCGAACCGGCCGTTCCGAGTGCGCCATTCGACGATGCGCCCCGCCAGCACTGGTCCGATGCCGGGGAGCTCCTCGAGCTGAGCGGCGGTCGCACCGTTGAGATCCAGCCGATCGTCACCAGACGGGTGTGCGACCGACCCCGCACCCGATCCGGGGAGCTGGCCGGGAGGCGTGGCTTTGTCCGGGTCTCCCGCCGGGATCCCGACAGCGACCTGCTCACCGTCGGCCACAAGCCGCGCGAGGTTCAGCCCGGTGGTTTCGGTGCCGGGCAGCACGCCGCCGGCAGCCCTGATCGCATCGACCACACGTGCGCCTTCGGGCAGGCGCACCACACCCGGCCGAGCAACAGCGCCGACCACGTCGACCACGATCACCGTCGCCGCGGCAGCCGAGTCCGTCGGCCGCTCTCCGGACACAGTGCTCAACGCGGATGCGCCAGACCCAACGGCTGCGGGTGCTGCCCCCGAGTGGACCACCGGTGATGAGGACCCGGTCGCCGTGGTACCCGGCACCATCTCGGTCGCCCGTCCTCGCCAGACCACGCCCACGGCCAGCACCACCCCGAGCACACCGAGCAGCGCGAGCACGACAACGGCGCGCGGCTCCAACCCGTAGCGGGTTCGCAGCTGCTCGCGCAGCGGCGCACCTTCCGAGGACAGCACGCGGCGACGTTAAAAGCGGTCGCCCACCTGCCGCGAGGTTCAATCCCTGACCTGTGGACAACACGGCACCGTCGGCTACCGGTGGATTGTGTGCCGGCTGAGGGTCAGTGCCCGCGCAGCTTCGCCGTCAGGTTGGAGCGATGTCGCGCGATGACCACGACACCGATCACGAAGGCCGACACGATCTGCCCCACGGACACCGAGTCCTCGTTCGAGACGGCGGCGAAGGACGCGGCCACAATGATGAACAACGCCGCGGAGACGGAAGCGAGTGCCACCCACCGCGTCATCACGACGACGACCGCGAACACGAGAACCACCAGAAGTGCGAAGAGTGGGGCGACGCCAAGAATCGCGCCCAACGACGTGGCGACACCCTTTCCGCCGTGGCCCTTCAGCCACGGCGAGTAGCAGTGCCCGAGAACCGCGGCCGTACCGGCGACCAACGCCGGGGTCTCGCCGAAGGGGAGGAATGCCAAGGTCGGCAGCAGCCCCTTGAGCACGTCCACAAGTCCGACGATGACCCCGAACCGTCGCCCCAGGACTCGGCCGACGTTCGTGGCCCCGGGGTTGCCTGACCCGGACGTTGCAAGCTCAACCCCGCGCCGTCGGGCGAGCCAGGTCGCGGGGGACGTCGAGCCGACAGCAAAGCCGACCACCGCGGCGGCCGGGATGACCAGCCAGGCCGTCACGATGCGGGAGTGGTCACCGTGGGGCCACCGAGACCGAGACCATCCCCGGCCCGACGTGAGCGCCGACCACGGCACCGACCTCGCCAACGATCAGCCGTCCGATTTTCGGCAGCCGGTCTCGGAGCCGCCCAGCGAGGGTCTCTGCGCGCGTGGCATTGGCCAGATGCTGGACGGCGACGTCCACGGCGCGGTCACCCGCCTGCTCGACGGTCAGCTCCTCGAGGCGAGACAACGCACGGGCTGACGTACGTACCTTCTCCAGCGGAGCGATCTGACCGTGAACGACACGCAGCAACGGCTTCACCGCGAGCGCGGAGCCAAGCAACGCCTGGGCGGCACCGATCCGACCGCCGCGCCGGAGGTACTCCAACGTGTCCACGTAGAAGGTGGCGCTCGTCGCTGCCGCGCGCGACGCGGCTGCGTCGGCGACGACATCAAGCCGCTGTCCGGCTGCAGCGGCCTCTGCCGCGGTGAGCACCGCGAAGCCGAGCGCCATCCCGATCGTCCGGGAGTCCAAGACCCGGATCGGCATCGACATCTCCTGCGCGGCCGCTTCCGCCGAGTCGACGGTGCCCGACATGTCACCGGACAGGTGGATCGACACGATCTCCGTCGCCCCGGACTCCGCAGCCTGCGCGTACGCGTGCATGAACGCCGCCGGCGCGGGTCGTGAGGTCGAGACCGGCTTCCACGACTTCAAGGCCTCGGCGACGTGCGAGGAGTCCACGTCGACCACATCATCGAAGGACTGGCCGCCGAGCACGACTTGGACGGGCACGACGACGATGCCGAACTGCTCGATCAGGTCTCGGGGCAGGTAGGCGGTCGAATCTGTGACCACCGCGACCGACCCGGTCATGCCGGCACGATGTTCACGAGCTTCGGCGCGCGGACCACGACGCTTCGCACGGAACGACCGTCGAGCGCCTTCACCACGCCCGGCGACGCTAGGGCCAACGCCCGCAGTTCGTCCTCGGCGATTGAGGGCGCGACCTGGAGCCGGTCTCGCACCTTGCCCGCGACCTGCACGACGCACGTCACCGACTCCTGCACGAGCAACACCGGATCAACAGCCGGCCAGCCGGCCAGCGCCACCGACGGCTGGTGCCCCAGGCGGGCCCACATTTCCTCGGCCGTATACGGGGCGAACAGGGACAGCAGCACAGCGACGGCCTCGGCTGCCTCCCGGACAGCCGGGTCCGCGGGTCCGACACCGGAGTCGATGGCCTTACGGGCAGCGTTGACCAACTCCATCACCCGAGCCACCGCGACGTTGAACCGGAACGACTCGATCGCCGTCGTCGCCTCGTCGACTGCGCGGTGTGTGGTTCGCCGCAGCGCGACATCCCCATCCGTCGCGGGCGCTCCGACCGGGGAGGTCACGTCTCCGGACAGCCGCCACGCACGCGCGAGGAACTTTGCGGAGCCATGCGCGGACACGTCGGCCCAGTCGATGTCGTCCTCCGGCGGGCCGGCGAACACCAGCGTGAGCCGCACGGCATCGACACCGTGCTCCGAGAGCTCATCGGACAGCCGCACCAGGTTGCCGCGCGACTTCGACATGGCGGAGCCGCTCATGACGACCATGCCCTGGTTCAACAGCCGGCTGAACGGCTCGGTGAACGACACCATGCCGAGGTCGTGCAGCACCTTGGTGAAGAAGCGTGCGTAGAGCAGGTGCAGGATCGCGTGCGTCACGCCGCCGACGTACTGCGCCACCGGCATCCAACGCTCGACCTCCGCGCGATCGAACGGCACAT
>JBEVHX010000110.1:0-23222 GCA_040510995.1 Candidatus Nanopelagicales bacterium
CTCTATTTCGGCACCGACCAGGAGTCGCTGAAGACCTACTACGAGAAGCAGTCCTCTGGCCGCTACACCGTTGAGGGCACCACAACCTCGTGGGTCAAGGTTCCCTTCAACGAGGCGCGCTACGGCCGCAGCACCGACCCGGTCGACGACGATGAGAACGGCAGTCCGGAGCCCGGCGACCCCGTCGTGTGCTCGAGCATCGTCTGCAACAACACGTGGGCGCTTGTCGAGGACGGCATGGAGGCCTGGGTCGCCGACCGCCAGGCCGCCGGTCTGACCGACGAGCAGGTCGCAGCCGAGCTCGCGGCGTTCGACGTCTACGACCGCTACGACTTCGACGGTGACGGCGACTTCAACGAGTCCGACGGCTACGTCGACCATCTGCAGATCGTGCACTCCGGCGGCGACGAGGCCGACGGCGACCCGATCCAGGGCGAGGACGCCATCTGGTCGCACCGCTGGTACGCGTATGTGACCGACGCCGGCTCCACCGGCCCCGAGCAGAACCCGCTCGGCGGGACCGAGGTCGGCGGCACGGGCATCTGGGCCGGCGACTACACCATCCAGCCGGAGAACGGTGGGCTGTCGACGATCGCGCACGAGTACGGCCACGACCTTGGCCTGCCGGACCACTACGACACCGCCGGCGGCCAGAACGGCATCGACTGGTGGACGCTGATGGCACAGAGCCGCGTCTCGGCGAAGGCGGACCAGGGAATCGGCACGCGTGCCGCCGACCTCTCTGCCTGGGACAAGCTGCAGCAGGGTTGGCTCGACTACGAGGTCGTGCTCGCGAACCAGAAGAAGAAGCTCGAGCTCGGCCCGCACGAGTACAACAGCAACAAGGCTCAGGGCGTGGTCGTCGTTCTCCCGAAGAAGTCGCGGACCGACGAGTACGTCACGCCGTTCGAAGGCGAGAACGTCTGGTGGTCGGACAAGGGTGACGACCTGAACAACACCCTGAGCCGGACGTTGGACCTCACCGGGGTGACCACCGCCGAGCTGTCGTTGCAGGCGAACTACGCGATCGAGTCCGGCTACGACTACCTGTACGTCGAGGCCTCCCTCGACGGCGGGCAGACGTGGACCGCGCTCGATGGCACCGTCGGCGGCGAGGAGTTCATCGACGCCAACCCCGACCCGGATGTCCGCAAGCCTGCGATCAGCGGGTCGAGCGGCGGCGAATGGGTCGACGTCTCAGTGCCGATGGACGCGGCGGCTGGCCAGGTCGTGCAGTGGCGCTTCCGCTACGCGACCGACGGTGGCGTGGCGCCGAACGGCTTCTTCGCCGATGCCATCAGCGTCACGGCTGACGGCACCGAGGTATTCGCCGACGGAGCCGAGAACGGCCCTGGCGACTGGGTCGTCGACGGCTTCCAGATCATGGACGGGACAGTGACGGGCGAGTACGACAACTACTACATCGCCTCGAACCGCTCCTACGTGTCCTTCGACCAGTACCTGCAGACCGGGCCGTACAACTTCGGCTTCACCGACACCCGGCCGGACTGGGTGGAGCATTTCTCCTACCAGCAGGGACTGCTCGTGTCGTACTGGGACACCTCGCAGACGGACAACAACACGAGCCAGCACCCCGGGGAGGCGGAGATCATGCAGATCGACTCGCACCCGCAGCCGATCTACCGGCTGGACGGGGCGCCGTGGCGGGCCAGGATCCAGACGTACGACTCGCCCTTCTCGAACAAGAAGGCGGACTCGTTCACGTTGCACGTGAACAGCCAGCCCAGCTACATCCGCGGGCAGGCCGGCAACCCGGTCTTCGACGACACCAAGTCGTACCGCAACCCGGCCCTCCCACAGGTCGGTGTCGACCTGCCGGGTGTCGGGGTGAAGATCAAGGTGCTGGAGGAGAAGGGCACCTCGATGACAATCCGGATCAACTGATCCAACGTTGATCGGGACGGTCAGCTGAACCCGTCGGGCCGGGACTCCACAAGGGGTCCCGGCCCGGCGCCTTCTCATTTGCCGCGACGTCGCCCGGATGCGGAACCGCCGCAAGCGGCATACCGTCGAAGGGTCATGGGACGTCAGCCCCGACGAATCGAAACCGAACTCGCGCTCACCGTCCTGTTCGCGCTCGCCGTCGGCCTGAGCGGCTGCACGGCCGGGAACGGGGAGGCCTTGAGGAGCGATCCGGGTGTGTCGCCGACAATGCCAAAGAGTCCATCGCGGGGCCCGACATCCGGCTTGCCGTCGAGCACCCAGCCGGGGTCTTCGACCAGTGAGCCGCCGTCGACCAGTGAGCCCCAGTCGACCACGGAGCCACCACTGAGCAGTGTGCCGCCGCCGACGCAGGTAGAGCCGACGGAGCCGCCGAAACTGCCGACCGACATTGCGCCACCCATCATGTTGACGGGTGAGCTGGTCGGGGACGGACACACATTGTTGGTCGGCGGACAGGTGCATTGGGCCCTGTTGGGCGACCTCGGTGGGCACGGCGCCGGCGATAGAGTGACTGTCAGCGGACAACCGCTGCTCGCTCGCGGGGCAGACCCGATGGAACGTGACGAGGAACCGACACTGAAGGTGACGTCGATCCGGGCGGCCTGATGACGCTGCTCTCCTTCCAGCCCTCGTTGTTCTCCGACGGCGAGGGCAGCGACATGGCCTTCGACGCGCTGGTCCGGCACGAGCTGGACGACACGTCGTGGCTCGACCATGTGCCGGGCTGGTTGCATGACCACGGCGAGCTGTTCGATGAGCTGCTCCGCGACGCGCCATGGCAGCAGCGAACCCGCCACATGTACGACGCGGTCGTCCTCGAGCCGCGGATGGTCGCCTGGTGGGATCTGGCCGCCGCTCTTCCCGCGCGCCTGGAGCAGGTCAGAACAACGCTGTCGGGCCGGTACGGGGTGCGGATCGACTCGACGCTGGTCAATCTGTACCGCGACGGCCGCGACTCGGTGGCCTGGCATGGCGACACGGTCCGGAAGCGGCTCGAGCATCCCCTGGTCTTCACGGTGTCGCTCGGTCACCGAAGGCGGTTCCTGGTCCGGCCACGCGGCGGGCGCACCGTGCTCGAGCTACGCCCCGGCGAGGGTGACCTCGTCGTCATGGGGGGCCGTATGCAGCACGACTACGAGCACACGGTGCCCAAGGAGCTGCGGGTCTCCGGCGCCCGGATGAGCATCACCATGCGCCATTCCGTCGAGGCCAACCAGTCCGAGTAGCCCGCTTCCTTCGCAACCAGGTGCCGGTGCCTCCGAGAGGTCGAAGCGGCGGTCATGGTTGCGATGCTCGCCGCCGGACGGAAGTGCACCGACTGCGGTCGTCCGAAGCGGCGGCACATCGTTGCGGAGGGAGCGACGGATCGTTACACAAGGTGGCGGGCCCGGCGGATCTCCTCCACGATCCGGCCGATGATCTCGGTGAGTCCGTAGTCCTTGGGAGTGAACACTGCGGCCACGCCGGCCGCGCGCAGCTCGACGGCGTCCGCGTCCGGGATGATCCCGCCGACGATCACTGGCACGTCGTCCAGGCCGGCGGCCCTCAGACCCTCGACCACAGCGGGCACGAGCACGCGGTGCGAGCCTGACAGGATCGACAGGCCGACCGCGTGCACGTCCTCCTCGACGGCGGCGGCCACGATCTGGCTCGGCGTCAACCGGATGCCCTGGTAGAGCACCTCGAAGCCCGCGTCGCGGGCGCGGACCGCGACCTGCTCGGCTCCGTTCGAGTGGCCGTCGAGGCCAGGCTTGCCGACCAGCAAGCGCAGTCGCGAGCCCAGCGCCTCACTCGTGGCGCGCACCGCCTCCCTGACCGCCGCCAGCTCCACGCTCGACTCGGCCACGCCGACGGCGCCGCCCACGCCGGTCGGCGCGCGGTACTCGCCAAAGACCTCCCGCAGCGTCCCTGCCCACTCCCCCGTGGTGGCCCCGGCCCGGGCGCACTCGAGGGTCGCGGCCATCAGGTTGTCGTCGCTCTTGGCCACATCCCGTAGGGCGTCGAGCGCGTCACTCACCCGGACCGGGTCGCGCTGCGCCTTCCAGGCGTCCAGTCGGCTGATCGCCTCCGACTCGGCCACGGGGTCGACGGTCTGGATCGCGGCGTCGAGGTCGGCGATCAGCGGGTTCGGCTCGGTGGTGGTGAACGCATTGACCCCGACGACGATCTGCTCGCCGGTCTCCATGCGCGCCCGGCGCTGCGCGTGCGAGGCGACCAGGCGCTCCTTCATGTACCCGGTCTCGATCGCCGCGACGGCGCCGCCCATGTCCTCCACCCGGGCCATCTCGGACTGCGCGCCCTCGACCAGCTCAGCGACCTTGGCCTCGACGACCCGCGAGCCGCGGAACAGGTCGTCGTACTCGAGCAGGTCGGACTCGTGCGCCAGCACCTGCTGCATGCGCAGGGACCACTGCTGATCCCAAGGCCGCGGCAGGCCGAGAGCCTCGTTCCATGCCGGCAGCTGAACCGCCCGGGCCCGGGCGTCCTTCGACAGCGTCACGCCGAGCATCTCCAGCACGATCCGCTGGATGTTGTTCTCCGGCTGCTGCTCGGTGAGTCCAAGCGAGTTCACCTGAACGCCGTACCTGAACCGGCGCTGCTTCGCGTCCGTGACCCCGTACCGCTGAAGCGTCAGCTCGTCCCACAGCCGGACGAACGCGCGCATCTTGCACATCTCCTCGACGAAGCGCACCCCGGCGTTCACGAAGAACGAGATCCGCCCAACGACATCGCCGAGACGCTGGGGCGGCACCTGGCGGCTCTCGCGGACTGCGTCGAGCACCGCCATCGCGGTGGCCATCGAGTAGGCGATCTCCTGAACCGGCGTCGCCCCCGCCTCCTGCAGGTGGTAGCTGCAGATGTTGATCGGGTTCCATTTCGGCATCGCCGTGACGGTGTAGACGACCAGGTCGGTGGTCAGCCGCAGCGACGGCCCCGGCGGGAACACATACGTCCCGCGGGAGAGGTACTCCTTGACGATGTCGTTCTGAGTCGTGCCGGCCAGCGTGCGGACATCGACGCCGTGCTCCTCAGCGACTACCTGGTAGAGCGCCAGTAACCACATGGCCGTGGCGTTGATGGTCATCGACGTGTTCATCTCGCCGAGCGGGATGCCCTCGAACAGGGCGCGCATGTCCGCCAGGTGCGAGACCGGGACGCCGACCTTGCCCACCTCGCCCCGGGCAAGCTCGTGGTCGGGGTCGTAGCCGGTTTGCGTCGGCAGGTCGAACGCCACCGACAGCCCGGTCTGCCCCTTGGCCAAGTTGGTCCGGTACAACGCGTTGGACGCGGCGGCCGAGGAGTGGCCCGCGTACGTGCGCATCACCCACGGAGCTTCCCGCGACATGCCGCGGATCCTACTTGTGGGTAACTCAGGCGCCGGCGCCCACCCGGTCGGGTCGCTGCCGGTACACGAACAGCACCCGGTGGAGTCGGGTCACGGCGAGGATTCGCAGCAGCCGAGGCTGCGGGTCCAGCAGAACCAGGCGGCGACCTTGCTGCAGGCAGCGCCGATGCGCGGCAACCAGGACGCCGAGCCCAGCCGTGTCGACGACGGTCACCTGTTGGCAGTCGAGCACAACGTCACCGACGCCCAGATCGACGGCGACCTCAAGCGCATACCTGACCTCCGCGACATCCGAGACGTCGAGTCGCTCGGGAAGGACGAGGTCGGGCCGAAGGCTGTCACCCGCCTCGCGCCTGTGACGCACGCGGCCACGGTATGCCGCGGCGGCGCGACTTCCGGGACACGACACACTCTTCGGCGTTTGAGTTCAGGATCGTGTCGAAACCGAGACGATCCGGACCCAGATCGCGATCAAGCGTCGTAGCGGTAGAAGCCCCGCCCCGACTTCCGACCGATGTCACCGGCCACGACCATCCGCTGCAGCAGCTCGGGCGCGGCGAAGGTCTCGTCCTGGGTGTCCGCGTAGATGTTGCGCGCGGCGTTCAGCATGATGTCGATGCCGGTCATGTCCAAGGTGGCGAGCGGCCCCATCGCGTGCCCGAACCCGAGCCGGCACGCGACGTCGATGTCCTCCGCGCTGGCCACGCCGTTCTCGACCAGGCGCGCCGCCTCCAAAGCCAGTGCTGCGATCAGCCGCGTGGTCACGAAGCCGGCTACGTCGCGGTTGACGACGATGGACGTCTTGCCCAATGACTCGGCGAAGGCGCGCGCGCGGGCCAGCGTCTCGTCGCTGGTCTTGTAGCCGCGGACGAGCTCGCAAAGCCGCATCATCGGGACCGGGGAGAAGAAGTGGGTGCCCACGACCGACTCCGGTCGCTTCGTGACCGCGGCGATCGTCGTCACAGGGATCGCGCTGGTGTTCGTCGCGAGGACGGCGTCGTCTGCACAGATCCGGTCCAGCACTTCGAACACCTCGGCCTTGACGGGGAGCCGTTCGAAGACCGCCTCGACGACAATGTCCGCGTCGGTCGCCGCGGCCTCGAGGTCGGTGGTCGCGGTGATGCGTCCGAGGGCAGCGTCCGCATCCTCCCGGGTGACCGCCCCCTTGCCGACGAAGCGGTCGAGCGAGCCGGAGATTGTCCCGATGCCGCGGTCGATCGCGCCCTGGTCGATGTCTCGGATCCGAACCTGCCAGCCGGCCTGGGCGGCGACCTGGGCGATGCCCGAGCCCATCAGGCCGGCACCGATGACGGCGAGCGTTCCGGGCGAGTTCGCAGGCACGGACCGGAGCGTACCCGCGCAGCTGAGACCCGCATCGGACGGCGAGCGGGAGCAGACTGAGGGCATGGCCGGCAGCACGTACTCCTACCTCGCCGGTCCGCTGGTCGGGTTGCTGGTCATCGGCGTGCTGGTGCTGATCCTGCGCTGGGCTTTCAGCGGACGCCCGCAGTCAGTCGTCCAGCGGCCGGCTCGGCCGGGCGCGGAGAACGAGTACGGGATGCTCGTGCCGGTCAGCAGTCCAGACACCGACGTCGAGGGCGAGGAGATCCGCTTCCGCTTGGAGCGCCTTGGCATCCGCGCAACGCTCGCGACGACCAAGGACGGGCCGCGGGTGCTGGTCTTCGAGGGCGACGAGGAGCGGGCGCGAGAAGCGCTTCGCTGAGTCGAACCCTGGTCAGGTCGTCCGGGTCACGTCCGCACCGAGCGAGTACAGCTGTTCGGCGAACCCGGGATACCCACGATCCACGTGGTAGGCGTGGTCGACGAGCGTCTCGCCGTCCGCGAGCAGTCCGGCGAGGACGAGACCGGCGCCGGCGCGGATGTCGGTTGCCCGCACCGGCGCGCCAGACAGCCGTTCCTTGCCGCGCACGACTGCATGGTGGCCATCGGTGCGGACATCGGCACCGAGTCGGGCCATCTCGTTGACGAACATGAAGCGCGCCTCGAAGACGTTCTCGGTGATCATCGCTGTCCCGTCGCTGATCGATGCGAGCGCGATCACCATCGGCTGCAGGTCGGTTGGGAACCCTGGATAAGGCAGCGTCACCACGTCGACCGAGCGCGGGCGACGGTGCATCTCCACCCGAAACCCGTCATCGTGCACCGTGACCTGCGCCCCAGCGGTGGTGAGCTTGTCCAGTGCGAGCTCGAGATGGCCGGCCTCGGCCCCGCGCACCGTGACGTCGCCCTGCGTCATGACCGCCCCGAAGGCCCATGTCCCGGCGACAATTCTGTCCGGGACTGTCGTGTGCACCACCGGCTCGAGCGCGTCGACGCCCTCGATCTCCAACGTGTCCGTGCCGACGCCGTCGATGGCCGCACCCATGCCCCGCAGCAGCGTGCAGAGGTCGACGATCTCCGGTTCGCGCGCGGCGTTGTCAATCACCGTGGTGCCTTTTGCCAGCACCGCCGCCATCAGCAGGTTCTCGGTGGCTCCGACGCTGGGGAAGTCCAACCAGATGCGTGCGCCGGTGAGTCCTCGTGGCGCGCGTGCGATCAGATACCCGTGCTCGCTGTCGACCTCGGCGCCGAGCTTGACGAGCCCGCCGACGTGGATGTCGAGGCCACGCGAGCCGATCGCGTCCCCACCCGGCAATGCCACATCGGCCTGACCGCACCGGGCAAGCAGCGGACCGAGGACGCTGATGCTGGCCCGCATCCGCCGGACGAGGTCGTAGTCGGCCTGGTGGCCGAGGTTTGCCGGCACCTCGACGGTCACCGTCTCGCCGCTCGACGGCGTGGGCCCAGGGGTGTGCTCCACACTGCAGCCGAGTCGACGCACGAGCTCGGACATGATCTCGACGTCGAGGATCTGCGGCACCGCGTGGAGCGTGCTGCGGCCCTGGGCCAGCAGCACGGCTGCCATCAGCTTGAGCGCGGAGTTCTTCGCGCCGGTCACCCGGACCTCACCGGTCAAGCGGGCTCCGCCGACCACCCTGAACCTGTCCATCACCCGCAGACTACGGCGCCACCAAAACCCCGCGGATGTTGCGCCGATGCCGATGCGACATCGGCGGGCCGACGTCAACATCCGGGTGCATGGTCGCGCTTAGGCTGAGCCGCATGGTCAACCTCACTCGCATCTACACGCGCACCGGGGACGACGGCAGCACCGCGCTCGGTGACATGAGCCGGACAACGAAGCTCGACACCCGGTTGGTCGCGTATGCGGACGTCGACGAGACCAACTCGAGCCTCGGGGTGGCCATCGCTCTGGGCGGCCTTTCACCGGAGGTCGTCGCCCTGCTGACCCGCATCCAGAACGACCTTTTCGACGTGGGTGCCGACCTGTGCACGCCCGTTGTCGTGGCTCCGGAGCATCCGCCGCTGCGGGTCGAGCAGTCCTACGTCGACGGCCTCGAGTCAGCCTGCGACTCATGGAACGAGTCTCTGCAGTCGCTGCGCTCCTTCGTGCTCCCGGGCGGCACAGCCGGTGCGGCCCTGCTGCATGTGGCGAGGACGGTTGCCCGCCGTGCGGAACGGTCGACCTGGGCAGCGCTCGCCGAGCACGGCGAGGCGATGAACCCGTTGACCGCCACCTATCTGAACCGACTGTCCGACCTGCTGTTCATCCTGGCCCGGGTGGCCAACGTCGGTGCCGGCGGCGACATCCTTTGGCAACCGGGGGCCAACCGGTCCTGACCGTGGTCAGCGTAGGGCTCACCAGCGCTCAACGACCCAATCCCAGGTTCGCGCCCGGCCACGCATTACCCTCGTTCCCGACAATCGGCCAATCGGAAGGTTTCGTCCATGTCCTTCGGTGACATTCTCTGGTTCATCCTCATCAGCTTCGCCTTCTTCGCCTACCTGATCGTGCTGTTCAACATCATCGGGGACATGTTTCGCGACCACGAGATGAGTGGCTGGGTGAAGGCGCTGTGGATCGTGCTCCTCATCTTCCTGCCCTTCGTGACAGCCCTCGTTTACCTGATCGTTCGCGGCCGGGGCATGGCCGAGCGGCAAGCCGCGGGGATGCAGCGGATGAAGGAGCAGCAGGACGCCTACATCAAGCAGGTGGCAACCGGTAGCACGTCACCCGCCGACGAGATCGCATCGGCGAAGCAGCTCCTGGACTCCGGCGCGATCACGCAGCAGGAGTTCGACGCGCTCAAGGCCAAGGCACTGCAGTAGCGGCACTCTCCGCGGGCGTGGACGTTGCCGGGCTCAGCGCTTCCAACGGCGTCAACGTCCACATCCGCGGCAGGGTCAGCGGCTGATGGGTGGCGTGAACCCCATCGCCAGTTCGATCAGCAGCCGAGTGCCTGCGCCGGTCGCTCCCTTGTTCAGCCAACCGTCGGAGGCGTCCGACTGAGCTGTGCCGGCGATGTCGATGTGCGCCCAGGGCCGACCGTCGACGAACTCCTCGAGGAACAGCGCCGCCGTGATCGACCCGGCGTTCGGCCCACCCATGTTGGTCAGGTCGGCGATCTCGGAGTCCAGCTGCGAGCGGTACTCGCGGATCAATGGCAGCTGCCAGACCGGCTCGTCCGCGGCCGCACCGGCCTCCTCGATCTGCTCGACCACTCCCCGGTGGTTGCCCATGACGCCAGCCATCCGGTTGCCGAAGGTCCGTAGGCAGGCGCCGGTCAGTGTCGCGATGTCAACGATGGAGTCGACCGGCTCCTCGGTGGCCATCACCAGCGCGTCGGCCATGACCAGCCTCCCCTCGGCGTCGGTGTTCAGTACCTCCACCGTCTTGCCGCCGTGGATGGTCAGCACGTCACCAAGCTGCATCGCCGACCCGGACGGCATGTTGTCCGTGCACATCAGATAGCCGGTGACGGCGACCGGGCAGCCGAGGTCGTGCAGGGCCGACATGGCCGCGAGGATCGCCCCGGCACCCGACATGTCGTTCTTCATCTGCGAGTGCGACACGTCCGAGGGCTTGAGACTGATGCCGCCCGAGTCATACATGACGCCCTTGCCGACAAGGGTCAGCCGGCCGATGGGCTCGCCGTTCGGCGCATACCGCAGCCGGATCATGCGGGGAGGGTTCACGCTGCCCTTGTTGACGCCAAGCAGGCCGCCGCAACCCAGCGCGGCCAGATCGTCGCGGTCGAAGACCTCGACCTGGAGGCCGTTCTCGGCGCCGACCTCGACCGCGACCTCGGCCATCCGGTCGGCGGTCAACAGGCCGGCGGGGCAGTTCGCGAGATCGCGGCCGAGCAACGCCGCCTGGGCGGTGATGCGTCCCCGCGCGGTGCCACGCTCGAGCTCAGCCAGCGGCGCCCCTGGCGCATACAGCACGAGCCGGCTGACCGCCGCCGGTCCACGCGAGAGGCTCCGCAGGTCGAATCGATAGCGCGCCAGCAGCACCCCCTCGACGATCGCCGCAGCGGCGCTCTCCACTGAGACGCCGCTCAGCTCGCGGACCTGGGTTGCGAGTCGGGAGTCGTTCGGCACCGCACGTGCGAAGGCCGCGGCAGCCCGCCGGAGCGCGCTGGCATCAAGGGAGTCCACGTCGCCGACACCGACGGCCACCAGCGCCGGGCCATCCGACCGGGGAAAGGCCAGGGCCTGCGCAACCTCTCCGGAGAATCCCGCCCGCAGCAGCTCCGCACGGCCAATCGCCAGCTCTTCCGGGACGTCGCCGTCCTGCGCGACCGGGACGGCGATCGCATCGACCTCGGACAGGTCCGGGCGCTCGTCGACCGCGACAATCGACAGGTCGGCACGTCGTGATGGGGTGACTTCGGCCATGCTCGGACCGTAGAACGAACCCGCTCGACCGGCAGCCGGTATCCGCAACGATAACGACGCGGCATCGACGTCCTGGTCGGGCTGGTCGCAGTCGTCGTCGGGCGGTCTTGTGCTTTGCGGCTGGTTGGCGCCGCGGATCGTTGACGACGGGTAGCGGTACTGACCTGCGTCGTCATGGTGGTCCGGTAACCTCGCGCAGCTGTGCTTCCTCGACCGAGTTTGCGCGATCCGCGTCCAGTGGGCGCAGTCGACACGACCGACGGCACGCGCCTACAGGTCGGGCGCCGCCCGTCCCTCCGGATCAAGGTCAAGGCGGGCGCCGGGACGGGTTCCGCGGCGCAGCAGCAGTGAGCCGATGCCGAGTCCCACCAGAACGCCCAGCGCAATACCCACCATCGTGGTCGCGGCCGCGACCAGGGAGGCCACGCCGTCCACCTGGCTGGCCCCGATGTAACTGGTGACACCCGCGAGCCCGAGCGCCCCCGGCACCAGGATCCAGAAGCCGGGCAGGAAGGTCACCAGAGTCGGCGGTCCGGTTCGTTGCTGCGCGACGAGCATGGCGACGGGCGTCATGGCCAGGGCGCCGAAGAACGCGGACAGCTGGCTGCCGAAGAGCACGCCACCGAGCAGCTGCCCGGCATAGGCCACATACAGGATCAGAATGATCCAGCCGAGCGATCTCGGGCGCGCGGACTGGTGGAGGACAACACCCGTCCCGAAGATCGCGACCCCGACCCAAGGCGCGAGCAGGCTGATCGGCTGGTTCGACGGCGAGCTGATGATCGTGCCCGGGACACCGACGAGCTGTGCTGCCGTGACGATGCCAAGGGCGAGCAGCACCAGCTGCATCCCGCCAGCGGCCAGTCGGCCGGCGCCCGACATCATCTGTCCGGTGGCGAGCTCGATCACTGACGTCGTGAGCAGCGCTCCCGGCAGGAATGCGACCAACGGCGCGACGAGCGGCGGGTAGATCTGGAGATCGATGTCGGTCCGCGCGAGCACGAACACGATGAGCGCGACCCCGAAGGATGACAAGATCGGCAGGAACACCTGGTATGCGGACGGCAACCGGGCGGACTCAAGGTTGAGGGCGCCGATGATCGTGCCCAGTGTGCCCGCGATGAGCAGCTCGTCCCATCCGCCGCGCAGGATCAGGGCGAGGCCGACGGTCATCACCGCGTAGCCCACGACCCGCAGGACCGGGCTGAACGACGGCGGCATCGCCTTGGCCGCCTGCAACCGGGCCAGCCCCTGTGCGGAGGTGATCTCGCCCCTCTCGGCCTCGTCGACGATCTGGAAAACCGCCTCGACCTGATCCAGACGAAGCCGCCCATATGCCGGTGACACCGCCGTCTGCACTGACTCGTCACCCGGAACGGACACGAGCAGCATGGCCGGCAGCACGATGACGGCTGCGTTGTCGAGGCCGTTCAGGGCTGCGATCCGTCCGAGGCTGGCCTCCACGTGGGTGACTGGATCACCCGACTCGAGCATGGCCTTGCCCAGTCCGAGGACGAAGTCGACCGTGGTCTGGACTGGAGCCTTGGGCTGCGTCGCCTCCCCCGACGCGACGTCGGCCACGGCTCGCTCACCGTGTCGGTAGACCCTGAGCAGCGCGACCAGCGCGAGCCCGAGCACCGCCAAGGCAATGACGACCGAGGCGAACGGAATGCTTGAGTCCTGGACGGCTGGTTGGGTCGCCGGCCGAGACGCAGCGGGTGAGCTGACCGTGTCTGAGGGGCTGGGGGTTACGGGCGACTCGCTGTCGCTGACCGTCGGTCCAGGCGACGGGGTCGCGGTCGGCGTCGACGTCGGAGTGCTGGTCGAGGTCGCTGTATTGGTCGGGCTGGTGGTCGGCGTGGAGGTGGGCGTTGGCGAGACGGTGAGGTCGGTTGATGTCGGGGATGGTGTTGGAGTCGCGGCCGGCGGCACGATGATCGGCTCACCTAAGGCGCTGTACGCCGGGCCGGTTGCCGAGGCCGCGACCAGCAGGAGCGCGATCGCGGCGACCACACCTGCGCAGAACTGGAATGCACGACGACGAACCTCGGCACGGCGTTGCCATCGCCGCGCCGACATGGCCCACACGGTAGTCATCCAAGGGCGGGAGGGTCGCCCACGCCCACCTATGCTGCCGACGTGCCGTCGACCGAGGCTGCGACTGCGGCCACCCCGGTCAAGGGCTCCCCGCAGCTCCCGACCCGAGGGCGTGGCTGGCTGTGGGAGCTGCTCCCGCCGGTCGCGCTGCTCACGCTCGGTTCGCTGTTGCTCGTCCGCGGCCACGCGCTCTGGTACGACGAGTTGTTCACGGCTGAGGTGGCTCGCCTGCCGCTCGGCGACATCGTGCGCTCGATCATCGACGGCGAGGGCATCACTCCGTACCTGGAGGGCGTGCCGCCGTCGTACAACGGCCCCTACTACCTCGTCATGCACGCGTGGATGGCGTTGCCCGGCATCGGCAGCGACACGTCGCTGCGCATCCTGACGTTGCTCGCAGCGGCCGCGGGCCTTGCCGTGCTCGTCCGCGCCGTCACGCGACTCGCGGGTCGGCCGGCGGGCGTCGTCGCGGGACTGGCGATCGCCGCCAACCCGCTACTCGTCCCGCAGGCGGTGCAGGCCCGCAGTTACGGGCTCGCGTTGCTTGCCACCGCGGTGGCGTTCCTCGGCCTGGTTCGCTGGCTGCAGGACTCCCCCCGCGGGCTGCTGCTGTTCGGCATCGGCGGCGCCGCCATGGGACTCGCCCACTGGTACACCGCCGGCGTGCTGATCGGCTTCGTCGTAGCGGCGTGGGTCGTCCGGCGCGACGCGTTGCCAGTGGCGGTGGTGGGTGCGCTCGCAGTCCTACCGACCGTGGCCCTCGTCGTGCTGAACCTGCTCAACGGAAACGCGGACCGAAACGCCTTCCAGGACACCACGAACGGCGCCCTCTCCTGGTATGCGGCGCAGGCCTGGGCCGGGCAGCAGACCGTATTGCTCGCCGTGACGCTGGCGCTCACCGCGGCCGCGCTGGTGCGCGCGCCACGGATCGGGGTCATCGGCGCCTGCTGGCTCGGTGTGCCGCTGGTGCTGCTCACAGCCGTGGAAACCCTCGTCCGGCCGGTCTACACACCGCGGTACCTCCTGACCGCGCTGCTTGCCCTGGGCGTGCTGGCCGGCGTCGGCGCCACCGTGTGGTCGCGCCGCAGCCTGGTCGTCGCGCTGAGCGCGCTCCTCGTCGGCTGCTCCCTGGTCGCGACGATCCCACTGCTGGACCGGCCGGGTCGCGAACGGGGTGACGAAGTTGTCGAGATGCTCGCGGCCGCCCACCGCCTCGGGGAACCCATCGTCGCCGGCGACCGCCGCTCGGCCATCGCGCTCGACCACTACATCCGGCTGCTCGCGCCCGACCTCAGACCAGACCTCTCGCTGCCGCCGGACGACGCGCCGGCTGGTCCCGACCGGGTCTGGCTGGTGCGTCGCGAGGTCGACGGCGGGCTGACCAAGACCGACGACGAGACATTGCTGCGCGCGGAAGGGCTGGCCCTCGCCGGCGAGACGAGGTTCTCGGCCAGCTCGACGACCCTCGTCGTGCAGCGGTGGGACCGGGCGGTTCAGGACCGCTGACGCGCGGTCCAGAGCAACGAGCGCACCGACTGGGACAGCCGCGTCCGACCGTCCCAGGCTGAGCGGCCGACGGGTCGCACATCCCGCGCCACCGGGAGGCTGACGACGGGCAGTTGCGAAGCGCCGATCGCGACCACGATGGACGGCGCATCCGCCGCGAGCACCGCATCCCTGGCCCGACCGCCCATCGCCAGGAACGCGCCCGCGTCCGGAGGCAGCCCGGTCAGCGCGGCGACTGCGCGTCGATGCAGCCGGCCGGTCCAGCGACGCAACCGTCGTTCGTATGCACCGCGGCGCCCGGCGAATACCGCAGCCACGTCTCCGACCGCCAGCCTGCGTAACAGCGATGGCACGGCCTCCGGCGGGTCCTGCAGATCGGCGTCCAGACAGACCCAGGCGTCAGCATCGGCCTCATCGGCGAGTCCTCGAGCCAGAGCACGATGCTGACCCACGTTGACGTCGAGGGTCGTGACCGCAACCCGCGGATCTCTGGCCGCAAGCGACGAGGCAACCACGGCGCTGCCATCGGGTGATGCGTCGACCACGAACCGGAGCCGCCAGTCGTAGCCGGTCAGAACCGCGGCCAACCGGTGCGTCAGCGGTTCCAGGGTCCCTTCGTTGCCATGGACGGGAACCACGGCCGAGACTCGCGTCACCGGGGCGTCCACGTTCGCGCCAATCCCTGCGCCAAGTCGACCGAAGCCTTCCAGTCCAACATCGTCGCCGCGAGCGACGGGTCGCTGGCCCAGTTGCCGGTATCCCAGGCCCGGCCTGGGTGGCCGCCGACCGCGGTGGTGATGGTGCGGCCGGTGACCCGCTGGGCGGTCGCAACCAGGTCTTCGTTGCTCGTCTGGGTGCCTGTCCCGATGTTCAGCACCTGGCCAGCGGGCAGGTCGTCGGCGACCGCCGCACGGACGCAGGCGTCGACGACATCGCCGACCCACACCCAGTCGCGACAGCGTCCGGGCTCGGTCAGCGGGAGCACGTGGCCGGTCTCGGCGGCGCGCAGGACGGCCGGCACGAAACGGGCCGGGTGGTCGCCGGGCCCGTACACCTGGAACGCCCGCAGCACGCACGCGCGGACGCCCCGCTCGGCCGCGGCGGCGATCAGCAGCAGTGAGCCGGCGGCCTTCGTCGCCCCGAAGAAGCCGCGGGGCCGCAGCGCCGAGTCCTCGGCCAGTGGGCTGGCAGCGGCGCCATACTCGGTGGACGAACCAAGCCGGACCACGGCCCGGCAGCTGTCCGGCAGAGCGTCCACCAGCCAGGGGCTGGTGTTGACCATCGTGGTCGCCGCGCGCTCCGCGGCCGTCGACTTTGCCCGTGCGGCGGCCAGTGAGAACAGCACGTCCGGCCTGGCCCGCCGGACGACCTCGGCTGCCGCGACCGGGTCCGTGAGGTCGACGTCGGCGCGGGTCAGTCCAGTGACATGCCAGCCGTCCGCTGCGAGGCGGGCCGTGAGGTGTCGTCCGACAAAACCGCCCGCGCCCGTGACGAGCGCTCTCACGCGGTGAGCAGGGGTCGGGCCGTAACCGCGGCCACGAGCTCGGCGTGGTCGGCCTCGACCTCCGCGGCGGTCCGCATCCGCGCGACCGCGACCGACGCAAGGATGGCTTGGACCTCCACGTCGAGGTCGCGGCCAACCGTGTCAGCGAGGAAGGACCGGCGCAGGAACGTGAACTGCGCCTCCAGGGCGGCGAGCTCGCCGGCGAGGAGGCGGCTCGGGACCGGGTGGCCGGCGTCCGGTCGGGTCAGACCGGCGACCCCGAACGGGACGGAACGCACCGCGGACCGGACCCGAGCGACCGTGCCGTCGACCAGCGGATCGAACAGCTCATCCGACTCGCGGTCGATTCGCAGGTCGTTGAGCCCGACATAGATCCGGCTCAGCGGCAGCTCGCCAAGAGCCTCGGCGCGGTCGACCGCATCCTGGGTCTCGATCAGGATGCCGACAGCGCAGCGGCCTCGAGCCAGCTCGAGCGTCCGCGCGACCTCGTCGGTGCGGCGCACCATCGGGAGCAGCACCTCGTCGGCCCCGCCCGCCACTGCTGTCGTCACTTCGTCTGACGTCCATGGACCGTAGCCGTTGAGCCGGCACAGCACCCGACCGTCGGTCGCGGCCCGCGCCCGCCGAAGATCCTCCGGGCCGTCCGCGTTGATCTGGGTGTCGTGACCGCGCTGCCGGACCACCTTCCCCCGCCGCTCCCAGTCGACGACGACGCCGGTCGCGCCGGCGCGCACGACCGCGTGGACGTAGGTCGGCTGGACCGAGAAGACGAACAGCTGCACGAGTGGACCTTAGGGCATCCTTGCCTAACTTCGGGGGCCAGTCTCCGGAGTGTCGGGCCGGCTGACTGGCGACGTGCCTTCGTGCTCGCAGCAGCGAGCGGCTGCTGAGTGCGATCCCGATGAGGATGGCCGCGCCGCCAGCGACGTGCCCTGGGCCGACCGGGTCGCCGAACACGACGGCACCGGCGGCCGCGCCGACCAGCGGTTCCAGGTTCACGAAGGCGCCGGCGATCTCGGCCGAGACTCGGGCCTGCCCGTATGCGAAGAGCGTGAACGGCGCCAGAGTGCCCGCCAGAGCCAGCCCGGCGACGGTGAGCACGACGCCGCTGTCGCTCGGGGCGACCGGCAGGCCCTCGGTCACGGCGGCCACCGGAAGCATCGCAACGGCCGCCGCGAAGAACTGGACCGCGGTCACTGCGATCGCGTCCCGACCGGGCAACAGCCTGGCCTGTGCCACGGTGAACGACGCCGCGCAGGCCAACGACGCCAGCACCAGGCCGTCGCCGACCACGGTGGACCCGCCTCCCCCACCGGCCGCCACCACACCGACCCCGGCGAAGGAGACCGCGAACCCAAGCCAGGCGACCGGCGGCGCCAGGTGGCGCCGCCCCACCGCCGAGATGATCGCAACGAGCACCGGCATGGCGCCGACGAGCACAGCCGCGTGGCTCACGCTCGTGCGCGCGACCCCCGCGTTCTGCACCAGGATCGTGGCGCCGTACCCGACGGCGCCCCAGCCGAGCACGGCCGGGGTGCAAACGGCGCGGACGCGGAACCGCACGGCGAGCAGGAGCACGGCGGCGGCCAGGCCGAACCTGGCAACCGTGAGCCAGCCCGGCGGCAGCCACTCGAGTGCCAGCTTGGTCACGGGCACCGTCGTGCCCCACAACAGGCCAGCTGCGGCGAGTGCCACAAGGGCGGTACGGCGGTCGATGCTCATGGGTCCATGGTGCGTTCTGACCGGTCGGTATTTGCCACCTAGCGCTTATGACGAAATAATCGATCGCAAGATGGCCATTGATCTTGATGATATTGACGTCGAGCTGTTGAGCGCCCTGCAGGGTGACGCGGACCGTACGAACGTCGAGCTGGCTCGGCTCGTCGGGCTGTCCCCGGCGGCGACGCTGAACCGCGTTCGGCGGCTCAAGGAGTCCGGCGTCATCAGAGTCATCAGCGCGCGGCTCGACCCGGCCGCCGCCGGCTTCCCACTGCACGTGTATGTAGCCGCGAGCCTTGCCCGGCACGACCTACGCTCCAGCCGCGCGTTCGACGACCTGGTTCGCGCCACGCCGCAGATCACCGCCGCGGACAACGTCGCCGGCGAGATGGACTACCTGCTCTCGGTGGTCGCCCGCGACGTCTCCGAGCTCCAGCAGGTCCTCGCCCGGTTGGCCACCCGCGGTGGGCAGCGGCTGGTGACCTACCTCCGACTCGAGGAGGTCAAGCCACCGTCGGCGCTGCCGCTGGCCGCGACCTCATCAGCCCCCGCTCGTGCCCGCAGGAGCCGCGGCTGAGCAGCGGCGACCAGCTGAGGGCCCACCGAGCCAGCTCATGATCTCGGTCGATCGCGGCGCCCGGCGCCGACATGTGCGGCGCGGCGCTGTTCCCCAGGCACGAGGCGACTTGGGACACCAAGGTCTGGTGATTGCGGTGGATCGCGCGGCGAGCTAGCCAGCCGGCGGGTCCGCAGGCGTGGCCGAGTGCCAGGGAGCGCGCCACTCGGGCGCATCCCAGCCCGGCATGACATAGATCCGCTCGAGCGCCACCTTGTCGCCCCGGAACTCGAGCAGCTGAACCCCGAACTGCCAAGGACTGCCGTCGTAGCTCACGGAGCACTCGACGACAGCCAGGTCCTCGCGTGCGGCGATGCGGCGAACCCGATACCGCACGTCACCCGGGTACTGGCTGCGCCACCCCTTGAAATTGGCGACGCCTTCGAAGCGCTCCCCCGACTGCGGGAACTCGAGCACCGCGTCATCGTGGTAAATCTCGTGGTCGCGGTCGATGTCCTCGCCGAGGTGTTCCCAGTAATGGCGCACTCGCTCCAGCAGGGCCGACTGATCCGCCATGGCAACCTCCGCGACTTGACTACTGGGGCCGTCGATCGAGCACGGTGTAGTGCTCGGAGCGATGGTCGTACCGCGCGAGCACCGCTTGTGCAGCCACCGGTACATGGCTCACCGCGTAGTCCTCGCCGGTGAACGCCTTGATCGAGTCAAGGTCGTCGAACCACATCAGCGTCACGAACTCGACCTCATCGCCGTGATCGGTTCGCATCAGGTCGATGTGCCGGAACCCGGCGATCCCCCGCGCCTCGATGCCCGGGATCACCTCGCCGCGAACTACCGCCTCGTATGCGTCCGCGTTCTCGCGCGTCGTCCAGCCATGCCAGAGCCGGCAAATCATCGATGCACCCCACCACGTAGCTGATTGGCCCCTGCACACGACATCGTGCGGGGGGCGGGCCACGACGTGCATCCCAAATTCGGCAGTGGCGCCATGCTGATCGTCATCGGGCGGAGCAGACTGATGCGTCCTTCAACGGCGGCTTGGATGCAGCGTCGCATAGCGAGCGGCATCCGCGCGGCTGCGCAGTCCTAGCTTGGTGAGGATGCTGCTCACGTGGTTGCCGGCGGTTTTGGTGCTGATAAACAGGCGCTGGCCGATCTCTGCGTTGGTCAGCCCCGAGGCGATGAGTCTGAGCACCTGCCACTCCCGCTCGGTGAGCCCGCCGCCGCCCTTCGCCCCCACTCGGCTTCGGTCACCAAGGCGACGAAGCAGGCCAGCTGCGTCGTCGGCGCTGTGTGTCGCGCCGATCGACTCGAAGGCCACGAGCGCTGCGCGCGCCTCGGCCCGGGCAACCTCGGGGGCCGCGGTGAAGGCAAGCCGGGCCAGCTCGAGGTGCGCCTCAGCTCCTTCAACGGACCCGTGCACGCCCGCGAGCTCGTCCAGGGCCGCCTCGAATCCGGCCGTGGCCGTCGTGTGATCTGCTTGGGCCAGGGCGAGGCGGGCGCCCGTGATGTGAACGCGGGCACGGGCGCGCGCGCTGCCGGTGGCCCCGACGGCGCGGCGGAGCCGCGCGAGCTCATCGGACGCCGCGGCGACGTCGCCTTGAGCGAGCCGCGCCTCGGTCAGCAATGCCTGGGCGGAGATCCGCACCAGCAGATCACCCGCGATCCTTCGGCTGACCCGGCCGGCGAACGTGGCCGCCAAGGCGGGGTCACCGCGGGCGAATGCCAGGCGAGCCCGGGCGAGCAACGTCTCGGCGCCCTCATCGTCAGCCAGCGCCGCCTCGGCCTCCTCAAGACGACCCTGCAGCACGAGGAGCTCGGCCAGCTTTGCGGCGGGCGGCACACAGCGAGCCGCGTGTCCACCGTCATGCAGGCCCACGACCGCGGCGCGTAGCTGCTGCTCAGCCCTGCCGAAGTCGCCCCGGACCGCGTCGGTCTCAGCGCAGCAGGTCGCACAGAACCCCATGACCGCCGGGTATCCCCGTCGCTTGACGAACTCCTCCAAGACGTTCATCCATCGGCTGAACCGCTGCACGTCGCCGGTGAGCTCAGTGGCCAGCACGAGATCGCAGCAGGCCTCGCCGACCGTCCTCAGCCGGGAAGCCACGCCCGACGTGGCCAACGCCATGGCCACGTCGAAGCAGGCCAGGCCCTCGCCGAAGTCGCCGGACCTGATGCGCGCCAGGCCCAGCCGCGTGAGTCCGGTGATCTCCAGATCACGGTCGTGGACCCGACGGGCGGACTCGACAGCCCGGTCGGCATAGGCGGCCTGAACGAGCGGATCGGTCTGCGCATCCGCCCGGGCCAAGTCCAGCCAACCGTCCGCCGCAGCCGCATACAGCTCCGCGCGGCTCAGCCAACCGTCCGCCGCAGCCGCATTCCCGAGCGATCGGTACTCCCGGGCGATCCAGGCGCATAACTGGCCGGCGGTCGCCGGGTCATCTTCGTCGGCGGCGGAGTTCGCGGCCTGCTCCCAGGCCGCGATCGCGTCGTTGACCCGACCTGACCACCAGCAGTCCTCGGCGAGGGACTCCCACGGAGCCGGATCGCGCTCCTGGGTGACGTCCTCGGGGGCCGGCGCTGCGGGCTCCACGGCGCGCAATCTACCTCGCATGTCAGCGGGCACGGACCCGAACTCGTGCCGCAAGTCAGGGAGATCTCCCCATGCTTCGCCCACGCCGGCGATGCACCGTTGAGCCCCAATGTCGTCAACGTTTTGGAGCTTGAGATGAGTGAGATCGAGTCCCAGGTCGAAGAACTGGTCGGTCGGCTGTTCCTCGGCGGCGTCGCCGCGTTCGAGCTGCTGACGATCCATCTCGGCAAAGAGCTCGGGCTGTATGCGGCGCTGGCGCATAACGGCGGTGCCACAGCCCCTGGGCTTGCCGGCGCAGCCGGAATCGACCCGCGCTACGCCCGCGAATGGCTCGAGCAGCAGGCGGTGGCTGGGCTCATCGACGTCGACAATGCGGAGCAGTCGCCCGACGACCGCACCTACCGACTGTCGACGGCGCACGCCCAGGTGTTGCTCGACGAGGAGAGCCTCGCGTACGTGGCACCGTTCGGTGGGCTGGTCGCCTCACTCGGTGAGGTCATGCCGCGACTGGTCGCCGCGTATCGCGCCGGCACGGGCATCCGGTTCGGCGACTACGGCCCGTACCTACGCGACGGGCAGGGCGCGTTCAACCGGCCGGCGTTCACGAGCGCGCTCGCGGCGGAGTGGATCCGGGTCGGCTTGCCCGACCTGCACGAGCGGCTCCTGCGCGAGCCGGCCGCGACCGTCCTCGACGTGGGCTGCGGGTACGGCTGGTCCAGCGTTGCGCTCGCGGCCGCATACCCTCGGGTGAACGTGGTCGGCATCGATCTCGACGAACCATCCATCGAGGCAGCGACCCGCCACGCCAAGCAGACGCGGGTCGACGACCGGGTGGACTTCCGAGTCGCCGACGCTGCAGATCCCGAGCTCAGCGGCCACTTCGACGCCGTCTTCGTCTTCGAGGCGCTGCACGACATGGCACGACCGGTCGAGGTGCTCGCGGCCATCCGGAACGCCCGGGCCGAAGGCGGCACCGTGGTCATCATGGACGAGCGCGTCGCTGAGCAGTTCAGCGCACCGGGGGACGAGATCGAGCGGTTCATGTACTCGGCGAGCGTCCTGCATTGCCTGCCAGTCGGCATGGCAGAACAGCCCACAGCCGCGACCGGCACGGTCATGCGCGCTGACACGCTCAGGGAGTACGCCTCCGCGGCGGGCTACACCGACGTCGAGATCCTCCCCATCCACCATGACTTCTTCCGGTTCTACCGCCTCAGCGGCTGAGTGCGATTCCCGCACGCGCCGCGGCCCCCGGCCGCCTCCCGACGTGTTCGCGGGCGTGAGGTTCTGGTTGCCGGAACAGGTTCTCCGGGTCCCGGGTCATCCTTGAGCCCGCAGCCGGGCAAAACCGTCCCGGTCCGGGCGGCCTGGGGGCTGCAAGACCTCGTCGTCACTGCAGCAAGACCAACGATCCGTCGGCCACGAGACCGGCAGCAACGCCAGCCACCGGGTCGAAGACCTCGACCTGGAAGTCAGAGCCCTCGAAGGCGAAGTACGCCCGCTTGTCATCGTTGGCGTGCGTGACCACAAGCGCACCCGACTCGGCCTCAACCCCGGTGGCGCCCGCGGTCGTCGCCGAGTCGGCCAGCAACTGATAGCCGTCGACGACGGAGTACGTCGCCACCGTCAAGTACTCGCTCGTGTCGTCGCCGACCTCCGCGTCCTCGGGAAGGTAGCGGACGTAGAAGTCGCCGGTCCGGGTGGCCGTGAGCTCGTACTGCACGTCGTCACGCGGGCCTGCCCAGTAGACCGGCGGATAGGTACGGCCGAACTCACGCAGGTCCTCTTCGGTCACGATGGTCGGCACATCGACGGGGATCGCCGAGTCACGGAAGGTCTGCACCGACTCGGCGGTCGTCGGCTCCGGCTCCGACTCGAAGAACTCCAACAGCGCGAAGACCAGGGCCGTGGTCGCGATGAGACCGATGATTGCCACCGCGATGAGCAGGGGGACAGGCACCCGCGGCGCCGGTCCAGTCGGAGAACCGTCCGCGACTGTCATCGTGACGACCTTCTCACTGTTCGCCCGATTTGCGGCGCCGCTAGCCAAAACCGCCTCGTTCCTTGATGAATCGCACCGACGGGCTCTGGCTCTGCATCAACGCCCAAGACCGGCATCCCGGGCCCGTACGATCGCCTCGGCCCGGTCGGCGACGTG